>JAOPZY010000172.1 GCA_025963875.1 Actinomycetota bacterium
CCCCGGCGGGGCGCTGGCGGACTCACGGAGCATCATCGTCGACCCCATACAGGGCCTCCCAATCCGTGTCGTCGCCGAGGGCCGAGAGATCCCCGACGGCTGCCAGCTGTGCCTCGGCATCGGTAGGGGGAACCCGCTGATAGGCGGTGATGTCGGCTCGCAACCGTTCTGCCCAGATGAGCCGATCCAGCGCCAGGTCGATCACCTCGGAGGTGGAGCCTGCGCCGACCAGCGACCGGGCTTGGGACGCCTTCGTTCTATCGAGCGTAATCGTGACCTTATCTTTCGCCATACCGCACATACTACCATCACGCCATACTTCCGACACAGAGGTTAGGTAAGAATGTGTTGTTATCGCTGACATTTTTACCTAACCTCTCGGGGCGGCGGCCCCCACCTCAGTCGGGGTGGGCGGCCCGCCAGGCGGGCCAGGGCAGCGGGTCCTCGCCGGCGACCTGGCGGACGAACTCCTCCAGGAACCAGGTGCGGAATGACACGGCCTCCGGGGGCGTCACGAGCGTCAGGAGGTGCCGGCCGGCCCGGCAGTACTCGTCGGCCTCGGCCAGCAGCGACCCCAGGCGGATGCATGCATCCGAGATCTCGGCCGGCACCTTGTACACGAGATCGATCTCCGTCTCGGCAGAGGCCTCGGCGGCCGCCAGCTCGGCGTCAGTGCCGGCGGTGAAGCCGGAGAACCGGTCCTTGAGCTCGTCGGCGACCTCGAGGAGCCGGCGTGGGACCCCGTGATTGTCCGCCTCGCTGAGCTGGATCAGCGCGAACTCCCGCATCATGCCGTCGCCGTGCTCGCGGGCGCGCTGCAGGATCGGCACCGGGAGGGACAGGATGCGCACCTCGATCAGCTGCGGCGTGTCACTCACGACCGGCTAGACCGCCATTTCAACCTGGCCCGTTCGGCCTCGGCGGCGGCCGGCGTGTCGATCTCGAACCACACCGCCTTGCCCCCGGCCCCGTTGCCCTGGTCGCCCACCGCGCTCGTGCCCCATCGATCCGCCATGTGGTCCACGAGGTGCAGGCCCCGGCCGGTGGTCGACGTCGGCGAGTAGTAGCGCTGCGCGGGCATGCCGGCGCCGTCGTCGCGTACCTCGACCCGAAGGAAGACCCCGAGCGTGACCACGAGGACGATGTCGCCCTCCCCGTAGAGGAACGCGTTGGTGACGAGCTCGCTGACCGCGAGGAGCGCACGGTCGCTCAGGTCGGCGTGATCCCAGGAATCCAGGGCCTTGGCGACGAAGCGGCGCGCCAGTGACGGGGCCT
Source organism: Actinomycetota bacterium (assembly GCA_025963875.1). Lineage (GTDB taxonomy): Bacteria > Actinomycetota > CADDZG01 > JAHWKV01 > JAOPZY01 > JAOPZY01. Next base: position 1,276 of record JAOPZY010000172.1, read on the forward strand.
GGGGACCCGCGGGCAGCACCTCGGTTGCGTTGCGCAGTTCCATGGTGGTCCGGATCTAACTCTGGTCGGCGTCGAGCCGTCGCATCGCCACGACGGCCACGTCATCGGACGGCTGAAACTCGGCGGTCCGCCGAATAATCCCGGTAACCAGCTTATCCAGAGGACCGCCGGGCGGGAGGCGCGAAAGGCAAGCGCCTAGCTCTTCCATCGCCTCGTCTACCGCAAGCTGCGGGCCGAGCAGCCCGTCGGTGTAGAACAGCATCACGCCGCCGGGGGGCAGCGACGACTGCGACTCGGGACGGGAGGCGGGCCCGGCGCCGAGCGGGGGCCCCGGGTCCACCTCCATGGCCCGCACCATCGAGCCGTCTCTCAACAGCGGCGGCGGGTGACCGGCGCTTGCAAGCGTCACCGCCCCGGTGGCCGGGCACACCGATGCCACGGCGACGGTCACCATCCGCTCCACGTCCAGGTCGAGGAGGAAGTTCTCGGCCACCGAGAGCACGGCGGAGGGGCGCTCACCCCGGCTGGCCTCCGCCCTGATGACACTGCTGACCCGGGCCATCACCGCGGCTGCACCGGCGTCGTGGCCCTCGACGTCGCCGACCACAACGACGACGGCCCCCGTACCCGGTACGACCACGACGTCGTACCAGTCCCCGCCGACCTCGGCGGTCTCATTGGCGGGCTGGTACGCCACCGCGAAGGCGAACCCCTCGACATCGGGCGGATCGCCGGGGAGCAGGCCGCGCTGCAGTTCCTCGGCGATGGCCCGGACGGCCTCGGCCCGGGCGGCGGCCTCGCGCTGGATCTCCCGGTCGGTCACGTCGCTCCACACCACGAGCAGCTCGTCGTCGGCCAGGCGGCTTGCCACCACGTCGTAGCGGCGCACCTCGCCCTCCTCCGAGTACGGCAACGCCGTCAGGTGCAGTGGGCGGCCCGTGCGGAGGACGTCCAGATAGTCGTCGAGGAAGCCCGTCCCCCGCAGCGGCGGGTAGAGCTCGAGGATGGTCCGGCCCACAAGGTCACGGGGGCCGCGCCCAGCGAAATCCGAGGCCCCCGTCGTGGCGTAGGTGATCCGGAAGTCGACGATGTCGCCCCCCTCCGACCGGACCGCCTGCTGGATGGTCACGGAGTCGAGCACCGCCTCCAGGACCGCCTCGAAACGCTCCTCGCTCCTCTTGATCTCCGTCACGTCGAGGGCGGCGCCCGTGATCCCGACGATGGATCCCGTGTCGTCCCGGTCCGCCTGCAGCGTCATGTCGAAATACCGGGTCCCACCCTCGGAGGGCACCTTGAACACCAGGCGGGTGCCGAGCCCGGTCTCGAGCACGCGTCGCTTGGCGGGAAGGACTGCCTGGGCGGCATCGGGCGGGAGGACCTCCTCATCGGTGCGACCGACGAGGAGCTCGGGCGAGGCGTTGATCACCGTCTTGTTGGCCCAGGTGAAGCGAAGCTGACGGTCCTGCGTGAACACGAAGACGGGAGCTGCGGCCAGGGCGACGGCGCAGCGCTGCTCCGCCTGGCGCCAGGCCCGCTCGGTTTCACGGACCCCGCTGACCTCCCGGGCAATGATCATCCCGCCGACCACGCTTCCCTCCGGCGTCACAAGAGGCGTCATCGTGCAGGACCACACGGATCCGGGGTCATGGACACCCCCGCGCTCGAACTGCCGTACCTCACCGGAGAGGACCCACCGCATCTCTGCCTCGACGACGCTCGCCTCCGCCGGCGGCAGGACATCGCCGGGACGGCGGCCGACGATGTCCTGGCGCCTCCAGCCGAAGCGGGTGATCCCGGCGCCGGCTACCACCTGATAGCGCAGGTCCTTGCCGAAGACCATCAGCGCGGTGTCGGGAAGGGCATCGGCGAACGCCCGGTAGACGTCCTCCTCCGTTGCCGTCGGCGCGGAATCGGCCCGAACAACCGTCACCGATACCTGGTCCCTGTCGTTCGGCACGCCTGATCATCGCGCCGGAAGTGCGCTTCCGCTTCCCCAGCTCAGATCTCTCGGCGGCGGAAGCTCCAGGAGGCCGCCGAGAAGACGGCGACCGCCCAGACACCGACCCACAGTAGGTAGGCGACCGGCGGCCCGCTCGGGGCGAAGAACGGGTTGGCGGCCGCCTGGGTGCGCCCCGAGCCGAGGATGCCGGCGATCCATGCGGCCGGCTCGAGCGAGTAGACGGCCCCACGCCAGAGGCCGTCGGAAGGCATGATCATGCGCGTGAGGGTCCCCACGGTGGCGACCCCGTGGTTGTTCAGCGCGGCCCCGAGCGCAACGGCGATGCCGCCCATCCAGGCGAGCATGAAACCGCCGAGCGCCACGACCCCGCCGGTGACGGACGACATGCGGGTGCTGAGCAGGGTCGTGAGGGTGAGGGTCACCAGCGCCTCCCCGGTGAGGAACGCCATGAACCCGAGGGGATGCGGCGGCCGGTAGCCGGTGACGAGGTCGACGACGAGGAACTCGAGGCTCGAGGCGACCACCACGTAGCCGGCGGTGAGCACCGCCAGGCCGAGCCACTTGCCGGCGAGGAACTGCACCCGGCGGATCGGCCGGGTGAGCACCGCGGCGGCCACGCCGGACTCCAGCTCCCCGGCGATCGAGGGAGCCGCCATGAACACCGTGCTGAGCGCGAGCACGAAGCTGAAGGCGAACATCGCCACGATCAGGAGCTGGGAGGTGACGGTCTTGAGCTCGGCGACGTCCAGGCGAGGAGCCCCCCGGTCGAGCTGGTGGGCGAGGACGGTGAGCCGCCAGAACCCGAACCCGGTGAGGGCGATCCCCACCACGGTGATGAGGGCAAGGGCCACGACGAGCTTCTTCCGGGACGCCTCCCGGACCGTGGCCCCGGCGATCGTCAGCGTGGCACTCACGACTCGCCCCCGAGCAGTTCCATGAACCGGTCCTCGAGACTCTGGTGGCGCGGCTCGACGGCGTACACCCGGCCCCCGAGGGCAACGATCTCCGCGACGAGGTCCGGCACCGTCTCCAGCGCCACGCCGTCGACGGAGATCCAGTCGCCGTCCCGGTGGAGCTCGCCGAACCGCTGCAGCTTGCCCGTGGCCGCCCCGAGGCCGTCGACCCTGACCCGGACGCCGGAGTCCGAGAGCAGGGCGTCCAGCTGTCCGCTGGCGATGACGGAGCCGTGGTGGACCACCGCCACCCGATCGCAGACCTGCTCCACCTCGCCAAGGAGGTGCGAGTTGAGGAACACCGTCATGCCCCGGTCCCGCAGATTGCGGATGATGTCGCGCACGTCCTTCCGCCCCACCGGGTCGAGCGCGGATGTCGGCTCGTCGAGGAACACGACCTCGGGGTTGCCCAGCAGGGCGACGCCGAGTCCGAGGCGTTGCTGCATGCCCTTCGAGAACGTCCCGACCCGGTCGTGGGCTCGCTCGGCAAGCCCCACGGTGACCAGGGCACGCTCGACTTCGGCACGGGTGCGCGACGTCGGGATCCGGGCGAGGCGGCAGTGCAGCACGAGCACCTCGTAGGCGGTGAGCCAGACCTGGTACCGGAACAGCTCGGGCAGGTAGCCGATGCGGCGCCTGGCCGAGGCGTCGCCGGCGCGCGCCCCCAGCACCGTGGCGCTGCCCGACGTGGGCCGGGCGAGGCCGAGCAGGAGCTTCACCGCGGTGGTCTTGCCGGCGCCGTTGGGGCCGAGGAAGCCGAAGACCTCTCCCCGCGGCACCGCCATCGACAGGCCGGCGACCGCGGTGACGGAGCCGTAGGTCTTGGTCAGACCCGTCGTGACGATGGCGGCATCCGAGGCATCGGGCAAGGTATCCCGCAGCCTATCCGGCTGCGGGATACCTTCGATCGCTACGCTCAGTGCATCGACCTCGCGATGGCGACGACCTGGCGGTCGGTCAGGGAACCGGCCACCCCGTACACCAGGCCATGGCTCTGCCACACGACGCCGCTGGCGATGCCGGTTGTGTCGCCGATGACCAGGCCCGGCGCCCCGTTGATGTCGGCGGCGTGCGCCGAGGCCAGGGACTTCGGAATCGGGATCGGCAGGGTGGACGACAGGTCCCCGAGGGCCCTGACCTGGCTCGCCAGCGAGGCCGGGACTCCCGGCATCGACAGCAGGGCGTCCTCGTACTGGGCGACCGAGGGGCCGTCGGAGTAGAGCACCGGCGCCTTCATCTGCACGATGACGAGCTGCGGGATGCCGCCCAGCCCTCCCAGGAGCCCGTGGTGGGCGTTATCGGCGGCGGTGCCGCTGGCGCCCGACTTCGGAACCGAGAAGGGCCCGAGGCTGCTCTGCGACCCGACGGTCTCGATCACCACCGGCCCACCATTGAGCGTCAGGCTGCTCCCGTCGAGGGTGGCCGGGAGCGCCGGGAGCGGCTTGCCGAACTTGTCGGCGCTGGCAGAGGCGGCAGCCTTGCTGAAGGTGAAGGATGCCGATCCCGCCGACAGGACGTGGAACGCCGGGTCGCCCTTGATCTCCGAGGGCAGCTTGCCGGGCGTCAGGAGGTGCAGGCCGCTGCTCTGGGCGGCGCCTGCCAGGCTGGAGGCCATATCCCCCTGAGGCGACTGCAGCACCCGCACCGAGCCGTAGCCGGAGAGATCCGGCAGGGTGCCCAGGCTCGTGATGTCGATCGGGACGGCGACGAAGCTCTCGGGCTGAAAGATCTTGATGATGTCGCTCGCGACGCCCGTGGCCACGAGGGCTCCCATGGAAGCGACGACGACGGTGAGGATGGCCCCCGCCCGGAGCGTGCGCCGCCCTGCGAGCTGCACCCCGGTGCGGAGCAGGTCGGCAAGGGTGGGCTTGGGCGGGACGACGCCGGTCTCGGCGCTGCGGAGCCGCCGCAGGGCGGGAACGGGGTCCACTGCCTCGTTGGCTCCCGTGAGAGCCGCCGCGGCCACGGCGGCATCGGCCGCCATCGCCTCGCTGTGGCGCCGGCAGCTGGCACAGGATGCTGCGTGGGTGCGGTCCGGCTCGGGCACGGCCCCGGGCTCGTCCAGGATCTGGCGGAGCACCGACTGGCTCGGATGACGCTTCATAGTTGCACCTCCCGCTTGAGACGGGCCTCTGCCCGCCGGAGCACCGTCCCCACCTGTCCGACACCGATCCCCATGGCCTCCCCGACCTCCGCATACGACAGCCCGCTGTAGCGCAGCGCCAGCACCCCGGCCGCCCGGGCCGGCAGCTTGCGCATGGCGGAGCGGACGGCGTCCCGGTCGTAGTTGCGCTCGGCGATGCGCTGCGGATCCGCCGACCACCCGTCCTCGCCGCCGGAGGCGGCATCCAGCTCCTCTCGCCGCTCCCGGCGCCGGCGTCCCCGGACCCGGTTCAGTGCGGTGTGCCAGGCCGCCCGGTGCAGCCAGGCCGCCGCGTAGGGGGCGGTCGGCGAATGGCGCCGGTGGAAGTCGAGGAAGACCTCCTGCGCCACGTCCTCCGCCTCGGCCCGGTCGACCAGCACCCGGTTGGCGACGCCGACGACCTTCGGGTACTCGGCGACGAAGAGCGCCTCGAAGGCCTGCACCATGCCTCGTTGGCCTGCCAGATCACCCGCCGGAAGACTCACCGTCACGTCCATCAGCCTATGAAGCACCGCACCCGCTCCGTTTGTGACGGGGGGACGCTCATCCTTCTGTCAGCTCACGGAGGCCGGCCTCGTCGAGGACCGGAATGGCGAGGGCCTCCGCCCGCGCGAGCTTGCTGCCGGGGTTCTCGCCCACCACCACGTAGTCCGTTTTCTTCGAAACGCTGGAGGTGACCGTCCCACCGGCATCGGTGACGAGCCTCGCCGCCTCGTCCCGGGTGAGGTTCGGCAGCGACCCGGTGAGGACGAAGGTCTTCCCGGCCAGGGGACCGGTCGCCTCGAGGCGCTCCTCCGCCAGCCGGACGCCGGCCGCCTTCAGCTTTTCGACGATCTCGGCGTTGCGGGGGTTGTCGAACCAGCCGCGGATCGATGCCGCCAGCACGGGACCGACCCCCTCGACGGCGCTGAGGGACTCCTCGGAGGCCCCCGCGATGGCGTCGATCGAGCCGAATGCTGCGGTGAGATCCCAGGCGGTGGGCGGCCCGACGTGGCGGATCCCGAGGCCGACGAGCACCCGGGCGAGGCCCCGGTCCTTCGACGCCTCGACCGAGGACAGGACGAGGTCGGCCTTCTTGTCGGCGAACAGCGGCAGCGACAGGAGCTGGTCCCTCGTCAGGCTGTAGACGTCGCCCGGGTCGCGGACGAGGCCGCGCTCCCACAGCTCGAAGATGGTGCGCTCCCCCAGGCCCTCGATGTCCATCGCACCCCGCCCGGCGAAGTGGAACAGGGCCTCGACCCCCCGGGAGGGGCAGAGCTCGTTCGGGCAGCGGCGCACCTTCTCGCCTTCCGGGCGCACCAGGGGCGTCCCGCAGACCGGGCAGTCCTCGGGCATCCTGAACGCCCGCTCCTCGCCGGTGCGCCGGGAGACGACCGGGGCGATCACCTCGGGGATGACGTCGCCGGCCCGCCGCACGAGCACCCAGTCGCCGATGCGGATGTCCTTGCGGGCGATCTCGTCCTCGTTGTGCAGGGTTGCCTGCGTCACGGTCCCGCCGGACAGCACCACGGCCTCCAGCTGGGCGAACGGCGTGACGGCGCCGGTGCGCCCCACATGGGTCTTGATGTCCACGAGGCGGGTCGTCTTCTCCTCGGGCGGGAACTTGTAGGCGATGGCCCACCGTGGGCTCTTCGACGTGTAGCCGAGCTCGTCACGCTGGGCGATCTGGTCCACCTTCACGACCACGCCGTCGACCTCGAAGCCCAGGTCGTGGCGGTGTGCCTCCCAGTACCTGCAGAAGTCGTAGACGGCCTCCAGGTCGGTTGCGAGCCGGGTCTCGGCCATGACCCGGAATCCGAGCCTCGTGAGCTCCTGCATCTGCTCGGAGTGCCGTACGAACCGCGGACCCCCGTCCCAGCGTCCCGCCCCGTGGACCAGCAGCGCCAGGCTGCGGCTGGCGGTCACCTTGGGATCCTTCTGGCGCAGGGATCCGGCCGCGGCGTTGCGGGGGTTGGCGAAGACCCGTTCCCCCTCGGCCTCCAGGCCGCGATTGAGCTCCGCGAAGGCCTTCGGCGGCATATAGATCTCACCTCGCACCTCGACCAGGGCCGGCGGGTCGTCGGAGCGCAGGCGCAGCGGTACCGACGGGATGGTCTTGACGTTGACGGTGATGTCCTCGCCGGTGCGCCCGTCACCCCGCGTGGCCGCCACGGCGAGCCGCCCGTCGGCGTACGTGAGGTTCGCGGCGGCCCCGTCGACCTTGAGCTCGCACCAGTAATCGGCCACGCCGCCCAGCACCTTCTCGACCCGCTTGCCCCACGCCACGAGCTCCTCGAAGTCGAACGCGTTGTCGAGCGACCACATCGGGCTCGGGTGCGGGACCGCCGCGAACAGCGACGACGGGGACGCCCCCACGCGCTGCGTGGGCGAGTCGGGCGTGACCAGCTCCGGGTGCTCGGCCTCGAGGGAGGTGAGCTCGCGCATGAGTGCGTCGTACTCGGCGTCGGACACCTCGGGGTCGTCGAGGACGTAGTAGCGATAGGAGTGGTGCTCGATGGCCCCGCGCAGCCCCCGGAGCCGGTCGACCGGGTCGCCGGTGCTCACCTACGCCCTCCCGGGCGCGCGGACGATCTGCATGTCGCCCCAGACGCCGATCTGCGACTCGGCGAGGATGATCACCCCGCGCAGGCCGTACGGTTCGAGGCGCAGCGTTGCGGCCAGCGCCCGCTCGACGTGGTTGGCGTGCAGCATCGCCATGCCGATGGCGCTTGCCGCGGCGTCCGCGACCGCCCCGTGGTCGGCCAGCACGGCCACCACCCGCGCATGACCGATGCCGGGGTTGCTGCGGGTGCGGCCCGTCGAGGCGTAGAAGGCGAAGGGGCGGCCCGGCTCGATCCGCACGCCGACGCCGGGCCGGCCCGAGCCCATCGGCGGCTCGACGACGAAGGTCTGCGCCCTGCGGTGCATGGTGAACGTGTCGCCCTCCGTGGAGACGATGACCTCCCGGGCGTGCTGGCTCAGGTCCCGGGCGACCGCCTCCGCCATGGCACCGGGCAGCGTCAGCATGGGGCCCACGCCCGCCGCGTCCGAGGCGTCGCCCATTGCCCGCACGAGCGGCGGGGCGCCGGGGCCCACCGGCTGGGGGACGAACGAGGTCATGAACGACGAGTGGCCGGCGACGTACGCCTCCAGCTGCTCCCAGTGCTTCAGGGCGACGATGCGCGCCTGGTCACGAACGTTCTCCACGGCGCCGATGCGCAGTTCCAGCGTGCCCACGTGGAGATCGAAGAACGCCAGGTTGTCGGACCGGAGCCGGTCGAGGATCCCCCGCTTGGGCACGTCCGGCCCTACCGGACCCGGTCGATCGTGCCGCCGCCCAGGACCTCCTCGCCGCGGTAGAAGACGGCTGCCTGGCCAGGCGCCGCAGGAGGCTGGGGCTCGTCGAAGCTGAAGAGCCACGACGCGGCTCGCCGCTCCAGCCTGCCCGTAGCCTCCGGCCCCCGGTACCGGGTCATCACCGCCGCGCGAAGGACTTCCGGGCTGTCGGCCCCCACAAACGAGACGCCGGAAAGGTCCAGCTCGGTGATGCGCTGTTCCTCGGCCGGGGCGACCACCACCGCATTGTCGGCCGGGCGGACCTCCCGGACGTAGAGGGGCAGGCCCACGCCCACGCCGAGGCCCCGGCGCTGGCCGACCGTGTAGTGGGCGAAGCCGCGATGGGTGCCGATGCGGCTGCCGTCGGCGGTGAGGACGGGCCCGGGGCGGGAACCCTCCGGCACCGCCTGCTCGAGGAACGGGTGCAGCTTGCCGCCGGGCACGAAGCAGATCTCCTGGCTCTCGGGTTTGTGGGCGGTCCGCAGCCCGAGCGAGGCCGCGATGTCGCGGATCTCCGGCTTGGAGTACTCACCGACGGGGAAGTGGGTCCAGGAGAGCTCGGCCTGGTCCAGCATGTAGAGCACGTAGCTCTGGTCCTTGGCGCCGTCGCGTGCCCGCAGCAGCCTGCGGTGCCCCGCGACGCCGTCCACCCGGGCGTAGTGCCCGGTGGCGAGCGCCTCGGCCCCGACGGCCCGGGCTCTGCCGGCGAGGGCCGAGAACTTGATGGCCCGGTTGCAGGTCACGCACGGGTTGGGCGTGCGACCCTGGGCGTAGGCGCCGACGAAGTCGTCGACGACGGTGCGGGCAAACTCCTCTGCGAAGTTGAAGACGTAGAAGGGGATGTCGAGGACCTGTGCGACCCGGCGGGCATCCTCGGCGGCGTCGAGCGAGCAGCAGCCACTCTCGTTGTTGGCGGCCGGTCCGGACCACAGCTTCAGCATGATCCCGGTCACGTCCCAGCCGGCGTCCTTCATGAGCGCGGCGGCAACCGACGAGTCCACGCCGCCCGACATGGCCACGACCGCCTTCCGGCTCATCGACGGGCTACGGCAGCCGGGGCCGGCGTCGCCTTGCGGGAGAGACTGGGCGCGATCGAGCGGAGGCGCTCCACGACGGGAGGGAGCACCTCCAGCACCGCGTCGACATCCTCGGCGGTGGTCGCCCGGCCCAGCGACAGCCTGAGGGAGCCGTGGGCAAGCTCCGGGCGCACGCCCATCGCCATCAGCACGTGCGAGGGCTCCAGCGAACCCGACGTGCACGCCGACCCGCTCGAGGCGGCGATGCCCCTGGCGTCGAGCATCAGCAGGAGCGACTCCCCCTCGACGCCGTCGATGCAGACGTTGACGGTCCCCGGCACCCGGGCTGCCCCGGCGCCGTTGACCTTCACGCCCCCGATGGCGGCGAGGATGCCTTCCTGGAGGCGGTCGCGCAGCTGCGACAGCCGCGCCGCTTCCTCGGGAACCTCACCTGCCGCGATCTCCGCGGCGACGGCCATGCCCACGATGCCGGCGACGTTGGGGGTGCCCGACCGCAGGTCCCGCTCCTGGCCACCGCCGTGCAGCACCGGCTCGAGCGCGGTCTTGCGCCGGACGTAGAGCGCCCCGCTCCCCTTGGGGCCGCCGACCTTGTGGGCGGCGAAGGACGCCATGTCCACTCCAAGTTCCTCCAGGTTCAACACGACCTTGCCAAGGGCCTGCACGGCGTCGGTGTGGAAGAGGGCACGGGAGCCCTCCCTGGTGATCCGCAGCGCCTGCTCGAGTGGCTGGAGCGTGCCGACCTCGTTGTTGGCCAGCATGATCGAGACGAGCACGGTCTCGGGTCCGAGGGCCGAGGCGAGCGCGTCGAGGTCGACGACGCCCTCTGCGTCCACGGGCAGGAACGTGACGCGGAAGCCCTGCTTCTCGAGCCACTCCGCCGAGTGCAGCACCGCGTGGTGCTCCACCGCGGTCGTGATGATGTGATTGCCGTTCCGGCGCATCGACCGGGCACGGAACGCTCCGCCCTTGAGGGCGAGGTTGTCGGCCTCGGTGCCGCCGGCGGTGAACACGATCTCGCTCGGGACGGCGCCGGCGGCGGCGGCCATGCGCTCCCGGGCCTCCTCAAGTCCCTTCTTGGCGTCCCTGCCCACGCCGTAGACGCTGGAGGGGTTCCCGAAGGTCCCTCGCAGGTACGGGAGCATGGCCTCGACGACCTCGTCGAGCACCGGGGTTGTGGCCGCATAGTCCAGGTAGCGCACGCCCCCATCATACGGGCGGTGTGACCCAGTCCCGGGAGGGGTATCAGTCCCGTATGAGAAACGTGCAGAAGAAGATCATGAAGCGGGCCAAGTCGGCGCGCCGGCCGGTCAAGAAGGCGGTAAAGCAGGGAGAGCGCAAGCTCCGTTTCGGCTACCTTGTTGGTCTCGGGGCACTCGTCGTGCTACGGAAGCGGTGGCGTGCCAAGCGGTCCGGCCGCGCCCTGCGCAACAAGCAGGGCGTCGGCCCCGCCCACATCGAGGGCGTGGCGCGGGCCGAGGAGCGCGGGATGAAGCATCGCCGCAAGGAGCCCGCGACGCCCTGAGGCGCGCTCAAGATCAACTGGGGTGAAATCCCCCCGTTCGCTACGGAGCGCGGGCGCCTTGGCTTGCTCTTCAGTGTCTGAGAGTAAAAGTGGTCTTGTACGCCAGAATATGCTCAAAGTCCATATGCTCGTGCCGGCCACCCACGAGCTTGAAATGACGTGTCGCCTCAGAGCGCCGGGGTTTTCTTGCGCTCCTTCGCGGGCATCCGGTAGCTGCTCACCGGGTCCGCTCCCGGCAGCGTGACGGTGAATGTCGTGCCCAGCCCGAGGGTCGAGGTCACCTCGACCCAGCCGTCCATCGCTTTCACCAGGGAGGCCGCGATGGCGAGGCCGAGGCCCGCCCCTCCCGGCGATTCTGAGCGCGCCTTCGAGCCCCGGTAGAGGCGCTCGAACACGTGGGGCAGGTCCTCGGGGCTGATGCCGGGGCCCCGGTCGGCCACCTCGATCTTCACGTACTCACCCTCCGGCCAGCCCCTGACCGAGATCGGGGCGTTGCGCCCGTGCCGGACGGCATTGGCGACGAGATTCGTGAGCACCTGCAGGAGGCGGTCGGCGTCGCCGAGGATGCAGAGCTCGGGGGCAACCTGCACCCGCACGTCGCCCGAGTCCATGATCGTCCGGAGCAGGGCCTCCCCCACCACGAGCTCCACCTCCACCGAGTCCCTGGCGAGGGTCATGCCCTCGTCGAGGCGGGCCAGGAGCAGCAGGTCCTCGACGATGCGACCCATGCGGTCCAGCTCCTCGATGGCGATGGACATCGACCGGCGGCCAGTCAGGCTCTCGACGTCCATCGCCAGCAGCTCGAGCTGGCCCCGTACGACGGTCATGGGCGTGCGCAGCTCGTGGGAGGCATCGGAGAGGAACCGCCGCTGGGACATGAACGCCTCCTGCAGGCGACCCAGCATCCGGTCGAACCCTTCGGCGAGGCGGCCCACCTCGTCCCGGGGGCCGCGCCCGCTGAGGCGTTTGGATAGGTCGTCGGTCTCCTGGATCGACTCCACCTCGTGCGACATATTCTCGAGGGGCCGCAGGGTGCGCCGGACGGCGAACAGCCCCAGGGTGGTCGCGAAGACCAGGCCGATGGCGCTCGCGGCGCCGATGCCCTTCAACAGGTTCCAGACCGCGTGGTTCACCACCTTGGACTGCGTGGCGCCCACGATGAGGATCCCGGCTAGATGGCCGCTGGGGTCGGTGATGGGGACCCGCAAAACCCGGAGGGCGGCCCCGGTCCGGCCCCTCAGGTTCAGCCACTTCGCCCTGGGAACGCTCAGCAACGCGTAGAGGGTCCCCCCGAGGTCCTGGCCCAGGTTATAGGCACCACTGGGTTGGAAGATGTTCGGTGGGGGCAGGTTCGGGATGGAGACGACGGCTCCCTCCCCCTCGAAGAAGGAGGCACCGCCAAGCCAGAGCTTCGTCTCCTGCGCGAGGGCATTCGGGACGGTCGAGCCACCGGCGACGTCGTTCTTGACCGCCTCGGGGACCTTGTTCTTGAACGAGTTCGTCAAAATCGTGATCTGGCTGTCGACCTGACCGGACAGCTGGTTGCGCGTGAACTGGAGCGCGAGACCCGCGGCAACCAGCAGGGTGGCGGCGACGAGCATGGCGTAGATGGAGGCGACGCGCAGCGAGAGGGGCATCGCCCTCTTGGAATGCATCGAACGGCCCCGCCTCATCGCAGGCACACCACGATGCTACCCCCCTGCGCCGGGCGCTCCCGGCGCTGCCTCATCTCGCCGCGGTTTGGCCCTCGGCCAGCGTCTCGTCCGGCACCACGAAGCGGTACCCGAGGCCACGGACGGTCTCGATGAAATCGGCGCCGATCTTGCGGCGGAGGGCCGCCACGTAGACCTCGACGACGTTGGAGCCCGGGTCGAAGTCGACCTTCCAGACGAGCTGGAGCAGCTTCCGGCGTGAGAGCACCTCACCCTGGTGGCGGAGCAGGCTCGCGAGCAGGGTGAGCTCCCGTGCCGATAGGAGCACGTCCCGGCCGAAGAGGGATGCGCGGTGGGCTGCCAGGTCGACGCTGAGGGGCCCGGCTCGAAGCGTCGCGCCCTCCTCGGCGACGCCGCGGATCCGTGCCCGGATGCGGGCGGCGAGCTCTTCGACCGAGAACGGCTTGGTCATGTAGTCGTCGGCGCCGGCGTCGAGACCCCCCACCTTGGAGGTGGTGTCGTCGAGGGCGGTCAGCAGGATCACGGGCAGGCGGGGCTTGAAGGTCCGGATCTCGTTCAGCACCTCGATCCCGCCGATGCCGGGCAGGATGAGGTCGAGGAGCACGAGCTCGACGTCCAGGTTACGGGCCATCACGAGGCCGGTTTCTCCGTCCGGGGCGGGCGAGACCAGAAAGCCTCGAGCCTGTAGTCCCTGCTCGACGATCGAGCGGATACGGGAGTCGTCCTCGATCAGTAGAAGGTGCGTCACTCGCTTCCCCCTTCACCATGGGCGGTTCTTGAGCCTGGGTGCCTGGCCTCCCCGGACACCTGCTACGACACCGGCACCCCTGACCAATGCGACGAGCGGATGGGTCGACCTACCCCTGGGTGCCGCAACTTCCAAGTCAATCTTCGGCGCGGTAGGCGAAATCCTTAACTCTCTAGGTGAAAATTCTTTCATACAAAGTTCTACTATGGGGAAACAAAGTTCCGTCGAATCACTCGAACCGACCCACTCGAATCCTGCGAATGCGGGAATCCGCCCGGGGAGAGGGCTAGGACAGTCGGGGGAGGCCGATCTCGTCCGCCTTCAAGGTCATCCCGCGTGCTTGCGCCGGCGGATCTCTTCCGTGAGTTTCGGGACCACGTCGAAGAGGTCGCCCACGACCCCGAAGTCGACCAGGGCGAAGATCGGCGAGTCGGGGTCCTTGTTGATGGCGACGATGGTCTTGGCCGTCTGCATCCCCGCCCGGTGCTGGATCGCCCCGGAGATGCCGACCGCGATGTAGAGCTGGGGCGACACGGTCTTGCCGGTCTGGCCCACCTGGGCCGCATGGGGGTACCACCCGGCGTCGACCGCCGCCCGGGATGCGCCGACGCCGGCCCCGAGCTCGTCGGCCAGGGCCTCGACCAGGGCGAAGTTGGCGGGGTCCTGCAGCCCGCGCCCCCCGGAGACGATGACGGCGGCCTGGTCGACGGGGGGACGGCCCGCTGCCGCCGTCGAGACCCGCTCGGCGACGGTGACCCGCTTGGCGTCGTCGGAGACCAGCGCCGGCACCGTCTCCTCCTCCAGCGATGCGGGCGACTCCTCCGCTGCCACGGCGTTCGCCTTGAGGCAGATGAGGTAGGGAGCCGATCGCAGGGTCTTCCGGACGATGACCGCACCCCCGAAGGCGGCGTGCTCGACGAGTGGCCGGCCGGCGTCGTCGACCGATACCGAGATGGCGTCGGCCAGGACCCCCAGCCCCAGGAGAGCCCCGATGCGGGCTGCCACCTCCTTGCCAGCAGGGCCGCTGGCGAAGAGGACACCCCACGGGGTGCGCTCCCCCACCACCGCGGCGAGGGTCTCCACGAGCGCGGCTGGCTGATACCTGTCGAAATCCTTGGATTCGCTCACGAGGGCCTTGGTGGCCCCGTAGCGGGCGACCGCCTCCTTCGCCCTCTCCCACCCCGTCCCGCAGAACACTGCCACCGGCGACCCTCCGGCCTGGGCGGCAAGCGACCTCGCGGCGGTCAGGAGTTGGAGCGAGACCTTGGAGAGCGCCCCCTCCTCGTGGTCGAGCAGGACCCAGACGTCGGCCATGGCTAGATGAGCTTCGCTTCCTGGAGGAAGTCGGCGAGCTTCACGTGGGCATTGCCGTCCTTGTTGTCGACCAGGATCCGCCGGCGCTCGGCCGAGCGGGCGGCGAAGCCCAGCACCTGGCTCTGGGATCCGGCCAGGCCGACCCGGGTGGATTCGATCCCCACGTCTGCTGCGGTCAGCGATTCGACCGGCTTGTTCTTGGCGCCCTGGATGCCCTTGAACGAGGGGTAGCGGGGCTCGTTGGCGCCCCAGTTGATCCCCACCACCGCAGGCAGCGGCCCTTCGATGACGTCGTAGCCCTGGTCGGCTTCGCGCTGCACTCGCACGCGGTCGCCCTCGACCTCCACCGTCCTGGCGTGGAAGAGGCCGGGGAGGTTGAGGTACTCGGCCAGGGCCGGTGGCACGAGGGACGTCCGGGCGTCGGTCGACTCGGAGCCACAGACGATCAGGTCATAGCTGCCGCGCCGCAGGACGCAGGCCAGCGCGTAGGCGATCGCCTGCGCATCCGATCCGTGCAGGACGGGGTCGGACAGATGGACCACCTTGTCGCACCCCATGGACAGCGCCCTGCGGGCTGCCTTCGTCAAGGCAGCCTCCGGCCCGACGGTGACCACGGTCACCTCTCCCCCGTGGGCCTCCTTCAGGCGGAGGGCCTCTTCGACCGCCACCTCGTCGACGGGGTTGAGGATCGACTCGTCGGGTTCGCGACGCAGCGTGAAGTCCGTCGGGTCGAGGTTCTTGTCGGCGGCGGTATCGGGAACCCGCTTGACGCAGACGGCGATGTTCAGTGGCATCGAGCGCTGACTATACTCCACTTAGGACTGAAGTGCCCACTCAGGCAGTCTACCTCCCGGCTACCTCCCCGAGAAGATGGCCTTCCCCGGCCCGTTCTCGGCGAGACTCTTGGCCCCGGTGCGCCAGTCCTCCGTACCGAACAGCATCGAGAATGCGTGGCGCTCGAGGTCGAGGCCCACCTCGATGTCCCCGTCCGCCCGGTTGACGAGCGCCTTGGCGGCGCGCAGGGCGACGAGCGGCCCAGAGGCGTAGCGGCAGGCCGCCTCGACGGCGCGCTCCAGGAGCTCCGCGGCGGGGAAGACGGCGTCCACCAGGCCGAGGGCCAGCGCCTCCTCCGCCTTGACGTGCCTACCCGTGAAAATCATCTCCTTCGCCCGGGCGGCCCCGATGAGACGGGGAAGGCGCTGCGTGCCCCCGCCGCCGGGAATGATCCCGAGCTGGATCTCGGGGAGCCCGAGGGTGGCGCGGTCGGAGGCGAAGCGGAAGTCGGCGGCCAGGGCGAGCTCGCAGCCGCCGCCCAGCGCGTAGCCGTTGACGGCGGCGATCGTCACCTTGGGAAGGTCGGCCCACCCCCGGAAGGCGGCGTCCAGGAGCTTCCCGTACTCGTGGACCTCGGACACGCCCATGGTCTCGAACTCGCCCACATCGGCGCCGGCGGAAAAGTGCCGGCCCTCCCCGGAGATGACCACCGCACGGATCTCCGGGGAGCGTCCCGCCTGTAGCGCGGCATCGGCAAGCTCGGTGACGAGCGCCCGGTTCAAGATGTTGAGCGGGGGCCGCTTCAGGTGGACGATGCCCACGCCGTCGGTCACTTCGAGCTCCAGCAGTTCCGGCACGAGTACCCCTTTCTGCTCCAGTCGCGGTGGTCGCAGCAGGCCGCCGTATCATCGGGGACGTGGCGGATCTCGAACAGTTGCGGCGCCGCCTCGAACACCGGCTCCCCGAGTCACCTCCGGTTGGCCAGATCCCTGCTGCCGTCCTGGTCCCCATCGTCCCCGGTCCCGGCGGATCGTACCTGCTGCTCACGCGTCGCACGGACGGCCTCAGCAATCACCGGGGCGAGATCGCCTTCCCCGGCGGCCGCCTGGAGCCGGGCGAGACTCCCCCGATGGCAGCGCTGCGGGAGGCCCACGAGGAGCTGGGCATCGAACCCGGAGAGGTTGAGGTCATCGGCGGGCTTCCCGGCGTCGGCACCAGTATGAGCCGCTTCTGGATCATGCCCTCGGTGGGGATCATGCGGCCGGACTGCCGTTCCCGGATCGTCCCGAACCCTGCAGAGGTCGCCGATCTCCTCGAGGTGTCCCTCGACGCCCTGGCCGCGCCCGGATGCCGCCGGGACCAACGTTTCATCCGCGGCCGGCAGGTGGTCATCTCGCCGGCGTACGACACGCCGGCCGGAACGATCTGGGGGGCCACCGCCCGCATCGTCGCCGAACTCCTGCAGGCGATCGTTTAGGGTGGCACCCGCCATGGTTCAGGCTCGCCGGGGAGGCTGGATGCGGCCGCTGGGCGTGCCGCTCATCGTCGCCGCCACCTTGCTACAGGTCTGGCCGATGCAGGCCGCCCCGGCCGCCTCAACGACCGTCAACCTGACGGACAACTCCTACATCCCGCCTTCGGTGACGATCCAGGTCAACGACACCGTCACCTGGAAGGTACCGGCCTCGGTGGTGGGCTCCTGCCACAGCGTCAGCTCGGACGATGGGCTCTTCGACTCCGGGACTCTGGCGGCCGGCCTCCTCTGCCTCGGCGGGGGCGCCCAGAGCTGGTCGCACACCTTCACCAGGGCGGGGACGTTCCGCTACCACTGCAAAGTCGTGAGCGGCATGGCCGGCGTGGTGACCGTGGCGGCCCCCAGCCCCACGCCGTCGCCCACCCCGTCGCCGTCGCCAACCCCGTCTCCGACCCCCACCCCGTCCCCGTCGGTGTCCCCCACACCGAGCCCTTCACTATCCGCCTCTCCATCGCTCTCCGGGTCGGCAACCCCCACCGCCACCGTCGGGCAGGTCGTGGTGCCCACCTCGACGGCCTCCGGCCTGGCGGCGGGTGCGGGCGGGGGTGGCGGCTCCTCTGCGGCGACCGTCGTCGCCATCGTCGCGGGGCTGATCGCCCTGGCCTGCGCCGCGGCGCTGATCGCGCTCAGAAGGTTCGGGGCCTGGTGAGCCTCGTCACACCGACCGTGACCACCACAGTGGTGGCGCGGAACCCCCTCGTCGGCACCCTGGCGATCGTGGCCATCCTGATCGTGGCCCTGGCCGGCTTCTTCATCTACCGGGTCATACGCCACGGGCTTTGACCCAATACCGTTAACTTACGGCGGCCTAGCTATGGACCGTGGACCCCGACTTCGAGCCGCGCTTCTGCCGGACCCGGCATCCCGTGGAGACGTACGCCATCCGAGCCCTGGCCAACGCCCACACCGTCGTCTACACCGCCGGCACCGGTCCGAGCCGGCCCGTGACGGATTTCGCCTGGGGGGCGAACCTGCTCATCGCCGAGGCGAGCTTCCAGCAGTCGTCCAAGGAGACAGCCGAATTGCCGAGCATGCCTGCCAGAAGGTTTCGTCACTTTTCGTCGCCTGACAACCAATTCTTACGAAACCTCGCGACTGCCTCAGCCCCCGCCCCCGCGCCAGCGGTCCAGGACGGTCTCCAGGACCTCCCGGGTGAGGTTGACGGAGTCCCTGGAGTTCACCTTGAAGCGCCCGTGGAGCACGCCGGCGTCGAACACCGGAGGTTAGTCGCGCTCGCTCACTCTCGGCGGTCGCCCGGGGTTTCAATACGACGCGCTGGAGGCGAATTGTCCAGTTTCCCGGCAGTTCCCGCAGGGCCGGAATATTCTTTGCTTCCTTTACCGCGTATAGCGCGGCAGGAGAAGCAAAGAATCTCGGCGGTCATCGTAGAGGACCGAGCGCCGCCACTCATAGTGGTGGGTGTCATTTGAAGCGGAACGCCCCGACGCCGACTGCCCACTAAGCTCGGCAGGCGCGGGACGACCCCAGTCTGTTAAGTAAACGGCATTGGGCTTTGACCCCCATCAGGGCCTGTAGGCGCTGCCTCGTGGGCGGACGGCCTCAGGAAGCCTACGCACGGCCACAAGAATCCGCTCGCGGTCAGTGCGGCTCATGCGTTCCAGGGCCTTGACTGCCTTCGGCTGAAGCTCGACGTGCCACTGCGGTTCAGTCAGCCAGCAACTCCCGCTCCACCTGCTCAAGGGGGATACCGCGGGACGCATCGGCTAATGCCTCCAGGTCCCCAGCTGTGACGGGTTCGTCGTCGTCCGGAGCAGCGTCGAGGCGTGCGAGAAACGGGTCCTTCGCTCGGGTCAGCAGGTGCGCCACCGGCTCGAGTGATGCCTCGGGCAGCTCGTCCAGGAGCCGGTGTAGTTCTGGCAGGAACGGGTACCCCCGCCTGACACCATCGGCAACATCCTGGCTTACGAGCCGGAAGCCTCCGCCACCGTCATCAGGCGGGCGACCTGGCGGGCGCTGGAGGCGGCCACCGCATCCTCCATCACGTGGGCGAAGACGGACTGCACCGAGGTCGACGCCGTCGGGCGCACCCGGTGCAGGGCCTCGGTCACGGCAGGCAGATCCTCGATGGGCCAGCCGCTCTGCACGAAGGGCTCCCACACGAACTCCTCGAACATGGCGACGAAGCGTTCGGCGACGACCGTGAGGTCGTGCGACAGCCGCTCGTATTCGTCCAGCGCCACCGACAGCGGCATGCCCACCGCGACCAGCTCGGCCCCGTTGCGGACCATCCGGGGGCTGGGGGCGAGGAAGTTTTCGCCTTCGTGCTGGAGCAACCCCAGGCTGCACGCCCGCTTGACCAGCGCCTCGTCCTGGACGATCTCGGGGAACATCTGCTCGAGCTGCTGACGGGTGAAGCGCTCGGGCACCTCGTCGCTCCATGGGGCAGTCAGCGCCTGCTCGAAACCAAGAACGTCATGCAGGCTCCGGCCCTCCTCCCAGGCACTGAGCAGGCAGCCGATGGCGGCCAGGGAGAACCCCCGCTCCTGGAGCCCCGCCGTGTACTTGAGGCGTGCCAGGTGCCCCTCGCCGTAGTAGCCGACCCGGCCGACCATGCGAGGCGGCGGCAGGATGCCCTTGGTCTGGTAGGAACGGATGTTGCGAGTGGTGGTGCCGGCCTTACGAGCCAGCTCGTCGATGGTCCACTCGTCCTTCGTCGGCGTCATGGCGACCTCCCGGTCACTCCCGGTGACTCATACATGAGTGAACGTAACATCGCCCTATGTTACTGTCCCCGGCCAATAATGTCGCTGGATTTTATCGCGTTCCGGGGCTTGAGCGGGCAAGTTGCTCGAGCTCCTCGAAGGTGACCCGAGCCACCCGCCTGCGGCGGGCCCGGAGCGCCTGCAGGTCCCCCAGGGCCTGGGCATCCATCAGAGTGCCGAAGGGATACGGCTTGCCGGGGATCGGCAGGTCGATGTCCCGGCTGGTGTCCGTCACCTGGAGGAAGACCCCGGAGGTGGGACCGCCCTTGTGGAGCTGGCCGGTCGAGTGCAGGAACCGGGGGCCGAAGCCGACGGTGGTCGCGACGCGGTGCCGGTCTCGCAGGGCCAACCGGTCGAGCTGCAGGGCCGCCGCAGTCTCGGGGGTGCGGTCCAGGTAGGCCTGGATGGCGATGTAGTCGTCGGGAGCCACGCCCTGGAGCAGTCCCGCCGCGTCGCCGGGGTCTGGCTCCTCTAGCTTGCCCCCCTCCTGGAGTGAGGCCAGGATGGCCCGGGTCGCCTGTTTGGCCTCCTCCACATTGGGCTGGTCGAAGGCGTTGATCCCCATCACGTGACCGGCGACCGCGGTGGCGAACTCGAAGCGGAAGATCTCGGCCCCCAGGGTCTTCGGGCCGCCGAACTCCAGCGTGACCACCGGGTGCCCCGCAGCGCGCAGCGGCGCCAGGCCGGGGTAGTCGCCGAGGGAGACGAAGAGGCGGTCCTCCCCGTACACCTCGGGGGGGCCGATGTCCTCCCCCGCGACCGGCACGATGCCCTTGCCCTCCTTGCCGGTGGACTCGGCGACGAGCTGCTCGACCCAGTCGCCGAAGGACTCCACGGACGCCGGGAGCACGAACGTGAGCTTGTCCTGGCCGGCCAGCCACGCCTCGCCCATGGTGGCCCCCAGCCAGGCGCCGGGGTTCTCGAACGCCGGCACCGCCTTGCAGCCGTCCGCCATCTCCTGGGCCGAGAAGAGCAGGTCCTCGAGGTCGGCACCGATCAGGGCAGCCGGGACGAGGCCGAAGAGCGACAGCGCCGAGTACCGGCCCCCGAGGTCGGGCGGGTTCTGGAACACCCGGCGAAATCCCTTCGAGCCCGCCAGCTCCTCGAGGGGCGTACCGGGATCCGTGATGGCGATGAAGCTCGACCCCCGGCCGCCGGTCCTGGCGTAGAAGTGCTCGAAATGGGACAGCGTCTCCAGCGTGGTCCCGGACTTGCTCGCGACGATGAACAGGGTGTGGTCGAGGTCGAGCGATGCCTCCACCCGCGCGATCGTCGCGGGGTGCGTCGTGTCGAGGACGGTGAGCTCCAGCGCGCCCGCCGCCGTGCCGTACGTGCGGGCGAACATCTCCGGTGCCAGGCTGGACCCACCCATCCCCAGCAGGACCGCACGGGTGAACCCGTCCGCCGCCACCTGCCTTGCGAACGCCTGCAGCCCGGGGATCCTCCCCCGAAGGTCGGCGGGGAGGGTGAGCCAGCCGAGCCGGTTCGCGATCTCGGTCGGGTCGGGCTTCCACACGGTGTGGTCGTGGCTCCAGATCCGGGACACGATGTCGTCCGCGTCGAACTCCTTCAGCCGGCGGCGCACGGCAGAGGCCAGCTGGCCGAGGGACTTCTGCTCCTCAAAATGCTGCAGCGATGTCATTGCGGTCCTCCTCGTCGGCGTTGATCGGCGTTTCGTTCCAGCGGGCCAAGACCGGCCACGTGTGCTCGTAGCCGAGGACGGAGACCCCGGCCGGGTCCAGGGCAAACCGACGGCCATCCTTCGGCGCCAGGTCGACCCAGCGGGCCGCGAGGATCCTGAGGACATGGCCGTGGGCAAAGATGGCCACGTCGCCAGGCGTGGAGCGGACCTCGGCGATCACCCGGTCCACCCGGCGGCCCACGTCCTCGACGGTCTCGCCGCCCGGCACGCCGTCGTCCCAGAGCGTCCACCCCGGCCGCTCGGCGACGATGTCCTCGGTCGTCCTGCCCTCGTACTCCCCGTAGTCCCACTCGGCAAGGTCGTCACGGACCCCGGCAACCTCGCCGAAACCGGCCAGCCGGCAGGTCTCGACGGCACGCTGCCGCGGGCTGACCAGCACGTTGGCGAACTTCCGTCGCTGGAGGAGACGGCCAAGCGACACCGCCTGCTGGCGCCCGCGCTCCGTCAGCGGCACGTCCGTCCGGCCCGTGTGACGGCCCTGGAGCGCCCACTCGGTCTCACCGTGGCGGACAAGGACGACCTGTTGGCGATAAAGGGAGTTTTGGTCCATGCCGTGAGGCTACCGCGACCGGCGCCCGCTGCAGGAGGAACGAGCCCGGGACGGGTAGCCTTTCGACGTGGACGCCGAACCGATGGAACCGCACCCACCGATCGTAGCGATCATGCCTGTCCGTTACCCGCAGATCCTGGAGGCGGTGACCCGAGCCGGCGGGATCCTCGGCAGCCCCGCCGAGGCCGAGGGACTGGTGTGGACCGATCCCATGGCCCCCGACGACCTGGCGTCGGTCCTGGCCGGGTCGCCTGCCGCCTGGGTGCAGCTGCCCTTCGCCGGCGTGGAGTCCTTCGCCGAGCAGCTCGAGCCCGGCCGCATCTGGACCTCGGCCAAGGGGATCTACGGCCCGGCCGTGGCGGAGCATGCCCTCGCCCTCATGCTGGCTGCCGCCCGCGGCCTTCACCACTACGTCAAGTGCACGTCGTGGGCGTCCGCCGAGGTGGTGCCGGCCCGCCGCCTCAAGGGCTCCCGGGTGCTGATCGTCGGCACCGGTGGCATCGGGCGGGCGCTGGCCCGGCTCCTGGAGCCACTGGAACCGGAGATCACCGCCGTCAACCGCAGCGGCACCCCGATGGCCGGCGCCTCATCGACCGTCCCGACCGCCCTGCTGGGCGAGGTGGTCGGCCAGGCCGACTGGGTGGTGCTCGCGGCCCCCCTGACGCAGGAGACGACGCACCTGTTCGACAGCCGGATGCTCGGCGCCATGAGCCGGCAGGCCTGGCTGGTCAACGTCGCCCGGGGAGGGCTGGTCGACACGGCCGCGCTCGTCGAGTCGCTGGAACACGGCGGCATCGGCGGCGCGGCCCTCGACGTCACCGACCCCGAGCCGCTCCCCGACGGGCACCCGCTGTGGAGCTTCTCCAACGTGATCATCACGCCGCACATCGCCAACACGTGGGACATGGCCCTGCCGGAGCTTGCCGCGAGGGTGGAGCGCAACGTCCTGGCCCTCGGCGGCGGCACGCCACTCGAGGGCCAGGTGGACATCGCACTGCGGTACTGAGGGGGGGCTCAGAAGGCCGGCGACTCCCGGTAGACCCCGAAGACCCGCTTGAGCGCGTTCACCATCTCGCCGAGCGTGCACTCGGCCCGGGCGCAGTCGACGAGCAGCGGCATCAGGTTGGCATCGGTGCTGGCGGCAGCTTCGAGGGCCAGCAGGCTGTTCTCAACCGCTTTCGGCTCCCGGCCCGCCTTGCGGCGCTCGAGGGCTTCGACCTGCTGGGTCTCGGTTCCCGGGGGGATGGCCAGGACGCTGACCTCGCCCTCGCGCGGCGGCCGCTGGAAGCGGTTCACCCCCACCACGACCTTGCGACCCTCCTCGAAGAGTCGCTGGGAGCGGTAGGCGGCATCCGCGATCTCGGCCTGGAAGAATCCGTCCTCGATGCCCTGCAACATCCCGGCGAGGATGGACCCGTCCCCCATCTCGTCGATGCGGGCGAAGTACCGTTCCGCCTGGGACTCGATGCGGTCGGTGAGGGCCTCGACGAAGTAGGAGCCCCCGAGCGGATCGATGACATTGGCGGCGCCGGTCTCGTAGGCGAGGATCTGCTGGGTCCGCAGCGCGAGCTCGGCGGCCTCCTCGGTGGGCAGCGCCAGCACCTCGTCCAGGGAGTTGGTGTGGAGCGACTGGGTCCCGCCGAACACCGCCGCGAGCGCCTCGTAGGCCGTCCGGACCACGTTGTTGTACGGCTGGGGCGCCGTGAGCGAGCACCCCGCCGTCTGGGTGTGGAAGCGCAGCCGGAGGGAGCGTTCGTCGGCGGCGCCGTAGCGGTTGCGCATCCAGCGTGCCCAGATACGCCGGGCGGCCCGGAACTTGGCGACCTCTTCGAAGAAGTCGATGTGGGAGTTGAAGAAGAACGACAGCCGGATGGCGACCTCGTCGGCGGTCATCCCGTGGCCGACGCCGAGCTCCACATGGGCGAACCCGGAGGCGAGCGTGAAGGCCAGCTCCTGCGCGGCGGTCGAGCCGGCCTCCCGGATGTGGTAGCCGGAGATGGAGACCGGGTGGTACCGGGGCGCCTCGTCGCGGCAGAAGGCCATGAGGTCGGCCGTGAGGCGAAGGTGCGGCTCCGGGGGGTACACCCACTCCTTCTGGGCGATGTACTCCTTCAGGATGTCTGTCTGCAGCGTCCCCTGGAGGTCGTGCCATGCGACGCCCTGGCGCTCGGCGACGACGAGCCACATCGCGAAGATCATCGCCGCAGGCCCCGAGATCGTCATCGACGTGGTGATCTCCGAGAGGGGGATGCCGTCGAAGAGGGTCTCCATGTCCGCCACCGAGTCGACGGCGACGCCGCAACGGCCGACCTCGCCCTCGGACTGGAGGTCGTCGGAGTCCCTGCCCATCAGCGTCGGCATGTCGAACGCTACGGAGAGGCCGGTCTGGCCCCGCTCGAGCAGGAACTTGTAGCGGCGGTTGGTCTCGGT
This sequence comes from Actinomycetota bacterium, assembly GCA_025963875.1. Taxonomy (GTDB): domain Bacteria; phylum Actinomycetota; class CADDZG01; order JAHWKV01; family JAOPZY01; genus JAOPZY01. The sequence continues at coordinate 25,654 of JAOPZY010000172.1, forward strand.
GGCGTTCCCGTACCCGGAGAACTGCCGGAAGGTCCACAGCCTGCCCCGGTACATCGTCGGGTAGACGCCGCGGGTGTAGGGATAGGAGCCGGGGTAGCCGAGGTCCCGGTCGTAGTCGTTGTCCTTCAGGTCCGCCGGCGTGTAGAGAGGCTCCAGGGGCTCCGAGGAGAGGGTGTCGAAGTCGGCGTCGCGCACCCCGCCCTCTTCCGAGGCCCGGCGCCACTCCTCGAACGCCTCAAGGTCCATCTCTCCCAGTGTATGTAAGAGCCGCGTGCGTCGGGCTCAGGCGCCGGCAAGGCCCAGCTTGGCGAGCAGCTCGGTGGCCGCCGCCCCCGGGTCGATCTCCCGGCGCTCGGCCCTCGTGACCAGGTCGTCCAGGATGGGGGCGGCCTCGCGGCCGACGTGGTACCGGACCCGCTCCGCCGCCAGATTGGCGATCTCCCTGGACAGGCGAACCCGGCGCCGCTCACCGAGTTCGCCGGAGGCCTCCAGGTGGGCGCGGCGCGCCTTGACGGCCGCCCACAGCTCGCCCACGCCGGTCCCGGCGGTGGCCACGGTCTCCAGGACGGGAGGGCGCCACGGCAGGTGTGCCCCGAGGTCGATCATCTGGTTGAGCTCCCGAACGGTCTCCCGGCTCCCGTCCCGGTCGGCCTTGTTGACGACGAAGATGTCGCCGATCTCGAGCAGCCCCGCCTTGCCGGCCTGGATGCCGTCCCCCCACCGGGGCGTCACGACGACGACGGTCGTGTCGGCCGCATGCATGACCTCGATCTCGGACTGTCCGACCCCGACGGTCTCCACGAGGACGTAGGCGGCACCCGCGGCGTCCAGGATCCGGATGGCCTCGGGGGCTGCCAGCGCGAGGCCACCGAGGTGGCCGCGGGCGGCCATCGAGCGGATGAAGACACCGCCATCGGTGGCGTGGCCCTGCATCCGGACCCGGTCGCCGAGCAGCGCTCCGCCGCTGAAGGGTGAGGTCGGGTCGACGGCGAGGACCGCAACCCGATCGCCTTCCCCCCGGATCTGCGTGATGAGGGCCTGCACCAGGGTCGACTTGCCGGCCCCGGGCGCCCCCGTGACGCCGATGGTGAAGGCATGCCCGGTGTGCGGGAAGAGCTCCTGCATGACCGCTGGGAGGTCGGGAGCACCCTTCTCCACGAGGGAGATCAGCCGGGCAACCGCCGGGCGCTCCCCCGCGAGGGCACGCTGGACGAGCGACTTTTGGCCCAGGGGGACCCCGACCTTGGCGTTCAGTCGACCGCTACGACGCTGCGAACGCCGGGGACGTCCTCCCGGATGATCCGCTCGACGCCGGCTCGCAGGGTGACCGGCGACATGGGGCATCCGTCACAGGCTCCGAACAGCCGGATGGTCACGATGCCGTCGGCGATCCCGACGAGCTCGATGTCCCCGCCATCGAGCCGGACCGCCGGCCGGATCTTCTCAAGGGCACGGCGTACCTCATCCTCCACGATGTTCCATCCTAACTCGCCGGGAGGGGTCCCGAACAGGTCAATGTTCATCGATGAAGGTGGTGGGGACCTGGCCGGCGATCCGGACCAGCTCGTCGGCAGCCTTCACGTGGCGGACGATGACGTCCAGGTCCCCCCGCACCTTGAGTTTGCCCTGCATCATGCCGCGGACGGGATCGAGCTCCCTGCGGATCACCTGCTTCCAGCGCGAGTAGGGGGCCCGGATGACGAACTGCGCCAGGTCGCCCTCTTCGGGTGGCACGTCGTAGCGGGCAGCCCGGCACTTCCCGTGCCAGAGGTCGAGCCAGGAGTAGATGGGGTCGGGCAGGAGGAGGGGTTCGGCCTCAAAGAGGAACGTGACGTCGCCCTCCCAGTTGACGGCGCACTCGGCGTAGGCCTTCGACGAGTTGATCTGGCAGACGTACGCCTTCAGCCAGTCCTTCCCGGGGAACAGCGGCACACGCCTTACCTCCAGTCGAGGCGGAACGCCCTTCGGCTCAATCCTACGGTCGGCGGGGCGTCGCGACTAGAGCGGGTCGAAGGAAGGGTCGACGGCGTCGGACCAGGCCTCCACCTCGGCCTCCACTTCGGCCCCGAGCCGGCGGAGCTTGTCCGGCAGGTCCTCGTAGCCGCGCTCGACGTGGTGGATGTCGTGGACGACGCTGTCCCCTTCGGCTCCGAGCGCGGCGATGACAAGTGCGACGCCCCCCCGCAGGTCGTGGGCGGTCACCGGCGCCCCCTCGAGGCGCGGGACGCCTCGGACGACTGCCTGATGGCCCTCGACGCGGACGTCCGCTCCCATGCGGCCCAGCTCCGCCACGTGGGCGAAGCGCGACTCGAAGACGTTCTCGGTGACGATGCTCGTGCCGTCGGCCGTGCAGAGGTAGGCGATCATCTGCGCCTGAAGATCGGTCGGGAACCCCGGGTAGGGCAGGGTGGCGAAGTCGACGGCGTTCGGCCGGTGGTCGATGCCCACCTCCACGCCCGCAACGGTTGACCGCCATCGGGCGCCGCTGGCGGCAAGCTTGGAGAGGAAGACGTCGAGCTCCGCCGCCCTCGCACCGAGGAGCTCGACCTCCCCCCGCGTGGCCAGGGCAGCCAGTGCCAGCGAGCCTGCCTCGATGGGGTCGGACGGCACGCGGTAGGTGGCGGGCGTCATCGCCTCCACCCCCTCGATCTCGATGGTCGAGGTGCCGGCGCCGCTCACCTGGGCGCCCATCTGGCAGAGGAACCGGGCCAGGTCGACGATGTCGGGCTCCCGGGCGGCGTTGTCGATGACCGTTCGGCCCCGGGCGAGGGTCGCGGCCGTGAGCACGTTCTCCGTCGCCCCCCGGCTGGGGAACTCAAGCACGATCCGCCTTCCCGTCAGCCCGGACGTCACGCCCTCCAGGTAGCCGTGGTCGAAGTGGAAGCTCGCTCCCATCCGGCCGAGCGCCTCCTCGTGGAGGTCGAGCGGCCGGCTGCCGATGTTGCAGCCCCCGGGCATCGCCACCCGGGCGTGGCCCTGGCGGGCGAGCAGGGGGCCCAGGACGTTGACCGAGGCCCGCATCCGGTGCACCAGCTCGTAGGGCGCCTCGGAGTTGAGCTGGCCGGGAACCTCGATGGCCATGACATCGCCGAGGAAGTCCACCGAGGCACCGACGTGGCGGAGCACGTCGGTCATGGTGAAGACGTCGGCGATGCGGGGAACGTTGGCGAGCACCGTCCGGCCCTCGGCCAGCAGCGACGCCGCCATGAGCTTGAGGGCGGAGTTCTTCGCTCCCGAGACCACGACCGATCCCGAGAGCCGGTGACCACCTTCAACACGTAGGGACCCCATAAGGCGGCGATTCTACCCCTGCGGCACCCCTCCTCCGCGGAAGTGGGTCGGCTGCTGCCGCCGAACTGAGGAGTTTTTTACGCGTATGACTGCACTTTTTCTCCTCACTTCGATGAACCGCACCTCTTAGCCAGCGTGCGGCGGCACACCTACGAGGCGGACCGCAGGAAAACTCCCCGATCGCTCGTAGGCGTTCTCGGCATACGTCGGCACCTTGACGGTGATCATGGTGTCCATGGTCGACGCCACGTTGGTGCCCCGGTAGCTCCCCAGTGTCGGAGCCGCCTCGGCCGGCTCGGCTGCGGCCGCCACCGTGACGTGGCGGTCGGCCACCGCCAGGCCCTGGGACGGGTCGTAGCCCCGCCAGCCGGCGCCGTTCAGGTACACCTCGCCCCAGGCGTGCAGGTCACGCTCGTTGCTGCCGGGGTCGCCCATCTCGTAGCCGGTGACGAAGCGCGCCGCGACCCCCACCGCCCGGCAGGCTTCGATGAACAGCACCGCCATGTCCCGGCAGGCCCCTCGCCGCAGCGCCAGCGTCTGCCCGGCAGGCATCGGGTCTCCGGTCGGCCGCACCTCCTGGGCCATCGAGGCGATCCGCTGGCACAGCTCCCCCAGGAACGAGGTGGCTCCCCCGCCGCTTGCCACCAGGACGTCCTTGGCGAAGGCCTGGACCTCGGGGTCGTCGGGCGGTTGGAGGTAGTGGGCCAGGGCCCGGCGGTCAGCCTCGCGGTAGGTCATCGGCATGCGGAGGCCTTCGGGGTCGAGCACGATGTAGTCGAACGGGTTCGTGCGCAGCGTCTCGATCGCGAACGTGGTCCTGAGCGTCAGCATCGAGGCGAGACCGAGGAACCAGACCTGCGACAGGGTGTTCCCCTCGGCGTCGAGCATCTCGGACATGCCCTCGGGCTGGGGGTCGACGGCCAGGTCGAAGGCGACGAGCCGCTGGAAGATGTCCGAGCGGGGGCGGAGGCGGACGATGAGCGGCTCGAGCAGCACAGGACGTTCGTAGGTGTACCGGGTCAGGTGGGCGACCTCGAACCGCACCGCTCAGCCCTCCTCGAGCGTGGACTTGAGGAGCGGGGTCACATTCGACGGCCCCGTGCCCGCGAATGCCTCGTCCGCCCAGTCCGCCGGCATGACCTCGATCAGGCCCCGCAGGCTCTCGGTCCACCAGGCGGAGGCTTTCGACAGCTCCGCCGCCTCGTAGCGGCGCTGCTGGAGGTGGAACGACCCACGGTGGTAGATCACCACGTCCATCGGGAAGTCCGTAGCGGTCGTGGAGGTGCGGGTGGCCTCGAAGGCGAGGTAACCGATCTTGAGCGCCGTCGGCAGGGGGGTCTCGTAGCGCAGACTGCGGTCGAGCAGCGGCTTGGCGTACCCCGATTCGCCGATGACGAAATAGGGTGTCTCACGACTTACTTCTACCCAATTTGCCTGCGGATAGAGCAGGTAGAGGCGGTGCTCCTTGTCGTTCTCGAACTGGCCCCCGATCAGGGCGTGGAGGTTGAAGCTGAGGTTGGAGGCATGGAGGGCCTCACGATCCTCCGCATCGACGAGGCGGACCTGGGCAGCGAAGGCATTCACCGCCTTGTACAGCTTGTCGAACGTGGCATGCGTCTGCTCGAGGGTCTCCTCGAAGTAGGTGAGGGCCTTGTCCCGTGCGGACCGCAGTCCCGAGGTCATGAGGAACATCGAGTGGCGTTTATCCTCGTAGATCGACACTTTGCACGCGGTCGAGGTCTCTCCCCCGGACGTGATGCGCGAGTCCGAGATGGCCACCAGGCCTGCCTGGACCTTCATCGCAAGGCAGAACGTCATTACGACTGGCTCTGGGCCGCCGCCGCCTGGATCTGCCAGAGGCGGCCGCCCGGATCGAAGTCGGGCCGGCGGGCAAAGAAGGTGGCGAAGATGGCGTCGCCGGCCTCGTTCAGGTCCCGTTGGAAACTGTCCAGGAACTGGTGCAGACCTGAGGAGATGATCTCGGAGACTGCCGCGTAATTGAAACTGGACGTCAGGCGCCCAAGGCGCTGCTCGGCAGAGTTGGCGAAGTTCCCTGCGGACGAATCCGACAGGATCCTGAGCGAGTCCTGCGCCTCGAGCAGGCAATGGCGGATGGAACGGGGGAAATAACGGTCGAGGAGCAGGAACTCGGCCACGCGCTTCGGCGAGATGCGGCCGTACCGCTTCCGGAACGCCTCGAGGGCGCTCGCCGAGCGCAGGAGCGCCGACCACTGCAGGTCGTCGAGCGGGGTGCCCACATCGGACACGGCGGGCAGTAGGAGGAAGTACTTCACGTCGAGCATCCGAGACGTCTTGTCCGCCCGTTCCAGCTGCCGGCCGAGGCGGGCGAAGTGCCATCCCTCATCGTGGGACATCGTAGCGTCCACGATGCCCGCGAACAGCAGGCTCTCCTGGCGTATCCGGCTGAAGAACGTGTACGGGTCGGTGGCGACCAGCGAGCGGAACTGGGCGGTGCGGAACAGGTGGTAGAAGCGGTTCAGCTGCTCCCACACCTCCGAGGAGATCGCCTCCCGCACCGACCGGGCGTTGTCCCGGGATGCCGCCAGGCAGCGGGCGATGGAGTTGGGGTTGTCCTCGTCGAACGTGAGGAACTCGATGATGTTGGCCTGGTTCGGCACGTCGTAGTGCTGGTTGAACAGCGGCAGGTCCGCCGTGATGAGCACCAGGGGCTCCCACTGCTCCCCCGTGCCGGGCGGCAGATCGAGGGCAAGCCGCAGGTTCACGTCGATGAACCGGGCGATGTTCTCCGACCGTTCGATGTAGCGGCTGACCCAGTAGATGGAGTCAGCGACCCGGCTCAGCACGTCATTCCGCCAGGACCCAGGTGTCCTTGCTCCCCCCTCCCTGCGAGGAGCTCACCACCAGGGAGCCTCGCTCCAGCGCCACCCGGGTGAGCCCGCCCGGCAGCACATAGGGTTCCTCGCCCAGGAGCACGAACGGGCGCAGGTCGACGTGGCGGGGCTCGAAGTGGTCCCCCACGATCACGGGTGCCCTCGAAAGGGCGAGCATCGGCTGGGCGATGTAGTTGCGGGGGTTGGCGGTGATCCGGCGGGCGAACTCCTCGCGCATGTCGGGCGTCGCATGGGGGCCGATGAGGATCCCGTTGCCGCCGGACTCGTTGGCGGGTTTCACGACGAGCTCGTCGAGGCGGCCCAGCACCATGGTCCGTTCCTTCTCGTCCCAGCACAAGTGCGTGGGCACGTTGGGAAGCACGATGTCCTCGCCGAGGTAGTACTTGACGATCTGCGGGACGAAGGAGTAGATGACCTTGTCGTCGGCGACGCCCGTGCCCGGCGCATTGGCGATCCCCAGGCGGCCCGCCCGGTAGACGTCGAGCAGGCCCGGGACCCCGAGCAGCGACTCGGGGCGGAACGCGAGCGGGTCGAGGAAGTCGTCGGCCACCCGGCGGTAGAGCACGTCCACCCGCTGGAATCCCCGGGTCGTGCGCATGCACAGGAAGCCGTCGTACACCAGCAGGTCCCGGCCCTCGACCAGCTCGACGCCCATCTGCTGGGCCAGGAAGGAATGCTCGAAGTAGGCGGAGTTGTAGACGCCCGGCGTGAGGACCGCCACGGTGGGCGACATCACGCCCGGCGGAGCTATCCAGTTCAGCATCTCGAGCAGGCGGCTGGGGTAGTCCTCCACCGGCCGCACCCCGGAGGCCTCGAAAACCTGGGGCAGCGTGCGCTTGAGGATCTGCCGGTTCTCGAGCACGTAGGAGACGCCGGATGGGCACCGCAGGTTGTCCTCGAGGACGTAGAACTGGCCGTCGCCGTCGCGCACGAGGTCGGAGCCGGTGATGTGGCACCACACCCCCCGGGGGGGATTGAGGCCGTGGCACTCGGGCATGTACCCCGACGCGCTGCGGACGATCTCCTCGGGCACGACGCCGTCGGCCACGATCTTCTGGTCGTGGTAGATGTCGTCGCAGAAGAGATTGAGGGCGGTCACCCGTTGCTCCAGGCCGCGCTCGACCACCTTCCAGTCTTCCGCTTCGATGATCCGGGGCATGACGTCGAAGGGGAAGATGCGCTCCGTGGCGCCCTCGGCTCCGTAGACGTTGAACGTGATCCCGAGGTGCAGCAGTGCGGCTTCGGCGGCATGCTGCCGGCGGAGCAACTCGCCCTCGGAGAGGTCCTCTATCCGCTCGACGAGGAGCTTCGAACCCCGGCGGGGACCGCCTCCGGACTCGAAAATCTCGTCGTAGAAGACGTCGGTCTCGTAGTCACCGAACTGGCTGAGCGTTGCGGTCCAATCGGCTCGCGCCACCACGCCCCACCTCCTTGAGCTAGCCCGGACTGGGCCCGGCTTCCTCCAGAGGATAGAGCGGGGAAGGTTTTCCCCGTGTTGCGCACACGTTACGTTCTCGTAAAGCCCCGCCGACGGAACTCGGGGCGGAGCCAGATGTTCTCAATGCCCAGGTCGGCCCTGTTGATGGTCTCCCCCGGCGGAACCATCTCGTCGATGGCGTCGAGGATGGAACCGGAGAGCTCGACATCGGCTGCCGGGAGCAGCTCGACCAGCTGGTCCATCGTGCGGGGGCCGATGATGGCGGAAGTCACCGACGGGTGGACCAGCGTCCAGGCGATCGCCATGACCGGCAGGGGGATCCCTTCCTTCCCAGCGAGCGGGATCAGCGCCTCGACGATCTCGAACTTCCGCTGGTTCTCTGGCTTGGTCGGGTCGAACCGCTCGGGAATCCGGGCGGCCCGGCCACCGGCCTCGACCGGCCTGCCCTTTCGGTACTTCCCCGAGAGCCAGCCACCGGCCAGCGGGCTCCAGACGATCACGCCCATGCCCTGCTGGGTGCAGGTGGGCAGCACCTCGAGCTCGGCGTTGCGGACGAGGATCGAGTAGGGGGGCTGCTCGCAGACGAAGCGTTCGCGCTGATGGCGCTCCGCCGCCCACTGGGCCTCGACGATCTCGGGGGCCGGGAACGTGGAGGACCCGATCCAGCGGACCTTGCCCTGGTGGACGAGGTCGCTGAGCGCCCCCAGCGTGTCGGCGACGTCGGTGGCGGGGTCGGGCCGGTGGGCCTGGTAGAGGTCGATGTAGTCGGTGTCGAGGCGCCGGAGCGAGTCCTCGACCGCCTTGAAGATGTGCTTGCGGTTGTTGCCTCGGTCGTTCGGCCCCGGGCCCATCTGCGCGTGGAACTTGGTGGCGAGCACGACGTCGTCGCGGCGGCCCTTCAGGGCCTTCCCGACGATCTCCTCCGACTCCCCCGCCGAGTACACGTTCGCGGTGTCGACGAAGTTGACACCTTCGTCGAGCGCCCGGTGGATGATCGCGATCGAGGCTTCATGGCTGGGATTGCCCCAGGCGCCGAACATCATCGCCCCGAGGCACAGCGGCGAGACCTGGACCCCGGTGGTGCCGAGGGGGACGTAGCGCATGCGCGCAGCTTACCCGCGGGCCCCCGGACTCGATGCCTCGAATCTGTGCCCCCGCGAGGTTTGGTGTTTTTTCGTTCGCAGCGAACAAAAAGGCACCAAACCTCTCCAACCCTTAGACCTCCAGGGCCTCTACGGTCCGCCGAGCTTCAGCCGTGACTCGCTCCAGGCTCGGCGGTCGAGGAGCTCCGCGAACTCCTCGTCGGTCTTCGGGTGGCGCAGGGCCGCCACCGTCTCGTCCAGCTCGCGCCTCGCCTCGGCCGTATCAACGTCGGCCTCCGCGACTGCGCTGTCGACGAGGATCGTGACCTTGTCCTCGCCGACCTGCAGAAAGCCGCCGCGGACGGCGAAGCGAGCGACCTTGCCTGCGTCCTGGCCGATGCGGAGAAGGCCGCTCCCGAGGGCTGCGACGATCGCCGCGTGCCCCGGCCAGATCCCGAGCTGCCCGTCCCACGCCGGCACCGTGACCCAGCGCACGTCACCCTCGAAGATGGGCTGCGCGGGGCTCACGACGACCACGTGAAGGTGCCGGGGACCGCGCGCCAGCTCGTCGGCAATGTTGCCGGATCGTAAGGCGCCCTTGGGATGCTCCGGCAGCTCCGACGACATCAGACGACCTCCCGCTCTCGCATGGCCCTCGTGGCCCTAGACTTTCGTGCCCATCGCCGCTGCCGCCTCGACCACCTCATCGATGTCGCCCTTCATGTAGAAGGCCTGCTCCGCCAGGTGGTCGTACCGGCCCGATATCAGCTCCTTGAACGAGCGGATCGTGTCCGCAAGCTTCACGTAGCGCCCCGGGAGGCCCGTGAACTGCTCCGCCACGAAGAAAGGCTGCGAGAGGAACCGCTGAATCTTGCGCGCCCGCTGGACCGTGACTTTGTCCTCCTCGCTGAGCTCGTCCATGCCGAGGATGGCGATGATGTCCTGGAGGTCCTTGTAGCGCTGGAGGATCCTCTGCACCTCGCGGGCGACCGCATAGTGCTCCTCGCCGACGTACAGGGGCGAGAGGACGCGCGACGTCGAGTCGAGCGGGTCCACCGCCGGGTAGATGCCAAGCTCGGCGATCTGGCGGGAGAGCACCGTCTTGGCGTCGAGGTGGGTGAAGGCGGTGGCCGGGGCGGGGTCGGTCAGGTCGTCGGCGGGGACGTAGATCGCCTGCACGGAGGTGACCGAACCGCGGTCGGTCGAGGTGATCCGCTCCTGGAGCGCGCCCATCTCCGACGCCAGGGTCGGCTGGTAGCCGACCGCCGAGGGCATCCGGCCGAGGAGCGCCGAGACCTCGGAGCCGGCCTGGCTGAACCGGAAGATGTTGTCGATGAAGAGGAGGATGTCGCGTCCGCCCTCGTCGCGGAGGTACTCGGCCATCGTGAGGCCGGAGAGCGCAACCCTGAGGCGCGCCCCGGGGGGCTCCTGCATCTGGCCGTAGCAGAGCACGGCTTTGCTGATGACGCCCGACTGCTGCATCTCGAGCCAGAGGTCGTTGCCCTCGCGTGTCCGCTCGCCCACGCCGCAGAACACCGAGTAGCCGCCGTGCTGCTGAGCGACGTTGTTGATCAGCTCCTGAATGATGACGGTCTTTCCCACCCCGGCGCCGCCGAACAGGCCGGTCTTGCCGCCCTTGGCGTACGGGGCCAGGAGATCGACCACTTTGATGCCGGTCTCGAAGAGCTCGGTGTTCGTGGAGAGCGAGGGGAAGGGCGGGGCGGGCTGGTGGATCGGCCGGCGCTCCTTCGCCTGCACGGGGGGTCCGTAGTCCACCGGCTCCCCGAGGAGGTTGAAGACCCTCCCGAGGCACTCCACGCCGACCGGCACCGAGATCGGCTTGCCGGTGCTGAGGACCTTCATGCCACGCACGACGCCGTCCGTCGTGGACATGGCCACACAGCGCACCTGGTCGCGCCCGATTTCCTGTTCCACCTCGGCGACGAGCGAGACCCTGTGCTCGCCCTCGCCCTCGTTGATCTCCAGCGCATCGTAGATCTCCGGCAGCTGGGCCTCGTTCTCGAACTCGACGTCGAGGACCGGCCCCAAGACCTGGACCACCCTGCCGTAGATCTTCCCGTCATCGCTCATCGCATCTACTCCTCTACTCCTTGAGGGCCTCCGCGCCGCCGAGGATCTCGGCGATCTCCTTTGTGATCACGGCCTGCCTGGCCCGGTTGTAGTCGCGGGTGAGCCGGGTCACCATGTCCGACGCGTTGTCGGTAGCGAGCTTCATCGCTATCCGCCGCGCCACCTGCTCCGAGGCGACCGCCTCCGCCAGGACCGAGTAGATGAGCTGGCGCCCGTAGAGCGGCAGGAGCCGGTCGAGGATCTCCTCGGCGGAGGGCTCGAACAGCGGCGGGACCCCCGAGGTCCGAGCAACCCCCTCCGGCGCGATCGGGAACAGCCGCAGCACCGTCGGAGGCTGACGTCCGATGCTCTCCCAGTGCGGGTAGACGACGAGCACCTCGTCCACCTCGTTGGCGAGGAACGGACCGATGAGCTCGCCCAGGAAGAACTCGCCATCCTGTGGGGTGGGCCGGTCGCTGAGCTCGGCGACGTACGTCCTCTCCAGCTCGAACCCCTGGTAACGGAGCGCGGAGATCCCCTTCTTCCCGGCGACGAACAAGCGCAGCTGGTGGCCGTCGGCCTCCTTGGCGCGGTAGGTGTCGCGGGCAAGGCGGACCAGGTTCGTATTGAACGCGCCGCAGAGGCCGCGGTTCGCGGTCACGAGGAACAGCAGCGTCCGTTTCCCGGGGCGCACCGAGAAGTGGGGCCACCGGGAGACGTCCACACCGCTGGCGCCGATTTCGGCCATGAGCTTGCGGAGGTTCTCGAGATAGGGCCCCGACGACTGCACGCGCTGCTGGGCGGCCCGGAGCTTCGCCGTGGCGACCATCTCCATGGTGCGGGTGATCTTCTTCGTGGAGGAAACGCTGCGGATGCGCCTCCGGATGACCTTGGGCTGCTCCGGCATGGGCTAGTGGACCGGTGCCCTTCCCGACTCGGGGGCGGGAGCCTCCGCTTCTTCCGCGCCCTCCTCTTTCGCCGGCTCCACGGGGGCCTTGGTCTGCCCCGGGCCCTCAACCTTCGCTGGTTCCCCTGGGGCCACGCCGGGCTTCCAGAGGTCGCGCTTGAACTTGGCGATCTCCTCCTTGAGCGTGGCGGCCGTGCTGTCATCGAGAGCGCCCGTCTCCTTGATGGCCTTCAGGGCGACGCTCGGCATCGCTCGCAGGGCGTCGATCAGCTCCCTCTCGAAGCGCTTGATCTGCTCGACCGGGATGTCGTCCATGAACCCCTGGCCCACGGCGAAGATCGTCGCTACCTGCTCCTCCATCGGCCACGGCTCGAACTGCGGCTGCTTGAGGATCTCGACCGTGCGCTCGCCGCGCGCAAGCTGTGCCCTCGTCCCGGGGTCAAGATCGCTGGCGAACTGTGCGAATGCCTCCAGCTCCCGGTACTGGGCCAAGTCGAGGCGTAGCTTGCCCGCCACCTTCTTCATCGCCTTCGTCTGGGCGTTGCCGCCGACGCGGCTCACGGAGATGCCGACGTTCACCGCCGGGCGCACGCCCGCGTAGAAGAGGTCGGGCTCGAGGTAGATCTGGCCGTCCGTGATCGAGATGACGTTGGTCGGGATGTAAGCGGACACGTCGCCCGCCTGGGTCTCGATGATCGGGAGCGCGGTCAGCGAGCCGCCCCCCCGCTTGTCGCTGAGCTTCGCGGCCCGCTCGAGCAGGCGGCTGTGGGTGTAGAAGACGTCACCCGGGTACGCCTCGCGCCCCGGCGGCCGGCGTAGGAGCAGCGAGATCTCGCGATAGGACGCCGCTTGTTTCGACAGGTCGTCGTAGACGCAGAGCGTGTGGCGATTCTGCTCGTACATGAAGTATTCGGCCATCGCACAGCCCCCGTAGGGAGCGATGTACTGCATCGGTGCAGGGTCGTTCGCCGTCGCACTGACGACGATGGTGTAGTCCATCGCGCCATGCTCACGCAGGGTCTCCACGACGCCCGCGACCGTGGACGCCTTGAGGCCGATGGCAACGTAGACGCAGATGACGTCGCCGCCCTTCTGGTTGATGATCGTGTCGATCGCGATCGCGGACTTGCCGGTCTCGCGGTCACCGATGATCAGCTCGCGCTGGCCCCGGCCGATTGGGATCATCCCGTCGATCGCCTTGACGCCAGTCATCAGAGGCTCTTTCACCGGCTGCCGGTCGGCGATGCCGGGTGCCCTCCCCTCGAGGGGCATCAAGTGGGTCGTCTGGATCGGCCCCTTGCCGTCGATGGGTTGCGAGAGCGGATTGACCACGCGCCCGAGAAGGCCCTCCCCGGCGGGCACCGACAGGACGCGGCCCGTGCGCTTCACGGTCTGCCCCTCGCGGATGTCGACGTAGGGGCCGAGGATGACGATGCCGACCGAGTCCTCCTCGAGGTTCAGCGCGAGGCCGAACGACCCGTTCTCGAATTCGACCATCTCGCTCGCCATCGCGTTCCGGAGACCGTAGGCGCGGGCGATGCCGTCGCCGACCTCGAGCACGGTGCCGACCTCGTCGACGCGGAGGTCGACGTCGAAGGACTCGATCTGCTGCCGGATGATCGAGCTGATCTCGTCGGTCCTGATCTGCATGTGTTCTATCCCCGTTCGTAGGGTGCGACGAGGCTTCGCCGCATGTCCGACAGAGCCCGGCGGATCGTCCCGTCGAGGACGAAGTCGCCGAGGTTGACCCGGATGCCGCCGATGGCCTCCGGATCGATCAATTGGTTGAGAACGATGGTCTTCCTGGTCCGCTGCTCCAGCACGTCGCGCAGCGCCGTGGCGAGATCGGCGTCCAGCTTGCGGGCCGTGATCACGGTGGCGCGTACCCGCCCCTCGTAGTCGTCCCGGTAGTGGTCGAACTCCTCGACGATGTCGTCGAGGAGCAACTCCCGCCGTTTCTGGACCAGAACATGGAACAGCCCGAGGACCGGCCGGCTCACTTTGCCCTCGAACGTCATGTCGAGGACCCTCCGCTTGTCGGCGCGGCGGAGCAGCGGCAAGTAGAAAAACGCCCTGACCTCCGGATCGAGCCCGCCGAGAGCCTCCTTGACCGCGTGCAGGTCGTCCGAGATGCTGCCCAGGGCCTGCTCCTGAAGGGCGAGATCGAAGAGCGCCTTGGCGTAGACGCGGGCCGCTGCCTGGTAGCCACTCACAGCCTGAGCGCGACCTCTTCGACCACCTCGCGCGCCAGCCGCACGTGATCCTCGTCCCGCACCTCCCGCTTGAGGAGGCGTGCAGTCGCCTCGAGGGTGAGCTCGACCGTGGCGCGTTTCAGATCTTCCACCGCTTTCGCTTGCTCCAGGGCAATCTCCTTCTTCGCCCGTTCCCGCAGCTCCGCGATCTCCTGTTGGGCGGCATTGATCATCTCGCTCTTGATGTTCTCGGCCATGGCGCGGCTCTCGGCCAGGAACTTCTGCGCCTGGATGCGGGCCTCTTCGAAGATCTCCTCCTGCTTCGCCGCCAGCTCACGGGCTCGTGCCTCAGCCTCCTCGGCCTTCTTGAGTCCCTCCGCGATCCGGAGCTCGCGCTCCTCCATCTTGCGGGCGAGCATGGGCCAGGCAACCTTGCTCAGGATGAAGAACGTGACCCCGAAGGACACCCAGGCCCAAATCATCGTCGCGAGGTTGAGGTCGGTAAAGCCGCCGCTGGCGGCCGCGAGAAGTGTGCCGCTCATGGCTTAGAGGTGCGCGGCACCGGCCGTGCCCTGGATGAGCAGACAGACGACGACGGCGAAGAGGCAGACGCCCTCGATGAATGCGGCGGTGATGATCGTGACGCCGCGGATGTCACCGGCGGCCTCGGGCTGGCGGGCGATGGACTCGGTGGCGGTCGACGCGATGCGGCCGATCCCGATCCCGGCACCGATCGCGGCGATGCCGGCCCCGAGGCCGGCGCCCATGAGGCCCCACCCCCAGAACTGTTGCGACGGGGTGGATGCTTGGGCAAGGGCGAGTGCGAGCAAATGGTGCATGGCTTCTCCTTACTCCTTTCTAGTGTTCCTCGGCCACGGCCAGACTGACGAAGATGACGGAGAGGATGGTGAAGATATAGGCCTGAATGAGCGCGATCAGCACCTCGAAGACCGTGATGAACAGGATGAACGCGAAGGAGGCCAGGGTCGAGGGGACGCCGATGACCGGACTTGCGTAGTGCTGGACTCCCAACAGGAAGCCGAAGAGGACCAACAGGATGGCGTGGCCCCCCGTCATGTTGGCGAAGAGACGTACCGTCAGCGCGAAGGGCTTTGTCACGAGCCCGATCAGCTCGATCACGAACAGGAGCGGCCACAAAAACCAGGGCGTCCCGGGCGGCACGAGGTCGATCCAGTACCTGCCCCAGCCGTGCTCCCGCATTCCCGAGACCTGGATCACGACGAATACGATCGCCGCCAGCGCGCCGGTCACCGCGAGGTTCCCGGTCGGCGCGCGGTCCCACGGGTTCAGCGGGAAGGGCAACAGCCCCCATACGTTCGCGAAGAGGATGAAGAAAAAGAGCGTCCAGAAGAACCCCAGGTAGCGCCGGCCGCGCTCGGGGCCGAGCCAGGGGTAGACGACCTCGTCCCGCACCCAGACCATCGCAACCTCCAGCAGCGCGAGCACTCCGGTCTTCGCCGGCTGCGTCGAGATCCGCCTGGACGCCCACCAGAAAAGGGCGATCATGAACACGGCGACCTCGGCGAGGAGCAGCTGATGGGCCGTCACTCCGAAAGGCAGCCGGTAGTCGAGCAGGTGCGGGACGATGTCCTCGGACGCGAGCCTCATGCCGCCCTCCGCGTTCGGTCGAGCGACCGCTCCACGACGACCACCTCGACGCCGAGATACGCGAAGAAGAAGACGAGGAACGTCAGGGCGAAGGCGGTCGGGTCGACCGCCCCTGTCCGCCGGAAGAGGAGGATCAGGACGACCACCACGAAGAGCCGCGCGAGGAATCCACCGGCAAGCGTCGTCATGGCCGACTTCATGCCGTGCCGGAGCGAGTGCCGGGTCACCAGCCAGCCCACCAACAGGTTCACGAGCCCGAGTCCCGCGCCGATGACGGTCCCTCGCACCCCCGGCGGATCCAGCTTGATGAAGCCGACCGACGCGACAACGAGGAGGACGACGAAGGCCCCCACCATGACCAGACCTTGGGCCGCGGTGCGCGTCATTTCTTCTTGCTCGGATCGTCAGGTCCGAGGACCTGGTGGATGAGGCTGAACGTAGCTCCCACGAAGCCGAGGAGGAGCAACACCAGGGTGAACAGCCACCCCGTCCCCAGCCGCCCGTCCAACCAGATGCCAAAAAGCGTCAGGAGAAGGATCGTGAGCATGTACTGGACGCCCACCGCGGCGAACCGGAGGTACTTCCGCTCGGCGCGATTCCGGTCGTCTCCAGGAAGCGTCGCAGGTCTCCTTTCGGGCAGGAGTGAGGAGCCCATGCCCACGGCCGTCAGCATGGCCCGAACCCTAACAGGTGCACTGCCGGCCGTTGGGCGCCGCGCCGGAAGGGTTGCACGCGACGTAGCGCACCGCGGACGAGGGACTGCAGCGCCGCTCAATGTCTCCTCCTCCTCGTCCGGTAGACCGTGTTCACTCCCGCAGCACCCCCGGGCAGTCCGCCCACCACCACGAACACCGGTCGTGCCCCGATTCCGCCCACCAACCAACCCAGGCCGAGGCCCACCAGGGTGGTCATCACAAGCTCCGCCGAGAGCCCCATCGCCTCACCGAACCCTGATGTCAGGGGGGTCGGCCGCTGGGCTCGTCAGGCACGGCGCAGCATAGCGGCTGGGGCCGGTTCCCGGGCCACGTCGTGTGCGGGCCGGATTCTAGCCAATCCCCCGGCGGGCGATACGAGGAAGCATCGTGTAGAGCAGGATCGCCACCGCCGCGGCCACGAACGGCAGCGTGAAGAACGGGTTGGGAACGAAGGAGAGTGCCAGGCCGGCTCCGGCGATAACCGCGGTCCAGGCGTACATGATGAGGACGGCCTGGCGGTGCCCGTGGCCGATCTCCAGCAACCGGTGGTGCAGGTGACGCTTGTCGGCGTGGAAGATGTCCACCCCCTTGCGGGCCCGGCGGACCACCGCGAGCGACGTGTCCAGGATGGGGATGGCGAGCACGATCGCCGGGATGAGCACGGGCAGGTAGAAGATGACCGACTCCGACAGGGGATTGGAGGGCGGGAGCCGGCCCACGCCCACGACGGTCGCGCTGGCCAGCAGGAAACCGAGGGTCATGCTCCCGGAGTCCCCCATGAAGATCTTCGCCGGGTTGAAGTTGTGGCGGAGGAACCCCAGCGTGGCGCCGACGACCACGATGGAGATCAGGGGGGCGGTCTGCTCGACCTGGGCCAGGTGCCGGTTGAGCTCGAACGAGTAGACGAAGAACGTGATGGCGGCGATCGAGGCGATCCCGGCCGCCAGCCCGTCGAGCCCGTCGATCAGGTTCACGGCGTTCACGATGACCACGATCCACACGATCGTCACGACCGCGGAGTCGCTGGAGCCGAGCGACAGGGTCCCGAATGGCGGCAGCCGGAACCACTCAAGCCGCACGCCGCCGAGGAACACGAAGCCTGCGGCGAGGATCTGGCCGGCCAGCTTGGTGGTTGCTGCGAGCCCACGGAGATCGTCGATCATGCCGACGGCGAAGATCACGAAGGCACCGATGACGATCGCCACCAGCTCCGACGGGGGCCAGGAGAGCTGGAAGGAGCTGCGGAAGACCCCGAGCGCGGAGGCCATGGCGAGGCCCACGACGAACGCGGCGAAGATCGCCACGCCGCCGAGCGTCGGCGTGGGGACGGCATGGACCTTCCGGTCGTCCGGGACGTCGACAGCGCCCATGCGCCGGGACAGCTTGAGCACGAGCGGGGTCAACACATACGAGGTGACGGCGCTGGCGAAAAGGACGAGCAGGTAGGCGTCCACGCCGCCCATTCTGTCGCGCACGAGCCGGGACGGCAAAGACTGGGAGTCCAGGCCCGGTTGACGTGGGGGCGCACGAGCCCTACCGTGCGCCCATGGACCCCCGCTGGGAGGCGCTCGCCGCCGAGGACCCCGAGATCGCCGAGCTCATCGTCGCCGAGGAGCGGCGCCAGCGCGACAAGATCCGGCTCATTCCTTCTGAGAACTATGTCTCTTCGGCCGTCCTGGCCGCCACCGGCAGCGTCCTGACCAACAAGTATTCGGAGGGCTACCCGGGGCGCCGGTACTACGAGGGCCAGCAGTTCATCGACCAGATCGAGACCGCCGCCATCGAGCGGGCAAAGTCCCTGTTCGGGGCCGAGCACGCCAACGTCCAGCCGTACTCCGGCTCGCCGTGCAACCTCGCCGTCTACCTTGCCTTCCTGAACCCCGGCGACACCGTCATGGGCATGGCGCTGCCCCACGGCGGCCATCTGACGCATGGCTGGGACGTCTCCGTCACCGGCAAGTGGTTCCGCCCCGTCCGCTATGGGGTCCGGAAGGACACCGGCCGCATCGACCTCGACGAGGTGCGTGACGTCGCCAAGCGGGAGCAGCCGAAGCTCATCTGGGCCGGCGGCACCGCCGTGCCCCGCATCATCGACTTCGAGGCCTTCGCCGAGATCGCCGCCGAGGTGGGGGCCGTGTTCGCCACCGACATGGCCCACATCGCCGGGCTGATCGCCGGAGGGGCGCACCCCTCCCCCGTGCCCCATGCCGACGTCGTGACCACGACCACCCACAAGACCCTGCGGGGGCCCCGCGGGGCGATGCTCCTGTCCCGCGCCGAGCACGCCAAGAGCCTCGACCGGGCGGTGTTCCCCGGCCTGCAGGGCGGCCCGCACAACCACACGACGGCCGCCATCGCCGTGGCGTTGCGAGAGGCGGCGACGCCCGGGTTCGCCACCTACGCCCACGCCGTCGTCGCAAACGCCAAGGTGCTCGCCGAGGGCCTGGTCGCCCGCGGCTTCGACCTCGTCTCCGGAGGCACCGACAACCACCTCATCCTCGTAGACCTCACGACCAAGGGCATCCCCGGCAAGCAGGCGGCCAAGGCCCTCGACCGGGCCGGCATCGAGCTGAACTACAACACGGTGCCCTTCGATCCCCGCAAGCCCTTCGACCCCTCCGGCATCCGCCTCGGCACGCCGGCGGTCACGTCACGGGGCATGGGGACCGAGGAGATGGGCCGCATCGCCGGCTGGATCGACGAGATCGTGTCGGCCCCCGAGGACGAGTCACTCGCGGCGGCCACCGCAGGCGAGATTGCCGAGTTCTGCCGGGCCTTCCCGGCCCCGGGCATCCTGATCGAGGACTAGACGCTGACCTACTCACCTCGGTGAGGCAGAGGGGTCGGTTCCCGAACTGCTCGCCATGATGGTATGACCTAGTAGCGAACAGGTGTACGTAGTCCTAGACTGCAGACATGAAACTCTCCGACTGGGCCAGGGCCAACGGCGTCCACCCCAAGACGGCCTACCGGTGGTGGCGCACCGGGACCCTGCCGGTGCCCGCCCGCCAGATCAACGCCCGGGTGATCCTGGTCGACGATGCGGCCTCTGCGAATCGTGCTGCGCCCGAACTCTCGGCGGTCGGTCTGTACGCCCGGGTCTCCTCCCATGACCAACGCTGCGATCTCGACCGCCAGGTCGCCCGCCTCTCCGA
The DNA here is from genome assembly GCA_025963875.1 of Actinomycetota bacterium. Taxonomy (GTDB): domain Bacteria; phylum Actinomycetota; class CADDZG01; order JAHWKV01; family JAOPZY01; genus JAOPZY01. The sequence goes on from JAOPZY010000172.1 coordinate 44,986, forward strand.
GTGGGCGGCGAAGGCGGGAGCCCGGGTGGTGCGCATCGAGGCCGAGGTGGGGTCGGGGATGAACGGGGCACGGGCGAAGCTCCGCCGTCTGCTGGCGGACCCGGCGGTACGCACCGTGGTGGTCGAGCACCGGGACCGCCTCGGCCGGATGAACGTCGAGCTGGTGGAGGCGGCCCTGTCGGCAGGCGGGCGCAGCCTTGTCGTGCTCGATCCGGCAGAGAGGGACGACGACCTGGTCCGGGACATGACCGAGGTGCTGACCTCGTTCTGCGCCCGGCTCTACGGACGGCGCTCAGCCCGCAACCGGGCCGAGAAGGCGCTTCGCTGCGCTGCCAGGGACGTGGGTCCCATGGCGTTGGTCAAGGAGCCGTCGTGAGCCGCCTGCGCCCGATCGCCGCGCCCTTCGTGGTGGCGGCCCCCGCCGGTGCCCGGATCCGCACCCGCCTCCGGACCACCGCCGACGACGATGCGGTGCTCGAGGCTCTCGGCTCGCACCTGGGCGCGCTGGCCGGGGCGGACCTGGCCCGCCGCTGCGCGCAGGGCCGCCTCGACGCCAAGGCGACATCGGACTCCCGCCGTGAGCGCAAGCGAGCGATGACCGCCGCCTCGTCGTCGCGGTGGGCTGGATCGATCACGCGCTGCTCCGAGGACGCCTGGCAGATGGCCAGGCGCAACCTCGGGGCCGAGGCCAGGACCCTGCAATCGAGGATCAGAGCGATCGGCCGGCGCCTCACGCCGGCGGTCGGAGGGCGGGGCAGGGTCCGGGGCTATGCCACCCGGGCCGAGCGTGCCGCCCGCCAGGAGCGCCTGCAGGAACTGAAAGCTCGCCTGGCCGGCGTCGAGGGGCGCCTCGCAGCCGGCAGGGTGTCGGTGTGCCGCGGTGGCCGCAACCTGGCCCGGGCTCGCCACAACCTCGAGGCCGCCCACCTGACCGCGGAGCAGTGGCAGGTGAGCTGGAGGGCCAGGCGCCGGTTCATCTGCGCCGACGGCGAGGCGGACAAGGCCTGGGGCAACGAGACCGTCCGCTGGCACCCCACCGAGGGGTGGTTGGAGATCAGGCTCCCCGCCGCCCTCGGGCATCTCGCAAACCGCCCGCATGACCGCTACCGCCTTTGTGGGTCTGTGGCCTTCTCGCATCGCGGGGACGAGGTGGCCGCCCAGGCCGCATCCGGCGCCGTCCGCTACGACATCACCTTCGACCCTGAGAGGGGTCGCTGGTACCTGGACGCCTCGTGGAAGCTGCCGGTCACTGCCCCGCCGAGCCTCGAGGACCTCCGGGACAAACCCGTTCTGGCCATCGACGTGAACGCCGGCTGGCTCGCAGCGATGGTGGTCGATGCCTCCGGCAACCCGCTCCGCGGTCCCATCACGATGCCTCTTGAGGTCTGCGGCCTTCCCACCACCACCCGTGACGGGCATCTCCGCCAGGCGATCTCGCAGCTGCTCCACATCGCCGGGGCGTCGGGCTGCGGCGCCCTGGTGATCGAGGACCTCGACTTCGCCGAGGCACGCAGCACCGGTCGGGAGCACACGCCACGACGCCCCTCGAGGGGCAGGCGGGGACGCAGGTTCCGTGGGCTCGTGGCAGGCATCCCCACCGCACGCTTCCGCCGGCGCCTCTCGCAGATGGCCGCCAACCAGGGGCTGTCCGTCATCGCCGTCGATGCGGCCTACACCTCCCGGTGGGGCCTGGAGCACTGGTTTGCAGCACTGAAGCAAGCTTGTTCCGAGGCCAGCTCCCACCATGCGGCGGCGCTGGTCATTGGTAGACGTGGACTCGCTCAGCGAGCGCGGCGACGGGCTAGGTGTGACTCGACCCCACCAGAGGATGGGCGAGAGAGAGCTGCCAGCTCCACCGTGTGGCTCCAGCCGGACCTTGCAGCCGGCCTGACCGGTCCATCACAGGAACCCCGGAGGACCGGAGGCCTGAGGGCGGTCCTGACAAGGACGCAAGACCTGAAGGGGCGAAGGTATAGACCGGGCAACCAGGGGGCCGAAGACCGTTCGTGGCTCCCCGAGGAGAGCGCGGTCCCAAGCGCCACCTCGTGAAGGAACGGTAAGCCCACCGCCCAGGAAGCCTGGCTGTGCCAGCGCGATCCCGCCGTTGCCGAAGGCCGGGTCCAGGCTGCCCCCGCTGCCCGCCGCGAAGGTGGACGGAGCAGCGCCCAGCAGGCCGAACGATGCCAGGCCCATGAGTCCCGCGACCGCGGCAAGACGAACGAAGACACTCCTGAACATTCGGGCACCGTCCTTCCGTCTCGGCCCATGCCTGCCGGGCATGAAGCAGCTGTGGGTGTGTGATGTTGTTCCTGCTGGAGAGCGGGGCTCGTGCCACGCCGGCGAGCGCCGACCGGCGTGCCCTCGTATGAAGCCCAACTGCCATTGCCAAAGTAGTACGAGCCCCTGTTCCCGGGGATTGCGAGAGAGCTCCAGGAAACGTCAGCGCGACATTTTGGGTTCTTTGCGTGTCACGTTGCGCTTTCCGCAACACCATGCGCAAAGAACAGGGGCCTCCGCCGGTGCATCCGGCCCCGCCGCCGCGGGATCAGGCTGGTGATGGTCGGAGGCCACGATGCTCGTGATGCGCATATCGCAGGTGCAGAGCTATGGCCCCACTCGCAATTGCTGCCCAAGCGCACCACAGCGAGGCGAAGCCGCTCGTGGCCAAGCGGGCAAGGATGATCGCCGCCACCAGGTTGATGGCTCCGAACTGGACCACGTGGCGGTAGCCAGAGAAGAGCATCGAGCCACAGGTGGCGACGATATAGAGGCTCACGACCGCGAAGCCGAGGCTCAGGTTGATGTTGTACTGGAGGTGGTAGGGAGCGAGGACTGCGGTGGTGGGCCCTCGCAGCAGGGCCCGAAACAAGATGAAGCTCACAGCAGCTCCGACAGCCAGGAACGGCGCCATGAGCCATCGCCGTCGGGGAGTGGGCTCGATCGCCATGATCGCGGCCGGTACGAACACCGGTAGGACACAGAAGGCGAAGAACAGGTACACCCACATGGCCGAGCGGCCCAAGTCTGCCGGGGCGTTGCCCTGCAGGCCCCACCAGACGAAGGCCTCATCGATCTGGTGACACGCCAGGAGCAGGGGAAGGGCGGCCAAGGCAAGCTCGCGCCGATGGCGTTGATGGCGGAGGGTGTCGATTCCGATCACGCCGATCACAATCCCTCCCACGAGATCGGCCTGTGGAGAGAAGCACATCGCGTCGCCTAGACCGATCTCATCACGGAGGCCTTCACCATATTCGTTCGAGGTGGCACCGGTTACCTTCGATGCCGATCCGGGTTGGACATCGATACATCGCGCGCCACGCAATCCGCCTGTGAAGACTTCGCGTGCGCGATCATCGCGTCATGGACCCACGTGGCTGGCAGACCCACTGGCACAAGCACCCGGGGGTACGGTCCGGCGATCAGCTCACCCTGGGCGAACGGGCGGCGGACCGTATGCGCAACATGATGGGCTCGTGGCCCTTCGTGTTCTCCTTCTTCAGCATCATGATCGCCTGGGCGGTCATCAACTCCGTATTCTATTTTGGCGGGTCGCAGGGCAAGCACGGGTTCGATCCGTACCCGTACATCCTGTTGAACTTGTTCCTGTCCATGCTCGCCGGTGTCCAGGCAGCGGCGTTGTTGATCGCCGCCAAGCGCGCCGACGCTATCGCCTCGGAGATCGCGCTCCACACCGAAAAGAACACGGAGGATATCAAGAGTCTCGTCAACGAGAACACCGCCCTCACCGAACTGGTGAAGGCGAACACTGATCTGCTCGAAGAGATTCACCGCCACGTGTCCGC
>JAOPZY010000176.1 GCA_025963875.1 Actinomycetota bacterium
CGGGCCGGCGGCCCACCGGGTGCTGTCACGGCCTCCGAGGTCGAATGCCTCAGAAAACCGGCATCAGGAACACTTCGTCGGCGTAGCACCAGCCCCAGTCCTCGCCCGGCTCGAACGAGCGGACAACGGGATGGTCGACCTTCAGCCAGTGGGCACGGGCGTGCCGGCGCGGCGAGCTGTCGCAGCAACCCACGTGCCCGCAGGTCAGGCACTCCCGGAGGTGGACCCAGCCGGTCCCCTCCCGCAGGCAGTCCTCGCAACCGAGTGTCGTGCTGGGTACGACGTCGCGGATCATGTCCAGGTGCTGGCACTGCACCGCTGCCGGACCTCCCGAAGCGTCTGCGGCGGTCACCCAGCCGGTCAAGCTCTGTCGTCTGCTCATGGACGGCTCCTGTGGATGGCGGTAGCAGAGGCGGTTCCGGCAGGAACACCGTCGCATGCCGGACGCAGCAGCCACATCCCGTGACCACGTAGTGTCGGAAGGGGACCACCAGGAGGGCGGACCGGGACACCGAGGTCATGGACGAGCAGGCTTCGCAGCACTATCTGGAGCGGATCGGGGCCCAGCGGCCGACCGCTTCGACGCAGGAGGCGCTCCGTGACCTGCACGCCCGCCACCAGCTCGCCGTCCCCTTCGAGAACCTGAGCATCCATCTGGGCGACCCCATCTCCCTGGGCGAGGAGTCGCTCTTCGAAAAGATCGTCCTACGCCGGCGCGGAGGCTTCTGCTACGAGCTCAACGGAGCCTTCGCCCGCCTCCTCAGTGCCCTCGGTTTTCCCGCCTCCTACCTGGCGGCGGGGGTCTTCGGGGAGGGCGGCGCCGTGAGTCCGCTCTTCGACCACATGGTCCTGGGCGTGCAGGCCGGTGGCCCCTGGCTGGCGGACGTCGGCTTCGGGGACCACAGCCTGCATCCGCTGCGGATGGACGATCCCGGTCCGCAGCTTGACCCCCACGGCACGTTCCAGGTATCGAAGACACCGGGGGGCGACCTCGACATCCTCCGGGACGGCAAGCCGCAGTACCGCGTCGAGACCCGGCCCCGGCGCCTCGAGGACTTCGGCCCGGCCTGCTGGTGGCAGCAGACCTCGGCGACCTCGCATTTCACCCGGTCCCTCGTCTGCTCCCTGCCCGTGGACGGGGGCCGTGGGCGCGTGACCCTCAGCGGGCGGCGCCTGGTCCGGACCGTGGCCGGTGAGCGTGACGAGACGGTGCTCGGCAGCGACGGCGACGTGCTGGCCGCCTACCGCGACCTGTTCGGGATCCACCTCGACCGGGTGCCTCAACCCGCCGAGGCGAGCACGAAGCCGAACCGGCAGGCGAAGTAGGGTCGTAGCAGGCCGCGTGCGTCCAGGTCCGCCGGGCCGGAGTGCAGGTGGGGATCCTGGGTACCCGTCGACATTCTGTGAGTATGAATCGACGCTGTACGTCGTTCTGTACTCAAAGAATCTGGGGAGCCCCCGATGATCCCCGGGGAGGTCGTTGGTGCCTGTTCAGGCCTTTATATCGGCCAGCAGTCCCTTGCCGAGGAGGTTCGTCAGGTCGTTCGACGAGACCCCCTGCTGCTGACCGATGTCCGACAGGGGGGTCCCGGCCTTGAGCTCGCTGACGAGGTCCGAGCTGTTCATCCCGAGCGCGCTGGCCAGTGAGTTGAGCGTGGTGGTGCTCGAGGTACCGGCGGCGGCCGGAGTGGGGCCCCCTCCCCCGTGGTGACCGTGGTGACCATGGCGAGCGGCGATGCGCTGAGCCGCGACGTTCAGCGAGCTGGCGACCGCATTCGGGTCCTGCGCCTTGAGGCTGCTCTGGATCGTCTGCAGGAGCTGGTCCTGGGAGACCCCCCGCTGCTTGGCGACGTCGGACAGGCTGCTTCCGCTCTCGAGCTTCGACTTCAAGTCACCCACGCTCATGCCGAGGAGCTTGGCGACGTTGGCCATCATGGTAGATCTGTCCACCGGTTGCGAGGCCCCGAGGGCTGCAACTCCTGACGTGCCTCCTATGGGATTGACCACTGGGGGGCTCCTCTCTCTCCGGCGTGCCCGGTGTGCTGCCGACTTGTGAAGATCCCTGTCGGCAGTTCCGTGGGGAGGATAATCACTCGTCACGGACTTTCACTCTGAATACTTCAGCCGGCATCAGATGCTCTGAGCCAGTCGCTCCAGCAGCGGCGCGACCGCCATCAGCTGTTCGAGCTCCGAGCGCGTGAACCCGGTCGAGAGGGCCTGCGCAAGGTGTTCCGTCCGCGCGTTGCGTCGGTTCCGCAGCGCCTGCAGCCCGGCTTCCGTTGCCGAGATGACCACCTGCCTGCCGTCCTCCGGGTCGGGGCGTCGCTCGACGAGGCCACGCGCCTCGAGCGCGCCGAGCGTGGCCCCCATCGACTGCGGGCTGATCTGCTCGAGCTTGGCGAGCGCGGTCGGCGTGGCCGGGCCGCCGCGGTCGAGGCGCGCGAGGGCCGAGCTCTCGGGCAACGTGAGCTCCCCTTCGGCCTGCACCTGGCGCAGCCGCCGCAGGAGCAGGCCGATACTCACCCGAAGCATCCCGGCAAGCTGTTGGATATCCGGATCCTGGGTCATGTCACCCGCCCCCCCTTTTTACGGTGACGCGACCAGCGCGGCCCGGCGAATGACGCGGCGGTTGGTGGCCAGGCCCCACACCGCAGCGACGAGGCAGACGATGCCGCCGAGGACGATGGGGGCTCGGGCGCCCATGGTGTCGGCGAGCCAGCCGAGGATCGGTCCGCCGAGGACGATGGTGCCGCCGAGCACGAAGGTCTGCAGGGCGAGGATCCGTCCGTGGAGGGCCGGGTCGGCTTCGACCTGGATGATGGCGGTCGTCGAGGTCATGTAGAGGATGCTGGTCAGCCCCACGAGGAACGCGGCCGGGATGGCGACACCCACGTTGGGCACGGTGGCCAGGCCGAGCATCGTCAATCCGAGGGCGGCCGAGCCGATGACGATGTGGCGGATGTGGACCAGCCCCTTGTTGGCGATAACCAGCGCGCTCACGACCGCGCCGGCACTGAAGGTGGAGTAGAGCAGCGTGAACGCGCCGTCCCCGCCGTGTAGGGAACGGATGGCGAAGAGGGGCAGCGTGACGGTGAAGTTGTAGGCGAGCATCCCGACGGCACCGAGCATGACGAACGAAACCCAGAGGTTGGGGTTGTCGGCGACGTAGCGCAGGCCGGCGCGGATGTCCCCCCTGGCTCGAGGTCGCGGGGCGAGCCGGCGCAGCTCGGCGGGCCGCATCATCCACAGCGCGCCCAGGACGACCAGATACGAGGCGGCATCGACGCTGAAACACCAGCCGTAGCCGACGGTGACCGCGAGCACGCCGGCCAGGGCTGGCCCGAAGATGCGGGCGACGTTGACGATCAGGCTGTAGAGGACGACGGCGTTGGGCCGATCCTCCGCCGGGACCATCTCGGTGACGAACGAGCGCCGCAGCGGGTTGTCGAAGGCCAGCAGGGTCCCGCCCGCCGCAGCGGTGACATACAGGGCCGCGAGCGGCGGGTGACGCATGAAGGCCAGCAACGCCAGCACGATCGACTCGACCATCTCGAGACCTTGGGTGACGAAGAGCAGGTTTCGTTTGTTGTGCCGGTCGGCGATGGCGCCGGCGCCGATCGAGAAGAGCAGGAGCGGGCCGTACTGGGCGGCCATGAGCAGCCCGATGGCCAGACCGCTGTGGGTGAGGTGCAGCACCAGCAGCGTCAGGGCCACGGTAGTGAGCCAGTTGCCGGTGTTGGAGATCGTCTGCCCGATGAAGAACAGACGGAAGTTGCGGGTTCGCAGTGACCCGAACGTGCTGCGGACGGTTGCGAGGAGTCGCTTTCTCATATACTAAGTCTAACCTTATAAGGTTGACCTTGCAAATCCGCTCAGGGCCGGTCGCCAAGAATTCTCGGCCCCGCCGAGTCAGACGGCGGGCGCGACGTGCGGGGCGTAGCCCTTCTTCTCCAGCGCTGCGACGGCAACGCCGGCCGCCGCCTCGCCGTTGATCTCGAGGTGGATCGTGCCCCGGCCCCCCTCCGGGGAGTGTTGGATCGTCAGGCCCTCGATGTTGACGCCGGCCTCCCCCACCGTCGTCGTCACCTCGGCCAGCACGCCAGGGCGGTCCGGGACGGGGACGAGCACCTCCATCAGGGAGGCCGGTTCGAGGCCCGGCTTCTCCGGCAGGCGTGCCCGGCCCTCGCGGGCGGCGGCCAGTGTCGCGCGCAGCCCGTCCCAGTCCTGGCGGTCGATGAAGCCGGTCGTCGAACCGAGCGCGTCCTGGAAGCGGTGCAGCAGCGCCAGGACCGCCGAGCGGTTCTCCCGAACGATGTCGAGCCACAGATCCGGTGAACTGGCGGCGATCCGCGTCATGTCCCGGAACCCCCCGCCTGCCGCCAGGGGAAGTCCACCCTCGGCAGCCGTGATATCGGCGGCGAAACCCATCAGCGTCGAGGACACGAGCTGGGGCAGATGGCTCGTGAGGGCCAGCAACTCGTCATGGCGCGAGGGGTCGAGGGAGAGCACGTGCACGGCGAGGCCGCCCAGGAACTTGACCAGCCGGCCGTAGGCGGCGGGGTCGGTGTCCGCCGTGGGCGTGAGGATCCAGAAGGCGCCGCGGAACAGGTCCGCGTCGGCGGCTTCGACCCCCTCCTTCTCGGAACCGGCGATGGGATGACCTCCGATGAAGTGCACCCCCTCGGGCACGAGGGGGCCGATCTCCTGGACCAGCCGGCCCTTGGCGCTGCCCAGGTCCGTGACCACGGTGCCGCGCTCCAGGTGCGGCGCCACCTCGCGGAAGGCCGCCGGGATGGCGCCCACCGGCATCGAAAGCACCACCAGGCTCGCCCCCTCGACCGCCTCGGCGATGGAGCCCGCCGCCTCCGTGACCGCGCCGCGCTCGAGCGCCCGCCGAAGCATGCCGGGGTCGGCGTCCCAGCCGACCACCCGCTCGACGACCTTCTCGGCGAGGCTGGCCAGCCCGAGCGAGCCGCCCATCAGGCCCGTCCCCACGATGGCGAGCGTCTCCGGCCCAGCGGGGCTGGGCATTCGCTGGGCGGCCATCAATCCGCGAGGTCGCTGCGAAGCTTCTTGGCGTCGCCGAGATAAACGTGGCGGACCGAGGACAGGGTGCGCTCGGTGTAGGCGTGCATGAGCACCCGGATGCAGCTTGGCATGGCCCCCTCGACGTCCAGCTCCCTGGCGCACAGCAGGGGGACGTCGGAGATGCCGATGCCACGGGCCGCCTCCGCCGGGAAGACGGCGCGCAGATCGGAGGTGGCGGTGAAGACGATGCTCACCAGGTCCTCGCGGGCCAATTCGTTGCGCGCCATCATCTCCTGGAGGAGTTCGGCCGTCGCCGAGAGGATCTCATCCTTGGTGTCCTTCTCGACGGTGGTCGCCCCCCGCACCGCTCTCAACCGCATCCCGGCACCCTCGCTCGTTCCCTCCGCACCTTCTCACAGCGGCGCCGGAGTGACACGACGATGGCTGCTACAGCGGGCGAGTCGGGAGGTTAGTAGGAAATCCCGCGTCGACGCGGGAAAACCTACTTACCTCGTCGAGCAAACGCGCGTCAGGCCCATTGCCCGACGGACGCACCGCGCCCCGGCAGCAGCCGTGCAACGAGCTCTGCCTGGGAGTGCACCCCGACCCTGCGGTAGATGGCGGAGAGATGGTTCCGGACCGTGCTCTGGCTGAGGAAAAGGTCACGTGCGATCGTCGGCACGCGCTCGCCGCGCAACAGACGGCGGAGGATCTCGAGCTGGCGCTGGCTGACGTTTCGCAGTGCCGGTTCGCTCCACCACGTCTCCGCGGTGGCGGGGGCGTCACCGATCCCCGCTGCGGCCACCTCGAGGGCGATGCGCCACATGTGGTCCTCGAGGCGGGCGGCTCGCTGTGCTGCGGGCTCCTCCGCGGGTGTGTCCGGGGACCACATCGCCAGGGCAAAGTGAGGCTGGTGGTGGCCGCAGAGCGGGCTCAGCTCGCACCGCACGGGCGTCCACTCACCGTCGTGGCGCCGCACTCGGACCCCCGTCGCGACCCCCCGCCGATCGATGCTGCTTCTCCCCGCTGCCAGCAACAGCAGCGGCGCGTCGTCGGGGTGGACGATGTCGTGCAAGGCCATCCCTCGGCATGTCTCAGGATCCAGCCCCAGCCTCGCCGCGGCATCGACGCTGACGTCGATGAGGCGCCATGCCTCATCCACCGTCCCGACGGCGAAGCGGGGGCGGTCCGGGGTGTGCATCGGCTCCACCGGAACCGTGGGACTGCCGGGAGGGAGGGCGACGACAAACGCCTTGCCAGGGCTGAGGTCGTCGCCGACGCAGCGCAGCCATCGTTCGACATCGAGGGATTCTCGACCCGGCAGCTGCCAACACCCCGGGCCCTCGAAGAACCGGATCGCGCCCGCCGCCATACCCGAAAGGACCGACTCGATGAACGTACGGTTCTGGGGAGGGACCAGGGTGAAGAAATCGAGTCCCTTCACCTCCGTCACGTCGAGATGGATCAAGTCGGCGAAGGCTGGGTTTGCCTCAACGAGCCGCTTGGTGGGCATGTCGAGCACGGCACAGGGCATATCCGCTGCTAGGAGCGACCCCTCGGCATCGGCGGCCTGCACCCCGAGCACGGACTCGTACGTGGTGGTCATGACATCGTCAGCGTGAGTCACCATTTCTTCCCCCTCTCTGCACCGCAGCGCGCGGAGCGGCCCCAGGACAAGTGCCGGACCGGACGCCAGGGCGGGCGGCCGGGGGCGCTCGGCGAGCGAAGCGTCGGCGAGTCGGGCACCGGCAGGCACCCATCGGGCGTAGCAGAACGGACATGGCGCAGGGAGCTCACGGGTACGCCCCCTTGAGGGGCGCCTCGGGAAGGAGCGAGTCGAGGAAGGACGAGACACCGCGCCAGGTATCGAGCGACCAGGTGACGACCCCGGGCGCCTGGCTCCTCAGCAGTCCCCGCAGGGCCGACCCAGGACCGGTCTCCAGGAACGTGCAGGGCTGGAGCGTCAACAGCGTGGCGACGGCATCCGTCCAGCGCACTGGCCGGGTCATCTGCCGGGCAAGCAGGGGCCGATACTCCT
>JAOPZY010000179.1 GCA_025963875.1 Actinomycetota bacterium
ATGGCGCGGTAGAAATAACAAGGATATTTAGGTGTCGGATACGACGGCGGCGGAGGAGATCGAGACCGGGGTGGCCCAACTCACCGCGTGGCTGGCGGCGGTGGATCCCGCGGCGCTCTACGAAGCGCCCAGCCCCGGTGAGTGGACGGTCATGGAGTTGCTGGCCCACACGGTCGAGTTCCTGCGCTACTGGCCGCCCGTCATGGCGCGCATCGCCGCCGAGCCGGGCCTGTCCTTCGGCCGGGGCCTCGACGACGCCGACCGGACCGGCTACGTCCTGGCGCACGGCGGCGACCCCCTTGGGGGCATGGTCCAGGAGTTGAGCGCCGCCGGCGAGGAGGCCCAAGCCATCTTGGCCGCCATTCCAGCCGTCGGGTGGCAGGCCACCGGGGTGCATATGACCTGGGGTGAACTGGCCCTGCCCGAGATCGTGCGCCGCCTCCTGACGGGGCACTTGGCCGGCCACTGCGCCCAGGCGAAAGTCACCTACGACGCGGTCTCCCACCGGGACGCTGTGTAACCCTTATTTGAGGAAGTCCATCAAAGCGCTGTTGACCTCATCGGGGTGCGTCCAGCCGATGTTGTGCGGTCCGCCCTCGACCTCGATGAAGCGGATGTCCTTCACGAGGTCGGGCAGGCGGCGGCCAGTGGCGTCGATGGGCAGGATGCGGTCCTCGGTGCCCTGGACGACGAGCAGCGGCACGTCGATCTTGGGCAGGTCGGCCCGGAAGTCCGTCATCCAGGTCGGCACGCACGCGAGGGTGGCGTACGCGGAGGCGCCGGCCGCCACCTGGAAGCTGGCGTTCCAAGCCTCGTCGCTGATACGGGTGCCGTGGAGCTTGTCGACGTTGTAGAAGTTGTCGAAGAAGAACTTGAACCAGGCGTAGCGGTCCTTCTTGATCATGTCCATGAAGCCATCGAAGACGCTCTGCGGGACCCCCTTCGGGTTGTCCTCCGTCTGGAGCAAGAACGGTGGGATCGGTCCGAACAACGCGGCCTTGGTCACGCGGTCCGAGCCGTAGGTTCCGAGATAGCGCGTGACCTCGCCGGTCCCCATCGAGAAGCCGGCCAGGACGGCCCCGTGCAGATCCAGCTTGTCGACCAGTGCCTTGAGATCGGCCGCGAACGTGTCGTAGTCATACCCGATGGTCGGCTGGCTCGAACTACCGAAGCCACGGCGGTCGTAGGTGATGACGCGATGGCCTGCCTCCAGGAGCACGGGGACCTGCTTTTCCCACGAGGCTCCGCTGAGGGGGTAGCCGTGGATGAGCACCACCGGCGCACCAGTGCCGTGGTCCTCGTAATAGATCTCGATGCTGCCGGAGTTCTCCTTACCGACAGTGACGTAGGGCATTGCATCCTCCTGGTCGTGGGGCTCCCGAGGCCATCTCGTACATGCGAAATTGCCTTTCTAGGTAGCATCTGCCCGAGGATCCCTGACCACCCCACGCGTTCGCGTGGTCTTCCACCCCCATGCGGGAGCGCGGTCTCCACCTCAACCGCACACGGGATAGGTGAACTTCTGCGTGATGATGCGGGGAACGATCCTCCCGTTGGGGCCGAGGGCGTAGCCGGAGGGAGCGATGTACCCGTCCCATCCGATCTCGTAGTAGCCGGTGAAGATCGTGTACTCGGTGTAGTGGCCGGTCGGATTGCTCCTCAGGTTGATGCACCCACCGCCGTTGCCGCTGCCCGTCTGCACGGTCGTCGATCCCTGGCGCCAGCTTCCCAGGCAGTCCACGCGCACGACACCAGGAGAGACCTGGTAGCTCCGGTCGTCGTCCTTCGGCACGTAGGCCCGGACCTGGTGCCACGACCCGTTCTGCTGGTAGGAAACGGTGATGTTGCCGACCCACCACCAGCCGGAGGCAAAGGCGTCCCGACCGTTCCCCGAGGACCCGGACCACGTCACTGATTGATTGCCCTGGTTCCGTCCCGAGATCGTCACAGCCCCCAGCCCGCTGCCGCACCCCGGTGATCCAAGCGTGAAGCTCACCTGCTGCCCGTTCCCGTTGGCGCCGGCGACTGCCGGCGTCAGGAGGGTTGCCGCGGCGGCGCACACGGCCACCAGGACTGTGGCATGCCGGACCCTTCTCCTTGTGGTCGCTTCCATTTCCCAGCCTCCTCTTCGCCATCGTTTGCGGATGGCATGAGGCTAGGACTGGCCGGCATCCTCGTCATCAGAGCAGGCACCGAAGGCGTCTCAGGGTTATCCCTGAACTCAGTGCCGGATGCGTGGGTCGACGATGCCGTGGAGCGTGTCGACCGCCAGATTGAGGACGACGAAGACCAGCGCCGACACCAGCACGCCGGCCTGGATGAGGGGGAGGTCGCGCTGGGAGATCGACTGGAAGACGAGCAGCCCGATACCAGGCCAGGAGAACACCGCCTCGACGAAGATGACGCCGCCGAGCAGATACCCGAGCTGCAACCCGGCCACGGTGAGCAGCGATGGCAGCGTGTTGTGGAAGGCGTGAAGGTAGAGGCGGGCCGGGGGGATGCCACGGGCCCGGAGGGCCTCGATGTAGTCCTGGCCAAGCACCTCGAGCAGGGAGGAGCGGAACATCCGGGCGACGATGCCGAGGGGCACGAGGGCGGCCGTCACGCCGGGCAGGAGCAGGTGCTGGAAGAGATCGCCCAGTCCCCCACCCCCGGCGACGTTCTGCATGCCGCCCGCCGGGAGGATGTGGCGTTGGGCAGCCAGCAGGATGATGAACACCAGCCCCAGCGAGTACTGCGGCGCAGACACGGAGAACAGCGACAGGGCATTGGCGATGGCGGCGCTCGGCCGCCCGCGGCGGAGGGCGGCGATCCCACCGATGATCACGCCGCCGAGGATGGCGATGGCGGCGGCGAACGCCGTGAGGATGAGCGTGTTCTTGAAGGCGTCGATGACGATCGGGCGGGCGGGGAGCTGGCGGGCAATCGACCGCCCCAGATCGCCGTGGAGCGTGCGAGACAGCCAGGCCCAGAACTGCACGATGACGGGCTTGTTCAGCCCGAGCTGGCGGGTCAGGGTCGCCCGGTCCTCGGGCGTCGAGGTCGGCCCCAGCAGCGCGGCAAGCGGATCCCCCGGCGTCAGCTTCAACGTGGTGAACACCACCACGGAGACACCGAACAGGATGGGGATGGCCAGGAGCACACGGCGGTAGAGGAACCGGAACATCTAGAGACTCCCATCCGGCCGGCGCAACACGGACGTGAACTGGATGCGGTCACCACGAAGGGACACGAAGCCGAACTCCAGCGCCCGGCCATCGGCCTGGTACAGCGTGCGCTCGAGGAAGAGGATCGGTGAGCCCTGTTCCACATCGAGCAGTTCCGCGATGAGCTCGTCCGCGAGCCGGGCCTCGGTGGAGAACTCGGCGATGCTCAACTCCACTCCGAGACGAACCTCGATCAGGTCGTAGAAGTCGAGGCTCAGATCGCCGTCGAGGAGCCCGCCGGCGAGGTCGGCCGGGAGGTAACTCGACCAGAGCGAGATCGGCGCCCCGTCGAGGATCAGCCGGCGCTCGAGGAACACCACATCCGAGCCGGGCTCCACCTGAAGCTTGTTGGCCACCGTCTCCCCCGCAGGCTGGAGGCAGGCCGTGAGCATGTCGATGGTGACCCGCCGGTACCCGTCCTCGATGCTCGCCGCCAGGGACTGCAGGCGGTCGTGCCGGTGGATGGCCTTTGCCACGACGATGAAGGTGCCGGCCCCCCGCGACCGCTCGATGAGGCCTTCCCGCCGCAGCAGGTCCAGTGCGTCGCGCATGGCGTTGCGGGTGGTGGCGAAGCGGACCGTCAGTTCTGCCTCTGTCGGGAGGAGCCCCCAGCCGTGGCGGCCGCTGAGGATCTCCATGCGCAGGAGATCCCGGATGTGCCGTGCCCGCTCGGCTCTCCTCACCGCCTTGCGTTGAGGCAGGGGTTCCAAAGAATGAGACGATCCTGGTGCATCGTTTCCTCGATGCGTCGCCGCCGTAACGCCCGCGTTCCGCCACTGCTTCTTGGTGTGAAAGGCCAAATCGCCTGTGGCAACGCGGTGGGCATGGGCACGCTCTGCCACCTTTGCTGGGACCGGATGATCCTTCAACATGCTTCAAAACTCCCTTCAGGTCAGCCCCTGACTCGAGGTCGGATCAAGAACCCGCCTCAGGCAGGGACTCCACTGGACAGTGCCGGCTGCATCAGGTGCCATTGAGAACGCTGCTGGTACGCCATGCCCACGTTGAGGGCGCTGGCGTCCTCGAACGGCCGGGCCGCGATCTGCAGGCCGAGCGGGAGCCCGGCGGCCGTGAACCCCATCGGCACCGAGATCGCCGGGTAGCCGACGGCGTTCCACACCGGCGTGAAGACGCTCGCGATCACCGAAGCGAAGTCGATGCCGTCGAGCGCCAGGGCGCCCACGCCGGTGGTCGGCGTCACGACGATGTCGCACGTCTCGAACAGCGCGGCCATCGCCTGCGATCCCACCTGCCGGACTCGCTGGGCCTGCACGTAGTCGGCCCCCGTGAGGAGCGCACCTGCTGCCATGACCTGGCGCGTCGGCCGCCCGTAGTCCTGCCAGCGGGTTTGCAGATCGTGGCGGTGGAGGGCGAACGCCTCCCCGGGCCAGCCGCACATGGTGGCGGCGCTCATGGCCTCGTAGTGGGGGATGGCGACATCGATTACGGTGGCGCCGGCAGCGGCGAGCGCTGCGACCGCGTCGTCGAGGCAGCCGGGCAACACAGGGTCCACCGGGAAGCGGGCCTGGATCGTGCGGTCGACGCCGATGCGAAGGCCCGTGAGCGACCCGGGCTCGAACGACAGCTCGTCGACGAGGGTGCGCGGTGAGCACATGGGATCGGAAGGGTCGTAGCCGGCCATGACGGCGAGCATGAGGGCGCAGTCCTGGGCGCTGCGGGCCATGGGGCCGATGTGGTCGTAGGTGTAGCCGAGCGGTGTGCATCCCGACTTGGGGACCAGCCCGAAGGTGGGCTTGTGGCCGCTGATCCCGCACCATGCCGCGGGGCAGCGGATGCTCCCGCCGGTGTCGGTGCCCAGGCCGCCGAAGAACAGGCCGGCGGCGACGCCGCTGCCGGTCCCCGAGCTCGACCCGCCGGGCCAGGTGGTCGTGTCCCACGGGTTGCGCGGCACGGGGAACGGCTTGGTCGCGTCCGGCATGCCACACGCAAATTCCATCGTGGTCGTCTTGCCGAGGATCACGCTGCCGGCCTCCCGGAGACGTTTGACCACGGGCGCGTCTCCCTGGTCGCCCCAGGCCGGGTCCAGGATGAGGCTCTGGGCCGTGGTGGGGCCGTCGTCGGTGGCGATGATGTCCTTGATGCCGAGCGGGACCCCGTGCAGGGGGCCGCGGTCGTGTCCCGCGGCCAGCTCCGC
>JAOPZY010000216.1 GCA_025963875.1 Actinomycetota bacterium
AGACGCCCTGGGGCGTCGGTTCGCCCGCCGGCGGCATCGGTATCCTTGCGGCGGCACCATCCAATTCACGACGACCGCGGGATCCGGGACGCGCATGCTGCTGACGATCACGACCACGCACCATCCCGCGACCGACCTCAGCTTCCTGCTCCACAAGCACCCGGCGCGGCTGCAGACCTTCGGCCTGAACTTCGGTCAGGTCCACGTCTTCTATCCGGAGGCCACCGATGAGCGCTGTACGGCCGCTCTGCTTCTGGACGTCGACGCCGTGGGCCTGGTCCGGGGGAAGAAGGGCTCGTCGGGTGAGGGCCGCACCCTTGCCCAGTACGTGAACGACCGGCCGTACGTGGCCTCGTCGCTGCTCAGCGTCGCGATCGCCGACGTCTTCGGCAGCGCCATGGCCGGACGCAGCGGGGAGCGCCCCGAGACGGCCGCCGCCGCCATTGCCCTGGAGGCCACGCTTCCCGTGCTCCCCTGCCGCGGCGGCGAGGACGTGATCACGCGGCTGTTCGGCCCTCTCGGCTACGAGGTCGAGTCTCACCGCTTGTCCCTCGACGAACAGTTCCCGGAGTGGGGTGAGAGCGGCTACTTCCACGTCCGTCTCCGGGCGACCGTGCGCCTCGCCGACCTGCTGTCGCACCTCTACGTCCTCATCCCAGTGCTGGATGACGAGAAGCACTACTACGTCGGTGACGACGAGGTGGACAAGCTCCTGGCACGGGGTGCGGGCTGGCTGCCGTCGCACCCGGAGAAGAACCTCATTACTGACCGCTACCTCAGCCATAAGCGGACCCTGACCAGGGCGGCCCTCGAGCGCCTCCTGGAGGACGATGCCGACGAGGACGAGGCCGCCTCCGGCCACGACGCTGAGGAGGCCGTGGTCGAGGAGCGGGTGAACCTGCATAGCCAGCGACACGGTGCCGTGCTCGCCGCACTCCGGGAGACGGGGGCACGCCGGGTCATCGACCTCGGGTGCGGGGACGGGAAACTGCTCAAGCTGCTCCTGGCCGAGCGGGCGTTCACCGAGGTCGCCGGCATGGACGTCTCCCACAGAGCGCTCGAGTACGCGGCCCGCCGCCTCCACCTCGACTCGCTGCCCCCGGCCCAGCGTGCCCGGCTCAACCTGTTCCAGGGCTCGCTCACCTATCGAGACGGGCGCCTCGCCGGGTACGACGCGGCCACAGTCGTGGAGGTCATCGAGCACCTTGATCCGCCGCGCCTCGCCGTGTTCGAGCGGTGCGTGTTCGAGGCGGCGCACCCGCTGTCCGTGGTGGTCACCACCCCCAACGTCGAATACAACGTCCGGTTCCCTACCCTGCCGGCCGGTACGCTGCGCCACAAGGATCACCGCTTCGAGTGGGCGAGGGCGGAGTTCGAGGCGTGGGCGGCCACCGTGGCCGGGCGCTTCGGCTACACGGTGCGCTTCCTGCCGATCGGCCCCGCTGACCCGGAGGTCGGCGCCCCCTCCCAGATGGCGGTGTTCACCACGTGAAGCTGTCCATCCCCAACCTCTCCCTCGTCGTGCTGATCGGTCCCTCAGGGTCCGGCAAGTCGACGTTTGCCGCCCGGCACTTCCTCCCCACCGAGGTCATCTCCTCGGACTTCTGCCGTGGCCTCGTGTCCGACAACGAGAACGACCAGGCGGCCACGGGCGATGCGTTCGAGGTGCTGCACTTCATCGCCGGCAAGCGCCTCGCCGCGGGGAAGATGACCGTCGTCGATGCCACCAGCGTCCGGCCCGAGGACCGCCGGCCGCTGGTCTCGCTCGCCAAGCAGTACCACTGCCTGCCCGTGGCCATCGTGTTCAACCTGCCGCCGGCGGTCTGCCTGGAGCGCAACGCCTCGCGCCCGGACCGGGACTTCGGCCCCCACGTCGTCCGCGAGCAGCACCAGAGCATGCGCCGGTCCCTCAAGAACCTCCGGCGGGAGGGATTCCGCCACACGTTCGAGCTCCACACCCCCGACGAGGTCGACACCGCCGTCGTGGAGCGGACGCCTCTCTGGAACGACCGCCGGGCAGAGCACGGGCCCTTCGACATCGTCGGTGACGTCCACGGGTGCTGCGACGAGCTGGAGACACTGCTGGTCACCCTCGGGTACGGGCGGGAGGGGGCGGCCTGGGCACATCCCGAGGGGCGCCGGGCTGTCTTCGTCGGCGACCTCGTCGACCGCGGCCCACGGATCCTCGACGTGCTGGCGTTGGCGCGCACCATGGTTGAGGCCGGCAGTGCCCTCGCCGTGCCCGGCAACCACGACATGAAGCTGCTGCGCAAGCTGCGGGGCCGCGACGTCCAGATCACCCACGGTCTTGCCGAGACCCTCGCCGAGATCGACGCGCTGGACCCGCAGGCCCGCCCGCAGGCCCAGGCGCAGATCGCCACCTTCCTCGACTCCCTCGTCAGCCACTACGTCTTCGACGACGGCAAGCTGGTCGTGGCCCACGCAGGGATGCGCCAGGAGATGCAGGGCCGCGGATCGGGCCGGGTCCGTGACTTCGCCCTGTACGGCGAGACTACCGGGGAGACCGACGAGTTCG
This sequence comes from Actinomycetota bacterium, assembly GCA_025963875.1. Classification (GTDB taxonomy): domain Bacteria; phylum Actinomycetota; class CADDZG01; order JAHWKV01; family JAOPZY01; genus JAOPZY01. Next base: position 2,537 of record JAOPZY010000216.1, read on the forward strand.
GTCTCCCGATCCGGTACAACTGGGCGGCGGAGTACCGGGGGCCGGCACGCGTCGTCTACGGCCACACCCCGGTTCCCGAGCCTGAGTGGCTGAACGGGACGATCAACATCGACACCGGCTGCGTCTTCGGGGGCAGGCTGACTGCCCTTCGCTATCCGGAGCTCGAGTTGGTGTCCGTCCCGGCCGCTCGCACCTACGCCGTGCCGGTGAAGCCATTCCTCCCCGAGGTGGTCGAGCCCAGTCCCCTCACCGCACAGCAGCGCCACGACGAGCTGCTCGACATCGATGACGTCGTCGGCAAGCGGATCGTGGCCACGCGCCTGCGGGGCAACCTCACCATCCGGGAGGAGAACGCGATCGCCGCTCTGGAGGTGATGAGCCGCTTCGCTGCCGACCCGCGCTGGCTCGTCTACCTTCCCCCGACGATGTCGCCGTCGGACACGTCGATGCACGACGGGATGCTCGAGCACCCTGCAGAGGCGTTCGCCTACTACCGCGCTGAGGGCGTTCCCCGAGTCGTCTGCCAGGAGAAGCATATGGGGTCGCGGGCGATCGTGATCGTCTGCCGTGACGCCGATGTCGCCCGGCGGCGCTTTGGCGTTTCGACCGGCGAGAGCGGCATCTGTTACACGCGCACGGGCCGTCGGTTCTTCGAGGACCGCGTCCTAGAGGAACAGGTGCTCGCCCGGGTCCGGTCGGCACTCGACGCGACGGGGTTGTGGGACGACCTTGCGACGGACTGGGTCTGTCTCGACTGCGAGCTCATGCCCTGGTCCGTGAAGGCGCAGGAGTTGCTGCGGCGCCAGTACGCAGCGGTGGGCCGGGCCGGCCGCTCCGGTATGGCGGCCGCCATCGAAGCCCTCCGGCAGGCATCGGCGGGCGGCGTGGCCGTCGGCCACCTGTTGGAGCGTTCCCAAGGCCAGCTCGCCGACCTGGAACGATTCGTCGAGGCCTACCGACGCTACTGCTGGCCGGTGGCAGGGGTCGCCGATCTGAAGCTGGCCCCCTTCCACGTGATGGCCACCGAAGGTGCGGTCCACATCGACCGGGACCATCTGTGGCACATGGAGACGCTCTCTTCGCTTGCAGCGGCGGACGACGGGCTCCTTCTTGTCACGGCCACCAAGGTTGTCGATGTCACGGATCCCGCTTCGGAAGCCGATGCCATCGGCTGGTGGGAGAGCCTGACGGGGGCTGGGGGAGAGGGCATGGTGGTCAAGCCGCTGACCTTCATCGCCCGAGGCCAGAAGGGGTACGTGCAACCGGCCGTGAAGTGCCGCGGCGTCGAGTACCTGCGGATCATCTACGGTCCCGACTACACCCGGGAAGAGAACCTGCAACGGCTGCGCTCCCGTGGGCTGTGGGCGAAGCGCTCCCTCGCCATACGGGAGTTTGCCCTCGGGATCGAGGGTCTGGAGCGATTCGTGCGCGGGGAGCCGCTGCGACGGGTCCACGAGTGTGTCTTCGGGGTCCTAGCGACGGAGAGCGAGCCGGTGGACCCCAGGTTGTAAGGGACCTGCGGTTATCCGTTGTCCGGCCGGGCCCTGAGCATGTCGCTCCGGTCCCGACCCCCGGCGGTGGCAGTCGACCGGGCATGGAGCGGCTGGGATTCCGTGATCATCTCGGCAACCATTGCGGACCAAGCCGAGCCAGCCTCGTCCGCTGGTGATCTGTTTTCAGAGGGGCAGTGTGTACTTGAGCGTGAAGTTGAGCACGGTTGCGAACATGAGGTACATCAGCCAGAATCCGGTCCCGAGGTGGAAGAGGCCGAGGACCTTCTCAGCGACCTCGCCGACGCCCGGCAGGTTTGGCTTGAGGCTGGCGAAGAAATCAGCCACATAGACGCCGAGCAGGCCGATGAACAGGGCGCCGACCGGGGCGTCATGCGCCTTGAAGAAGACAATGATCCCGAGAATCGAAATCAGCATGAAGGCGACCGTCATACCCACGTTGACTCTTGGGTCTACCCCGTGTATTCGGTTCCAGCCCATGGCGACCCAGTGCACGCCGTAGGCCGTGAACGCCAGCGCCGTCATATACAGCGGGGGAGAGGCAAGGGTGCCAAACAGGGTCAGGGCCAGGAACAGGAAGATGCCCGTGAAAAACTGCATGAACCCCGGCATCCAGATGCCCCAGATGCCGGTGCCGTAGTCGACGCCCTCGTCACCGCGGCTAGGAAAGCCGAACAGCTCCTGGGTCCCGTAGATCAGGTACCCGGTACCCAGCCCCATGAAGCCGACGGCAATCGGTGGAAACGGAGTGGTTGGCAGGGTGACAACCGCCGCAGGTATTGACACGACAACCTCCAATGAAAATGGATGTGTGTTCTCTTACCGTTCCTTGCCGCTAAGAGAGATGCGAGCGAGATAGCTCAAGGGCTCTTCTTTCTGACGACCAAACCGCAGACCACCGCACCAACAACCAGGATCGCCGCCACGACGGTAAAGACAGTCCTGTCTCCCTGCACGGAGGCCTGAGCAAGTACCTGTGCGTTGGGAGTCCTGCTGACGAGGTACCTGGCAGTGGCACTAGCGGCGATGGTGTTGAGGAGGGCGGTCCCGACGGATGCGCCGATCTGCTGGCTGGTGGTGACCATCGCAGAACCAACTCCCGCGTCTGTTTCGGCGATTCCGGCTGTCGCCGTGTTCATCGCCGGCGGGAACGTGAAGCCCAGACCAGCACCGAAAATGACCAGACCGGGCAGTATTGTGGTGAGGTAGCTCGTATGGACGCCCAGCTGGGCCAGCAGCGCCGTGCCAACGGCTGCGACGAGCAGGCCGCCTGCGAGCAGCGGGCGGGGGCCCATGCGTCGCAGCAGGACCCCGTTGGAGAGGATGGAGGTGGTCATGAGGGCCCCTACCATAGGGAGAAACACCACTCCGGTTTTCAGCGGCGAGTAGCCCATGTTCTCCTGCAGGTAGTAGGTGAGAAACAAGAAAGTGCCGAACGTGGCGATGGAGACGCTGAACACGGCAAGGTAGGGTCCGAGGCGGTTGCGGTGTGCGACCAGGCTCATCGGTAGCAGAGGCCGGTCCACCCGGGTCTCGATCCAGACGAAGATCGCCAACAACAGGCCACCGCCAATCATCAGACCCAAAGTGAGCGGGTCGGTCCACCCTCGCGTCTCAGCCTCCGTGAAGCCATACACGAGAGAAACAAGACCCGCCACGACGGTTACAGCGCCCCGATAGTCGATGCCAACCTTACGGGATGAACCGGCGTTGGTTAGCAGAACGACCGCGCCGATGGCCCCGACCACGGCGAAGACGTCGTTGATGTAGAGCGTGTACCGCCAGCCGAGAGTTTGGGTGAGGCCTCCCCCTAGCAGCAAGCCGAGGGCTGCGCCGCCGCTTGCGATGCCCCCATAGACCCCGAACGCCTTGCCCCGATCCTTCGAGTCGCTGAACGTGGTGGTCAACAGGGAAAGGGCAGAGGGGGCCAGCAGGGCGGCGAACGCGCCCTGGACAGCCCGGGCGGCGACCAACATAACGAAGTCGATCGACGCTCCCGCTACCGCCGACCCAAGTGCGAACCCGATCATGCCGATGAGAAACGTCCGTTTGCGGCCGAAGTGGTCCGACAGTCGACCTCCGAGGAGGAGCAGACCGCCGAAGGCCAGGGTGTAGGCGGTGACCACGAACGTGCGATTGGCGTTGGAGAACCCGAGCGCCTGTTGGGCTGAGGGCAGCGCGATGTTGACGATCGTGACGTCGAGTACCACCATCAGCTGGCCCAGTCCGAGCACCGCGAGCACCCACCACCGCCGCGCAGGCTTGGCGTTGAGGGACGCGGCCACGCCGCCGGCGCTGCCGCTCGAAGGGGAGCCGTTCGCACGGCGGGCTCGCACCGGAGGCGGCCCGGCGGGAGGAGGGCCTGACCCTGGCGGTGGATGGCCGTTGGCCTCGAAGGGGGCCACGGGGTGATCCGGGAGGACCAGCCGTCCCCGGACCGCCGCGAGCACTACTGGCGCCGCGGCCGGGCCGAGGTTGCTGCGCAGCTCGGCGTCCAGGGCGAGGACGTGCTCCTCCTCGCCTCCTCCGGCAACGATGTCGACCAGCTCGACGAGCCGGCCCAGGGCCATGGCTTGGACCTCGTCGTCGGGAGACCACGATGCCGTACCGGCCAGGCGGGCTGCGTCGGCGGCCACTACCGCCAGCGCGGCGCCGCCGGCGGCCGGACCGGTCGCCTGAGCCATGCGCCCGAGGCGGTGGCGGAGTGCGACCGCTCTCTCCCAGCTCGCGAGCCGGGCCTCCAGGTCGGCGAGGGTGGCCCGGTCAGGATCGAGGTCCAGGGCCTGGGCGCCCTCGGCCAGCGCCGAACGGACCCTGTCCAGCTCGAAGAGGTCGTCTCTGGGAAGTGGGGCGCCGGCGGCGAGCGCGGCCTCCAGGCCCGGAACGGCGGCCTGGGCAAGCGAGAATGCCCACAGCGCCGAGGCGAGCTTGTTTCTGGCCTCTGCGAGCCTCCCGGCGTCGGGGGCCGCCGCCCCGTAACCGTCCCGGGGTGTGGCGAGACTTTGGGGGATCGTGTCCATGGTCAAATCCGAGCTTCTCGGTTCCACGAGAGGGTGTCGTTGATGCTCATTTGGAGGTCCCCTTCTACTAGTGGCGAAGCTAGGTGTGGCTCGATAGAGCCGGTCATGACGCAACGCGGCGGCCCAGCAGTCGATGGATTACAGATTTGTTGGTGGAATAACTCGGCAGCTCGGGCACTGCCAGACGGGTGCCGGTCTCAGCATCGTCTCACCTCAGACCACCGCATCGTCATGGCATCGCCCGATCGACTTGCCGGGGGACCTCGCCGAGGACACCAACCTCATGCCGACCCTTCCCATCCGCCATAACCGCCTCGAGTGCGGACCGCACCACGGCGCGCAGGTCCGGTGCATATCCCATCTCTTCGATGACGAGCATCACATCCTTTGTGAGCCAGTTGGACAGCGAAACCAAGTGGCGGCCCCGACTCATCGGGCTGAAGCGCCCCTCGGTCTTATCGTCGAGGTCATCGGTTACCGCGGTCCTCCACGTCATAGTCGCCTCCCTGGCCTAGAGACAAGGCTTCGGCGCTGATCGTCACATCCTGGCCGCCTGATGACATCGGAGGCAGCCCCCATGTTCGGCGGACGGTGACCGCAACACGGTCAATCCTGCTAGCTTCAATGCGCCGAGTCGCTGCGAGGCTCAAGCGGTGGGTCTGCGCTTCGGTCCGCCGCGGCTTCGCCGCCACCGACGTCAGGCGCCTCCGTCAGGCCTCTCGCAGGACCCCCTTCTGTTGCAGGAAGTAGAGCAGCCCCAGCGAGGGAATGCAGATGACCGCCGTCGCCACGAAAATGCCCGTCACCGCCACCAGCGTGGAGGTGGGGGCAGCTGCCTCCGCCAGCCGGAGATGGTTCCCGAGCAGGTACGGGTACTGGGCCGCGCCCCACCCGGCGATGACGAAGAAGACCGCTGCCGCGGCGAGGGCCCGCAGGATCCGGGGGTCCGCCAGGCGGAGGAGCCCGAGCACGCCCAAGCCCGTCAGCACGGAAAGGCTCACGAACGGGAGGCCCGGGCCGAGAAGGCGGTGGAAGAGGTGAGGGGCGTTGGCATGCACGACGACCAGCCCGCTGACGGAGATGAAGCCGGCCGCGGCGGCGGCGAGGAGCGCCCGGTTCCGGTACCAGGCCTCCAGGTCCGGCAGCCCGCGCTTGCGGGCCTCGGCCGTCAGGAAGACTGCCGCCAGGTAGGCGCAGGTGGCGACGGCCAGCGCCCCCGTGAACAGCGAGGTGGGCGTGACCCAGACCGAGAAGCCGTTCCGGGCGCCCGTGAGCGGCACGCGCCCGGCGGCGATGGCCCCGGCAACCGTCCCGAGGAAGAAGGGGGTCACGACCGAGGAGATGGCAAACACCGCCCCGTTGGCCCGCTGGGCCTGAGTGCGCACCGAGACCTTGCGGAAGGCGAACCCCGAGCCCCGGAGCACGATGCCGAGGGCCGCCAGGCCGAGCGGCACGTACAGCGTCCGCATCACCGCCGCGAACGCCGTCGGGAAGGCGGTCCAGGCGACGACCAGGCAGAAGATCAGCCACATGTGGTTGGCCTCCCAGACCGGACCGATCGAGAGGTCGATCAGGCCCCTCGGCCGCCGGCCCCGCTCCGCCCCCCCGGCCGTCAGGTCCCAGAACCCGGCCCCGAAGTCCGCTCCGCCAAAGATGGCGTAGAGCACGACTCCCAGGAAGAGGATGGCGCCCACCGCGGTGGTCACCGGGGCGCAGCCTCCTCGACCGCGGCCTCCAGCGGCTGGTCCGGCCCATAGGGGACGTCGAAGCCGCGGTCGAGCCCCGCCTGCCATCTCCGCTTCATCGCCCCCAGCACGAAGATCGCCGCCACCCCGACCGATCCGAGGACGAGGACCGTGCCGGCGAAGAAGAACCAGACGTTGCCGGAGGTGGTGACAGCGTCACGGGTCAGCAGCAGGCCCATCACCGTCCAGGGCTGGCGGCCGACCTCGGTCACGACCCATCCCGTCTCGAGGCAGACGACCGACAGGATCCCCGCGGCGGCCGAGCACCGCAGGAACCAGGGGCTCGCCGGGATGTCGCGCCTGCGCCACCAGACCAACCCGAACCAGGCGGCCAGCGCGAGAAGCGCGAAGGAGATCGCCACCATGACATCGAAGGAGAGGTGCACGATCGTCACCAGTTCCGGCTTCGGCCGGACGGCTGCCGGCACTGCGTCCAGGCCGCGGATGACGGTGCGCGTGCTGAAGCCGGCCAGCAGCGACGCCGCCCCCGGGAGGCGGATCCCGTCGTGCACCTTGCCGTCGCTGCCCAGGTAACCCCCGAGGGTCTCGGGCACGTCGCTCCGGGTTTGGGTCAGCATCTCGATGGCGGCGAACTTCGCCGGCTCCATCTTGTAGGCCTCGCGCGCGACCGTGTCGCCGACAAAGATCTGCACGGGGATCACGACGGCTGCCACGGTGAAGGGAATCAGGAACCCCAGGCGCTGGTACCCATCCCAGGAACGCCGCTTCAGCATTCCGGCCGCGTAAACGGCCGCGGTGAGGAAGCCCGCCACGAGGTAGGCGGCGAGGAGCATGTGCAGCCCCTCGTACCAGAAGGCCCGGTTGAAGAAGACCGCGAGCGGGTGGACGTCCACGACGTTGCCGTTGCGCAGCGTGATGCCGCCAGGCAGGTTCATCCAACTGTTGGCGGCGACGACGGACAGCGTCCCGCCGATGCCCGAGAGCACCACCGGCAGCCCGGTCCAGAAATGGGTCCAGGGCCGCAGCCGTTTCCACCCGTAGATGTAGATGGCGATGTAGATCGCCTCCAAGAAGAAGAAGATGGCCTCGACGCCGAACGGGATCCCGTACGCCGCGCCGAACCGTCCCATCAGCCCCGGCCACAGCAGCCCCAACTCGAAGGACAGCACCGTGCCGGACACGGCCCCCACGGCGAAGAGGACGGCGGCAACCTTCGACCAGCGCTGAGCGATCAGGAGCGCCTCGGCATCGTCGTGCCGGATCGCCCGGTAGTTCGCCATCATCATCAGCGTCGTGAACGCCACCCCGAACGGGACCAGGATGACGTGGAAGCCGAGCGTGAACGCCATCTGCTCTCGGGCAGGCAGAACCTGTGAGGAACCGAGGCCGGCGAGGATCACTCCCGGGATCATCGCGCGACAGACGGGACCCGGCCCCACGCGTTCAAGTGGTATTCCCGGCGTTCGCCGTCGTGCCCATCGGCCGAAGGTGTCCCCCCCGGCGGTGACGAGACCCGCCAGTTGCACTCAATGCCGCCACGAAACTCGCACACCGGCTACACGTTCGACGCCCACGACAATCTGACCCCGGCCAACCTCACGAGGGCCCCGGTGCCCGGCTCGGTAAACCAGGCGCTCCCACTCGATGCCATCCGGGGGCCGTCGCGAAGCGTCGCTGTTGGTTCTGGTGGGTTCCCGTGCTCCCACACGTCATGCAAAACACGAGTGGCCAGAACTGGGCGGAGCGCGACGCTATGGAATTGCAGTCTGAACGCAGCATCCGAACCTGTTTCCGCAGGTCAAACCCCACTTGCGGAGGCGGACGGGAATCGAACCCGCCCACCGACTCTCGTCGGCGCACTGGTTTTGAAGGCCATCGGCCTGCCTCTGCGGGTGTGAGCGGAAGTGACACCAAATGGCGCTTGAGCAGCCGAAATGGTGATCCGTGGTCCCACAGCGTTCCGGGCGGGAAGGGTTGGTTGTGAAGTGTCCCGTGCCCAAATCCGTGACCATTGTGATCGAGAAACCGGTAGGCCCGAGCGCAGCGGTCCCTTGACAGTGGGCCGGCCCCCCGCAAGCTGGACTGCTGGGCACCCGCCGCTCGTCGGCGGGCTCTCTCGGGGGGTGAGGGGGGCCGGGGCGCTCCGCTGTCAAGGGCGGGCCGGGGATTGGGCTAGTGGGGCGAGGCTAGCTGCCAGGGAAGTAGGATCCTGCGTCATGGATGTGTGGGTAGCACCTGGATTCTTAGCCTGGAAGCCGACCGTAGAGGGCACGACACGGGACTCAGGCGAAGGATGGAAGAGCATCCCCTACGACGAGTTGGCGCATGCGGAAGACTTGTTGGGGTCGGAGGGCACGGACCGGCGACGTGGCGATGCTGTTGCTGCTTTGAGGAGAGCGGTGAGACACCGTGTGGAGATCCTCAAGAAGGTCTATGAATTACGGCGCATTCCTATTGCCGACAAGCCCCGGGATGACATCGAGCTGCTGCAATATTTGGGTATCATTCGGCCCCTGATGTTGCGTACTCTGGTAGAAGTCAGAGACTCTTTTGAGCATGAATATCTGCCTCCGCCGTCGAGGGAACGGTGCCGTGAATTAGCGGAGATCGTCTGGTATTTTCTGAGGTCGACGGAGCGCCTAGTGCATGCGGTTCCTGTTGAGTTTGCTCTGTCTCCTGATGGTGATACTGGTAACATCCAGGAATGTGTAATTAAGACCGGTCCTATGCATGACTGGAATCTGACTATCAGCGTCAACGTCGATCAAACAGAGCTGTCCAGTTCGTTGGTGTCGGAATGGATGCGCGTCATCCTAGACGATGACCTGGCGCTGGAACTGGAAATCCCGGGTTGGATTTGGTTTCAGGGCCAAGTTCGTGGCCCCGCTAGCTGCATACGGGCTCTGATTAGGTTGTATTTCGATTGGGTCATCGTTACCTGATGCAAGGCGTGGGGAACGGGGTCTTGGCGTGCGAGGAAGAATCGACGGTCTCTTCGCCGGCTGGAGGCCGTCAGGCCGTAAGCCGGCGGCTTGAGTTCGTAGAGAAAGTCTTCACGGGTGGGGCGAAGCTATCCGGCGGGAACCTCGTACACGAGGACGTGACGGTCCCCAGCGAGAAGGAAGTCGCTGACCTCAAGGGGATGATCGGCGTCGTCATAGAGGGTTCGGAGAAGGCGAACGACGGGCACGCCGGGGCCGAGGGCAAGGCGGCGTGCCTCGTCAGGGGTCGGCATTCGGAACGTCAACTCCTCGATGAAGTGGTCCAGTTGATAGCCGAGGCCGAGTTCCAATTCGGCGTGAACCCCCCGCTCGATCTTCTCGTCTCGCTCGATCGGTGTTCCCTGAGCGATCGGGAGCGGAAAGTAACTGTCAGCGAGCTGAACGGGCGAGCCGTCCAGGGAGAGGAGGTGGCGGCGAACGACCGTCTGGTCGGAAGGGAGGAGGCGGAGGCGGTCAGCGACTTCCTCAGGAGGCTGAACGATCGCGCTACCGAGGAAATCTTGGTCAGCTTTGAGACCTTGGTCGAGAGCTTCCGCCTGAAGAGGCCGTGCGCCTGCTTTGCGCTTGGATTTGGAGTAGCGGGAGGAACTGAGGCGGCGAAGTGGGCGGCGAGGTCGGACGAAGGAACCCCGGCCGTGCTCGGTGAAAACTACGCCTTCGATGCGGAGTAGGGCTACGGCGCTTCGTACGCTGTTGCGGGAGACGCCGTAGCGTTCCATGAGGTCTGTTTCGGAGGGGAGAGGACTGGCTTCAGGAAGTTCTCCGGAGCGAACGGCGGCTCGCAAGGCGTCGGCCAACTGTTTGTAGACGGGTCGGTCGCTCGTGCGGTCGATCGCCATGGTGGGTCGTCCTCTCGTGGTGACGTGCCTACGTGCACGGTACCAAAAGGCATCGGCCGGGCGTAATAATCTCCACGTACTCATTGGTACGAGTCCTTGACAGGTGGACGTGGATCAGGATAGGGTGCAACTCATTGGTACGAGGGTATGTGTTGAGCTAGGAAGGGGGGTTGTCGGGGAGAGGGGTGTAGGAAAGCGAAAGGCCCGCCGTCCAGGGCGGACCTTTCAAGGCGTAGGGCCAGGTCCAGTCTCGGGAGCCTGATCTACCCAGCCAGCCTACCGCCGTTCTTCGGCGCGGGCAAAGGCGGTGATCGGGCTCCCTCACAACAGAGGGAGGTATCGCTGTGAAGCTGCCGATCGACACCGCCGCACTGAACTGCACCTGCTCGCTTCCGCCGGAGCCGGTGATGGACTTCACGAGCAAGCAGCAGAAGGCCGACGCCAACGGAGAGCCGCTGTACTCCGTCGAGCTTGTCGCCTTCACCGACGAGGGCGCACAGGTCTTCAACGTCAAGTTCCCCG
>JAOPZY010000245.1 GCA_025963875.1 Actinomycetota bacterium
GGTGCTGGCACCCCCCGCCCAACACGGGGGCTGCCACCCTTGAGCCACAGGGGGACGAATGGTGAGATGGAGGTGCAAGAGTTGCAGACGGCAGCGCTTCGAGAGGAGTTCAGGTGGCCGTGAACGCTGATTTTGAGCAGGAGCGCGAGGCGTACATCCGGCGTTCCTCGCAGGAGCGAGACTTCTTCGACTACTACGTCGGTCGTCCGCACCCGGCGATGATCGGATCTGGCCCACACCGCCCCCGCAAGCGCGGAGCGCGGGTCGCCGGGAGCCGGGCGGCGGCCTGGGTCCTGATGGCGATCTTCGTCCTGGGACTGCTCACGTCGGCCCTGGAGGCCCTCGCCCATTAGTGCGCAGCCATCCCGACGATCGGCTGGTTGAGCTTGAGGGAGCCGGTGGAGCCGAAGAAGCCGGCGCTCCCGTAGTTGAAGATCCCGCCGTCGGTGGCGGTGAGCCAGTAGCCCATGCCGTCCGGCGCCGCGGCCACGGCCACTACGGGCTTGTTCAGTTTGAGGGAGCCGGTGGAGCCGAAGAAGCCGGCGCTGCCGTAGTTGAAGATCCCACCGTCGGTGGCGGCCAGCAAGTAACCCTTCCCGTCCGCTGCGGCGGCCACCCCGACGATCGGCTGGTTGAGCTTGATGGCGCCCGTGGAGCCGAAGAACCCGGCACTCCCATAGGCGAAGATGCCGCCGTCGGAAGCGACGAGCCAGTAGCCCTTGCCGTCCGGCGCGGCGGCCATGCCCACGATCGGTTTGTTGAGCTTCATGGAACCCGTTGAGCCGAAGAAGCTGGCAGAGCCGAAGCTGAAGATCCCGCCGTCGGAGGCGGTGAGCCAGTAGCCCATGGCGTCCGGCGCCGCGGCCATGCCCACGATCGGTTTGTTGAGCTTCATGGAACCCGTTGAGCCGAAGAAGCCGGCCTCGCCGAAGCTGAAGATGCCCCCGTCGCTGGCCGCCAGGAAGTAGCCCATGCCGCTCGGGGTGGGTGCCATCGCGACGATCGGCTTGTTGAGCTTCACGGCCCCCGTGGAGCCGAAGAAGCCGGCAGAGCCGTAGTTGAAGATGCCTCCGTCGGAACCCGTCAACCAGTAGCCCAGGCCACCGGCGGGCGCGGCCACCACAAACCCCGGGTCGGCCGTGAAGCTGAACGTCGCGCTGCCGGCAGTGACGCTGCCCGTCCCCGGCTGAATCCCGGTTGCCGTGGTCTGGTACAGCAGGTCCCGGGAGCCGATCCGGGCGTCGCTGATCTTGAGCGAGAGGGGCGAGGAGGCATTGGGAGAGCTGCCATCGGGCGCCGCCCAGGAGACGGCGAACGAGGCAAGGTAGGACTGGCCAGCGGGAAGAAGGCCCGCGATCACCGAGGCATTCCCCGCATAGATGGTGACGATGGTGCCCTCGGGCAGGACGCCCGGCGGGACGGCGAGCGTTGCGCTGGGCGAGCTCTGCCCGGTGCCGATGGTCAGACCGTTGGCGTGGTACACGCCAGTTGCCGCCACGACCGTGTACGCAGCGGGTGGAGCCCCTGGCGGGGGCCCGGCCGAGCCGGAGCTGATGGCGATGCCGAAGGGGCCGTTCGCCACCGTGATCGGCGTGCCCGGCATGTTGGTGGCAACCGTGATCGGCGTGAGCTGGTTCGACAGGAAGTCGGTCACGTAGGCGGTCTTGCCGTCGGGGGTGATGGCGACGCTCTGGGGTCCGGAACCCACCGTGATGGGAGTCCCCGGGGTGCCGGTCGCCAGCGTGATGGGGGTCACGTCGTTCGAGGACTGATTGGTCACGTAGGCGGTCTTGCCGTCGGGGGTGATGGCGATACCGACGGGAGTCGTGCCGACGGTGATCGTGGCCCCGACTGCCCCCGTCGCCAGCGTGATGGGGCTCACGGAGTCGTCGCCGTCATTGGTCACGTACGCGGTCTTGCCGTCGGGGGTGATGGCGATGCCGCTGGGGAAGGAACCGACGGGGATAGCTGCTCCGGGTGCGTTCGTCGAGGTGTTGATCGGGATGACGGTGTTGCCACCGAGGCTCGTCACGTAGGCGGTGGCGCCGTCAGGCGAGATCGCAACCGCGTTGGGCCTGTCGACGGCAATGGGGGTGCCGGGCGTGTTGGTGGCCAGGGAGATCGGAACTACCGTGTTGGACACCTGATTGGCCACGTAGGCCGTCTTGCTGTCGGGCGTGATCGCAATGCCTGGGTACGCACCGCCGCCGCTCTGAGGGTTGAATTCGGAGCCGACGTTGATCGGCGTCCCCGGTGTATTGGTGCCCAGGCTGATAGGGGTGACCGTTTCGGAGGTGAAGTTGAACACGTACGCCGTCCGGCCGTCTGGTGCGATGGCGATCGACACGGGGGCTCCGCCGACCGCGATCGGCGCGCCGGCGAGATTCGATGACGTGCTGATCGGCGTGACGGTGTTGAGAGTGAAGTTGGTCACGTAGGCAATCGGGGGTACCCCTCCGGTGGCCGCTCCTGCCGGCGGAACGGGGGCCACCGCGAGCATCGCGGCACAGAAGCCCAACACGCTCAGGACACTCGTCAGACGCTTCGACGTCACACGGCGGCTCGCACTCATTCGATCGAACACACGCAGATCCTCTCTGGACGCGGGCGACATTCGCCGGGGCAAATTCGCTGAACTTCAGAAGGGAAGGAAGGAGGAGGTGCGAGGTTCTAGGCACCGTGCACTGGAACTGGTTGGTTGACCGAGTCTCCCTACGGTAGCGCGGACACCCGCCACACGCAAGAAGCATCGCTTGACCAAGGGGAATTTCAGGTCACGCCGGAGGGTTGCTCACTCCTGGCGTTTACTCTTTGGGTACCTCGGAAAAGCCGGGAGCCTGCCGGCCAGAAGCCGGCAGGCGGTTCCCTCTCGACGATGGTTAGGCGGTAACTGCGCTGTCGCGCCGGGGATAGGCGTGACGGCCCATGCGCTCGCCCTCTTCGACGGTCTCGACGGAGATGTGGTGAGGGATCGACTGGGTCTCGGCGTTCGGCCCGACCCTGGCGTATTCGGCGCTGCTGTAGTGGGAAGCAGACGCGGGGGGAGCGGTGTCAGGTGCCATGGTGGGTCTCCTTAACGATTCGAAACGAGACGGTCCCGTTTCTTTTGCCTAGTCTAGCACTCGGGCTTTCAAAACGCACGTGTTCCGTATCGGATATCATCCCGCCCGGAGGTCCCTACCGTGCCCGACAATGTCGTAGTTGAAGGATCGACACCATCACCCCGCCCTCCCGGGCGTCCCCGGAGCCCGGAGGCGGAGCGGGCAATCCTCGATGCCACGCTGGAGCTGCTGGCATCCGAAGGCTTCGACCGGCTGACCGTCGAGGGCGTCGCAGCCTCCGCCGGTGTGGGCAAGGCCACGATCTACCGCCGCTGGCCGTCGAAGTTGGCGCTGGTGCTCGCCGCGGTGGGCGAGCTCTCCGCCCACCCGCTGCCTGAGCTCACGACCGGCCGCACGCGCGACGACCTCGTTAACCTGCTCCGGCACATCATCGAAGCCCTGACCGGCACCATCGCGGGGCGGATCCTCCCGGGACTGGTCGCCGAGTCGGCCCGCAGCCCGGAGTTGCTCGGCGTCCTGCACGACTTCTGGCTGTCGAGGCGGGGTCTGATGCTGGAGGTCCTGCGGCAGGGATCCGCCCAGGGCGATCTCCCTGAGGACGTGGACCACGAACTGATCGCGGATCTCCTCTACGGACCCGTCCACTACCGGTTCCTTATCAGTGCCGCGCCGGTTGGCCCGCCGTTGGCCGAACAGCTCGTGGACGCGGTGATGGCACCGTGGGACCTGGCGCTGAGAGCTTCCGGCTCGCCGAGTCCCCGCTCCGTCGGCAAGGCTTCACGTGTCCGCCAGACAAAGCCGCTGGGACCGGCGAAGAAGCCGGCCTCGCCGGCGGTCGGGCCTTCCCGAAGCCGGTAGCCGATGCAGCGCCACGCCCCATGACCGATGCAGGCGCGGACTCGCCGAGGCGCCGTATACCTTCGGAGGTCGAGCTCCTGTTCCAGGCGGCGCAGTCGGCCCTGGAGAAGGGGGAGGCATCCCCCGCGCAATTTGTGATCCCGGTGGGGGAGCGCCGTTGGCGTGTCACCTGCCATGACCTCGTTGCCACCGGTGAGAACGACTTCGGCATCCCCCCGAAGGCTTTCTCACACGGTGCGGTGGGCATGCTCGTCGCGTCGCTGGGGGCCCGGCTCTGCTACGCCGCCGAGGCGGTGGATGGCGGCGCGCGGCCGGCCGCCGTGCCGGCCATCGGTCGGGTGGACGAGGGTGCATTCCGGCAGGCCCTGGTGGTGACGGTCTTCGCGGAGGGTCGCCTCGAGATCCACGTGCAGCCGTACGGCAGGGGTGCTGAGGGGGCGCTGCTGTGGGGCGAGCGGACGGTACGGTCGAGCACGGAACCCGGTCCCCTCGGGGCTGCCCTGCCGTTGTGGCGGGCGGTCAACCGGGAGCCATCGCCCTTGCCGCCGCCGGATGAGCTCGTCTCGGACATGGTCGACAGCGGCTTCGTTGTATCCCTCGAGGATTGAAGGGCTGGCCAGTGTGTCACGGCCCTCCAACCGTGGCGCCCAAAGCAACCCCGTCCAGTGCATTTCGTTGCTTCCTTGCCCCTATCGGCGTACCCTGTCTCTGGGTAGCCCACATTCGGCTCCCAAGCTCCGACCTCAGGTCCCGAGGGTCGGCTACATTCGGTCCCGGCCCCGGCCGACTGCATCTCCCGGCTAGCAGGCTGGGGTCTTCAGACTTACCGCGCCGGTCTGCGAAGCCGCATTCGTTCGTCGGCCGCGCCGCGACGCAGGCTGGAGTTGCCCGGCAACTCACTTGAGCGGCGCCATGGGTGAGGAGGAGCCGTGCTCCA
Organism: Actinomycetota bacterium; assembly: GCA_025963875.1. Taxonomy (GTDB): domain Bacteria; phylum Actinomycetota; class CADDZG01; order JAHWKV01; family JAOPZY01; genus JAOPZY01. Next base: position 4,858 of record JAOPZY010000245.1, read on the forward strand.
ATGTCCAGCTTGTGGGTCGGGATGGGTCGTCGTGGGGCTGCCGTACCGGGGAAGGCTCAGTTGCGTCAACTGCCACAACCAGTGGGCACGACCGGCGGCGACGCTGCACACGGCCGAAGGGGAGTGGTACGACCGTCACCTCAGCGCCCCGAAGCAAGCGAAGAATCCCTCGAGGGACGCGGTTCGATGAAAGACCTGGCAGCCAACCCGGCGCCCGCACGCCTGCGGTGCCTGACCGGTACCGGAGGCGGACAACTGCTCGAGGGCATCCAGGCTTGCGAGCTCGTGTCACCGCTCGAGCGCGCCATCGAGCTTGCTCGAGCGGATGCCTCTGATCGGTGGGCGGCACGGCGAGGCTACGCGGCGAGCTCGCTGGAGCCGGCTGTGGCCCGAGCGTACGACCTCGCCGCCCATGCTGGCCGTAGCGGCATGTCGGGCAAGGCCGCCCAGGAGATCACCTGGCGCAGGCGAGATCCACAGGCGCAGCACCTTGTCTACGAGTCCATCGAGGAAGCTGCCCTCGCTCTCCAGGACTTCCTGTTCGCCCACCAGAACCAGCTGGTGACGGGCCGGGTGCTGGAGGGCACCGCCGCCACCCGGCCACTACCCGTCTGGAGGCTGCACGGCGGCACCGTCGAACGGCGGTCGTCGCGCCGCGTGGACGTCGACCTGGCCCTTGGAGAGACCTTGCGTGTCGGACATGGGCCGGTGCCCCTCTAGTCACCGGCCGGTACTGCTTAGCCGGATGCGGTCGGGGTGGGGGGCGAGGTGGGGGGCGAGCCCTTGACGCCCGAGTTCGCGATTGCGGCGTCCCGGGCTGCCTCCTCGGCGGCCCGGGCGGCGGACTCGGTCGCCTCGTGGGCTGGGTCCTTGTTGGACACGTGGTTGCCACCACCGTGGCCTTGGCCGGCCGTCTCGGCAGCCTCCGTCGCAGCAGACTCGCCGGCCTCGTGGGCGGCGCTGTTGTTGCTGTGGTCCACGCCCGGCGTGGCTGTGCCCGTAACGTCGGGAACGCCCGCGGGCACCCATCCCTGGGAGACTCCCGCCGGTGCCAGGGCGGGCGCCCCGGCGGGCACGGTGGCAGGGCTGTTGGCACCCGCGGCCGTGGGGCCGAAGAGGGTCACGCCGACCAGGCCGCCGGCGACGATGGAACCCGAGATACCTGCTGCCAGAACAAGCTTCTTCGTTGATTTCAAGCCTTGCCTCCTTGGGGCCAGTGGCGGGGAGTGGCGGGGCCGAGCAGTCATCAGCATGCCGCGGGCGCCTTGGACCACGGTGGGAAACGGCACAGAATTGCTTCAGACTTTGCTCAAAATGTCACTCGCACTGCATTCTTTGCGAGTGACGGTGCACTTACCGCAACATGGCTCGCAAAGAAAGCCGTACCGGCTCGCCCGCCCCGGACCCGTGGGTGCAGTGCACCAGCGGGGACCGGCCGAGCATGAAGACGCCGGCAACGATCGCCGCAATGCTTGCCACCTCGGCGATCGGCGCCACGCCCCGTATCGTGAGGCTCTCGCCGAAGAACAGCGCGCCGATGATGGTGGCTGCGATGGGGTCGACGACCGTCAGCATCGGCAGGGACGCCGCCAGCGACCCCGCCTGGAATGCGCTCGACGCAAGGGCGAGGCTCGCAGCTCCGGATGCGAGGAGGGCGTAGAGCTGCCATGACATCAGCGCATGCGGGAGGCCGTGCGCCAGCATGACCGCGGTCGACTTGCTGAAGACGGCCACGAGGGCGTTGGCGACGCCTGCGGCCGCCCCGAGTGCGGTGGCCCGGCGGACGCCCGGGCGCCGGCCTGCGAGGAGCACGAGGGCCCCGATGACGATGACGCCGCCGGCGCCGATGACCACCCAGGTACTTGTGGGCGCATTTCCGCGGCCCGGCGCCGGTGCCGCGACCGTGAGGAAGGTGGCGAGGCCCACCACCACCAGACCCCCGGCGACCAGGTCTGAGCGCCCGATCGGGCACCGGGAGATGAGCGCCCCCAGCGGGAGAGCAAAGAGCAGCCCGCTCACCAGCAGCAGCTGCACCAGGGCAATCGAACCGTGACCAAGGGCCACGAACTGGAGCATGTACGCGACGCCGTCCGCTGCCAGGCCGGCCAGCCACAGTGGCTGGCGGACCAGGCGGAGGAGGAGCCCGGGCTTCCGTGCCTCATCCGGCGGTTCCTCCTGGGCCGCCCGCTGTTGCATGACCGAGGAGGCCGCGTAGCCCAGGGCCGCCCCGAGGGCGGCAGCGACGGCGATGACGTCTCGGAGATGTCGCACCATACGTTCGGAGCTACCCGGCAGCGAGCGATCCAGACATCGACCGTTCCTGCACCCCGCGAGTAGCCTGCCCAGATGACGGATCCCACAGCAGCCCTGACGAACCTGCTGCTCGCGGGCCTTGCGCTGTCCCTCGCCGCGATCGGCGTCTCGGGGTGGTGGGTCGCCGGCCATCGCGAGGAAGTCGAGGGCTTCCTGCGCGGCATGCGGGCGCGGCCGGGCGTGGTGAGGATCCACGACCTCCAGCGCCGGGCCATCGCCTTCCTCGAGCCCCGGGTGCGGCCCCGCGCCGCAACGTGGCTGCTCCTGGGTGCCGGCATCATGATCCTGGCCCTCAGCGCGATCGCGTTCGGCCTGATCCTGCGGGATCTTGTGGCGCAGCAGGAGATGGCGCGGTTCGACACTCCTGCCCTGCGGTACGTGGCGACGCACCGGGTGCGGTGGCTGACGCAGGCCATGCGCACGGTGGCCGCCCTGGGGAGCCTGCCGGTCGCTGCCCTCGTCATCGTAGGGCTCGGAGGTTGGTACCGGCGGCGGTCGGGGAGTTGGGAACCGCTCCTCATCCTCGCCGTCACCTCGGCGGGGGCGATGCTCCTGTCGCTTGCGGTGAGCGAGGTGGTGGCGCGCGCGAGACCCCCCGCCGCCTTCATGGCGATCCATGCGCAGGGCTTCAGTTTCCCGGCCGGCCAGGCAGCCCAGGCCGCTCTGTACGGAGCCGTCGCCTACGTCGTGGGACGCAGCCTGCCCCGGTGGGAGACCAGGGTCACCGTGGCCGCCGCTGCCGCTGCGGTCAGCTTCGTGCTCGGCGCCTCGGCGGTCTACCTGGGGGTGCACTGGCCCACGGATGTCCTCGGGGGGTGGGCGATCGCCGCCGGCTGGCTGGTGGTCGTCCTCTTCGCCGTCACCGGGGTTCACAAGCTCCGTGCCACCAGCCCGGCCGCGCGGGCGAGCACGCGGGTTGATGCCGCGCGCGGCGATCCGGCGAGGCGAGTATCGGCCACGCCAGGTCCCGCTTCGGCAACCGGCGCCGCACCGCCCGGCCGGCCCAGGACCCGCCCGGAGGGGTTGAGGGAGGGGGAGGTCCGGGAGCGCCTGGCCCATGGCCAGACCAACCGAGCCGAGCAGCGGTCGGGCCGGACCGTGGGCCAGATCCTGCGGGCCAACACCTTCACCCGCTTCAACGCCCTGCTCGGGTCCCTGGCAGTCGTGATCATTCTCACCGGATCCCTGAAGGACGCCCTCTTCGGTCTCGTCCTCGTCGCCAACACGACGGTCGGCATCGTGCAGGAGCTCCGGGCGAAGCGGGCGCTGGACCGCCTCGTCGTGCTGGCCGCGCCGGCAGCCCGGGTCGTGCGCGACGGTGAGCTCCGGGAGCTACCCACGGAGCTGGTCGTCCTCGACGACATCCTCGAACTCCGGACGGGGGACCAGATCCCGGTCGACGGGATCGTGCTGGAGAGCTCGTCGCTGGAGGTGGACGAGTCCCTCCTCACCGGCGAGGCGGACCCGGTCCTGAAGCGATCCGGCGACGGGGTGCTCTCGGGCAGCTTCGTGGTCGCAGGCAGCGGCCGGGTGCAGGCGACGCGCGTGGGGGATGCCGCGTACGCCCGGACGCTGGCAGCGGAGGGCCGGCGGTATGTGGCGCCCCAGTCCCAGCTCCGGATGGGTATGGACCGCATCCTGCGCTACGTCACCTGGGCGCTCGTGCCGACGGCGGCGCTCCTCCTGGTGGCGCAACTGCGGGCGCGGACCGGCACCCTGGACGCCATCCGCGGCTCCGTTGCGGGTGTCACGGGCATGGTGCCCGAGGGCCTCGTGCTGCTGTCCAGCACCGCCATGGCGGTGGCGGTCGTCCGTCTCGCCCGGCGGCGTGTGCTGGTCCAGGAACTCCAGGCCGTCGAGGGGCTGGCCAGAGTCGACGTGCTGTGCTGCGACAAGACCGGCACGATCACAGACGGCACGATCGCCTTGGAGGAGCTTCTTCCCTTTGCCGGAGCCGAGGCCCTCCCCGACTCGTTGGGCGCCCTGGCAGCCTCAACCGCAAGCAGGAACGCCACCCTTCAGACCCTCGCCGAGGCATTCCCGCCGCCGTTGGGCGGCACCTGGCGGCCCACGGCCACCGTGGCCTTCTCTTCCGCACGCAAGTGGAGCGCGGCGACCTTCGACGGCCGGGGCACGTGGGTCCTGGGAGCCCCGGAAGTTGTCCTGGCACACCTGGACGACACCCATCCCGAGCGGAGCAAGGCCAACCAACTTGCCGCCACGGGCCGGCGGGTACTCGCCGTCGCATCGTCTCCCTTGGACCCTTCCGACGTGGACGGCTCGCCACACCTTCCGGCCGACCTCCGCCCGCAGGGCCTCGTCGTGTTCTCGGAACGCGTACGTCCGGAGGCAGCCGCCACGCTCCGCTACTTCGCCGAGCAGGGCGTCGCGCTCAAGGTCATCTCGGGGGACAACCCGGTGACGGTTGCCGCCGTGGCAAGCGCCGCCGGCCTGCCGGATGCCGGCACGCCCCAGGACGCCCGGACGCTGCCGGACGATCCCGAGTCGCTCGCCAAGGCCATGGAGTCCAACAGCGTGTTCGGGCGGGTCACGCCGCCGCAGAAGCGGGACATGGTCCGGGCGCTGCGCGGCCGGGGCCACGTCGTGGCGATGACCGGCGACGGCGTCAACGACGTCCTCGCCCTGAAGGAGGCGGACCTGGGCGTGGCGATGGGGTCGGGGACGGCGGCCACGCGGGCAGTGGCGCAGGCGGTCCTCCTCGACGACAACTTCGCCGCGATGCCCGACGTGGTGGCGGAAGGGCGCCGGGTTATCGCCAACGTCGAGCGCACCGGCAGCCTGTTCCTGACCAAGACCGTCTACGTCTTCCTGCTCGCGCTGTGCGTGGGCCTGGCCGGTGTGGCGTTTCCGTTCCTCCCACGCCACCTGACACTGGCGGGGTCGCTCACGATCGGCATCCCGGGCTTCGTCCTCGCACTGGAACCCAACAGCACCCGTTCCCGGCCAGGTCTGCTCTCCCGGCTCCTGCGGTTCGCGGTTCCGGCCGGGAGCATCGCCGCGGCGGCGACGCTGGCGGCCTACGCACTGGCCCGCCAGCTGCAGCCCGAGGAGCTGGAGGTGGCGCGCACGGCGGCGACCATCACCTTGACGGTGTGCGGCCTGTCCATCCTCACGCTGCTGGCACGGCCTCGGAGCCCGGCGCACGACCTCCTTGTGGGCCTGCTGGGGCTGGGACTTGCGGCGGCCCTGGCGGTGCCGTTCCTGAGGACGTTCTTCGACCTCCACCTCCCCGACGCGGCGACATGGATCGCCGTCGTCTGCGTCACCGCCGCCGCTCACACGCTGCTGTGGATCAGCTCCCGAAGAGCCCTGAGCTCGTAGGGAGCCAGGCCGCGCTGGTCCTCAGCGGCGGCCCTTCCGTGCTCTGGCCGAAACCGGTAAGCTCGCCGGATGAGCCAGTATCGCTTCACGTCCAAGGACGAACAGGAACAGCAGAAGGTCGAGGCCGAGCGCGTGGCCCGTGAGACGCTGGCCGCCGAACGCGAGGAGGCGAACCAGAAACGGCAAGCCGAGCACACAGCATGGTTGGAGACGTTTGCTTTCATCCCCGAGGTCCGGACGATCTGTAACGAGCTCATCAAGGCCAACGGCGGATCGGCAGAGCCCGTGGAGTCGTGGAAGGGGATTCCCTACACCAAGGGCTCGTACACCTGGACCGTCAAGGTCCCCGACCGCAGTGCATTCAAGATCGAACTGGTGGCCCGTGACGGCCTCACCCAGTGGTTCAGCGCCGAGGATTGGCCCGCCCACGCCGATCTCCAGGGAAACTCGTACCTCCAGCTGGAGAACGCCACCCTGGACGCCGATCTTCTCGAGGAGTACCTCCAGAAGGCGACGGGCCTGCGCGTCCGGCGTACGTAGCGACACGGGGCGGAGGCCGTTGAGGTTCCTCCCGTCCCTCGCTGGGTAGGGGTTTACAGAGGGGATGCACGACCTGGTGCGTTCCCGGACCCCCCCGCCCCCGTGGGCATACAACGAGGCATCAGACGAGAGGAGCGAGCCATGGTCCAGATCTCTCAGGGAGCCACAGAGGTGTTGAACACTCTCCGGTCCGCCGAGGGCATCCCCGACTCGTACGGAGTCCGCTTCTACAGCGAGAAGGACCGCGACGGAGTCAGCGCAGTGGGCATTGCCTTCGCACAGGGACCTGCGACGGGAGACGAAGTGGTCGTCGCGCAGGAGCTACCGGTGTTCGTAGCAGCCGAGGTCGCCTCGGAGCTCGGGGACGCCGTGCTGGACGTCGAGGGCGGAGCGGAAGTTCCGCGCTTCGTGATCCGCAGCGAGGGTTCTGCCTGACATCTGGTCGCTGTTCACGGCACGTCCGCCTGTCGGCTGCCTCCGTAACGACGAGACGATCACGCAGCGCGTGCAGAACTGCGCGCAGGGCGTCGTGCGACTGCTTCCGTCGCTCGCGAGGCCATCCGTAGTTTGGTTCCCGGCGAGGCGCTCGCATTCGGGTCTGCTACCGGCCCGCTGGCGCACTCGTGGGGCCTGGTCCCGGCCCGCGAGTGCGCCAGGTGAGGTCGGCCTTTCCAGCATGGCCGCACGGGGACCGGAAGTGACCACGCGTTCGCGTGGTTCTCCGCGTGCCGCTTCTCGACCGGAACCGATGAGTTCCGGGTACAGGCCTCGTCTCATCGAGCCCCACGAGCAGGGGCCGCCCGGTTCTTTGCGACTCAGAGGTCGGTTTCCGCTCTCTCAGTCGCACTCGATTCCAATCGGCCCGTTCGGCATCGCCGGGGCGTCCCCCGGCCGGGGGGCCGGGATCAAGAAGGACGGTTGCTCAACAGGGTCCTAAGGACCGTCGCTCATCAACTGGTCGGAGTGGAGCCCGGTCGGAGTGCGTTGCGGAGGTTCTGTACGTCGCCCGCTCTTCTTGTCATGAATGCCGCGCTCGAGCCGTCGCCAAAGTGCAGGCGGAAGCGGGCCATCAACTGCAGGCGCGGACGCTTCTCGACACGCACAATCCCTGCAGGCGGGACCTCCCAGTACAGCCTGGCCTGTAGGGGTTGCGGCGGCTGAGGCCTTCCCTGCCCCGGCTGCCTGAAGATGCTCGCCAACGCGACTCGGCGGTCGGTCGCCAGCAGCCACGAGGCCTTGATGCCCGGCGTCGGTGGCGCGGGAATGCCGGCCGCGGGCGAAGTCGCGTCACCGTGAACAGCGCCAATCCGGCCCAGCCTTGACCCAACCGCGGTCGTCATCTTGCTCGGGCCGATACCCGAGGCGTAACGGACGGCCACGACGATCACCGCAAATTGCAGCGTCTCATCCCCGTCCAGAACCGTGCTGAGCGCTGCCGAGACGGCTGGTTTGAGTGCGTGCATACCTCACCCCCGGCGTCGCGGCTCTGAAGCGGGGCTGTCTGTCGAACACATGGGACCTTCGTGGGTCCCTCGGGGAAGAGAGTGCGCTCTTCTAGCTACTGCGGGAGTCGTTCAACTCCGCGAAAGTTCGCTTCTCAGGATCCCTTGGACCAAGGGAATTCGTGACCTTGGGCCTTCAGGTTCTCCTGACGAGCAGGGTCCTGGGAGCAAATGTTGCACCACATCGGATCGGATAATCCGTGTCGACACTCACTCTCGAAGCGGTCTGCCCCTAGAGAGCTCCAAGGGGGAGCTTGGTCTGTCGCTGGGTGTCGAGCCTCTTTCCTCATCATGAGCCATCTCCGCTCGCCTCGGCAGTTACCCTTACTCCCTATACAAACGAACAAGTTTGGCGAAACCCCACGGCCGGCAGCAAGAAAAAGGGGGCCGCAAGCGCTCTATAGCCGAATGGGACTCATCCTCTTTATCCGACATAAGCTGCATTCTCGGTGGTCGCTGGGCCGGCAGGCTTCACCCCGGAGAATGAAGCAAGATGTGCAACAGGTCTGGTTTGGCACCCGACAGCAACGTTATTTCCGGTTCAATGTAGGCCTCCGATGGGCGGCGGGATCGAGTCCTCGCAGCGTGAACAACAAATGCAAAAGACTGCTAGCTCTTGCAGCCCGAGCAGTCAACCGTCCTGCGGAACGGATCGATGGCCTTGCTCAGCTTCCGTGCCGCGTCCTGGCGTTTCGCGTCCTCGTCCAAATGCATCTTCTCGACCTTGGAGGTCAGGTCGTCCATCCCACAGCCCCGTGACGTTGACCGGTAGCTGCGTCTTGCCGTCGTAGGTCTTGAGGCGCTTCTCGTGATCCTTCTCGTGCGGCAGGAGGACCTTGTCCAGGAAGTCCTGCACCTTGCCCTGCTCGCACTCGGTAAGGCCACCCGGCATGTCCGGCACGTTGACCTGGACGGTTGCCTTGTAGGCACTGACGAGTGTCCCGGTGAGCTTGATGCACTTGACGTCCGGTCCGCACGCGGGATCGCAACCCTTGCTGATCGATGCCTTTTGATTGGTCACCGTTGATCCGGGACCCCCATCGAAGTCGGCGTGTGTGTTGCCATGCAGGCTCAGGTTGTCGCACCCACCTTCGCCGTCGTCTGAGCCTGGATTGCCGTCAACCGTGATGGCCGGCACGCTGATCTCCTGGCCCACCTCGGCCTCGGAGCTTTCCGTTTGCGCCGCTGGAGCAGGCTCGTCCCCGTCCCGCTGCGCGACCAGGTGGGGTGTGAGCTCCCGGTGGGGCTCTGCCGGGCGCTCGTTGCGGGCGAGCAGCTGACTGACGCTGCTGTTCCCGGCCAAGCGCTGCAGGTGCACCAGCGCCGCGGGGCTGAGCAGCCTCCGGTCGGCGAACACTCCGCCCACAGACGGGACTTCGGAAGATGCCGCCCTCCGGGCCAGACTTCCCACGAATGGGGCAGGCACCTCCTCGACCGCGTGGGCAGGCACCGTTCAATGAGACTAAAGCGCGAGGGCAGAGGTCAAGGGCCGCACGGGCAGACTCGCTGCCTCATAAGGCACAGTGCGTCAGTCCACAACTGGATCGCGTCGGTACGCCTCGCCGAGGAGTCCGGAACGGGAAAGTTGTCCTTCCACCAACTGGACGATACCTGCTCATAGAATTCCTTGGACGAGCCGAGACCGCAGGTCTCTGTGGGCACAAGGAGGAGTTGGGGCGACGGATACCGTTGACGCCTTCGTGGAGGAACGGGTTCCACCCGAATTCCGAGACATCGTGACCATGTTGCGGGAGATGATGCGCGAGTGCGCTCCGCAGGCAACAGAACGAATCAGCTATGGGCTACCCATGTGGATAGGGAAATCGCACTTGGCATGGGTCAGCCCATCGAAGCGGGACATAACGTTTGGGTTTACGTACGGGCGGGAGTTTGAAGATCCGTACGGATTGCTAAAAGGCGCAGGAAAACACGCCAGGCACGTGAAGATCAGGAAGCTCGCCGAAGCCAACCAGGAGGCTCTCCGCTATTACATTCATCAAGCCCTGGAACGCGACTCGAGATAAGCTACGTCAGGGCTGGGTGGAAAACTCTTCGCTATTCGGGGAAAATCCCGCCCACCCCAGGCTGCCGCTTCAACAGGGTCCTGGTCGGTCACGAAACAAAAGATCGAGGCTAGGACGCCATGGCCACGATCGGCTTGTTGACGTGTGAGGCTCCCATGGAGCCGAAGAACCCGGCGTCGCCATGGTTGAAAATCCCCCCGTCGGACGCGACCAGCCAGTACCCACCTTGCAGTCCCAGCACCGCGCCCGGCGTGAAGGGGTTGGAAGGCAGCGAGTTCGGTCCGATACCCGAGGCGGTGGTGGCGGCAACGACGAAGGTGTAGGACGTGCCGTTCGTGAGGCCATGGACCAGGGCCTTCGTCACCCCCGCCCCGACGGTGGCGGTGATGCCGCCCGGAGACGCGGTGGCGAGGTACCCGGTGATTCCCGAACCAGGATTGGCGGGCGGGGTCCAGGCCACCGACGCGGAGGCGTTGCTTGGTTCGCCACCACGCCAGTCGGGGCCGTGGCGGGATCGTGAGAACGAAGGACCTGACGCCGCTGTTGGCGGCCACGAAGATCTGCCCGTCACCGGATGACGGGGTGCTGAAGGTGGCGACCCCCGACACGGCGGCTTGGTAGGCAGGCGTGCCGGTCGTGGCGCTG
>JAOPZY010000269.1 GCA_025963875.1 Actinomycetota bacterium
ACGATCATCGGGTTGATCCGCACCCCGCAGTCGTCGACGCCGACGAACTTCAGGACGTCCCATTGACCGGTCCCCGGGTCCACCTCCACCGTGCTGACGTACACGTCGAAGGGCCAGGTCATGTTCGGGGGGTCGTAGTAGGCGTTGTTCTCCAGTCCCGGCTCGAGACCGTCGGGCATGTTGGTGTAGGCGGCGAAGGCGCAGTCCTGGATCGTTACGCCGCGCTTGGGGGCGCTTCGCACGTAGAAGCGGCCCAGCTCCCACTCCACGTCCTCCTCCGACACCTCGAGGAGGTGTGCGGCGAGCTTCTTGGCCTTGGCCCGGATCTTCCGCGCCACCATTGCGGTCGCGGCGCCGGCGGTCGGGGTCGACCGGGAGGCGTAGGTGCCCATGCCGAAGGGCGTGTTGTCGGTGTCGCCGTGCTGCACGAGGATGTCGTCGGCGGGGATGCCGAGCTCGTGGGTGACGATCTGGGCGAACGTGGTCTCGTGGCCCTGGCCCTGGGTCTTGGAGCCGATCTTGAGTATCGCCTTGCCGCTTGGATGCACCCGCAGCTCGGCGGAGTCGAACATCTTGATGCCGAGGATGTCGTACTCACGGGAGTTGCCGGCGCCGAGGGGCTCGGACATGCACGAGATGCCGATGCCGAGGAGGCGACCTTCCTGGCGGCCCTCCTCCTTCCGGCGAAGGAAGTCTTCGTAGCCCACCTTGTCCAGTGCCAGATCCAGGCACTGGTCGTAGTCGCCGGAGTCGACGAGGAAGCCGAAGGTGGTGCGGTGGGGGAACTCGCGGACGAAGTTGCGGCGCCGGAACTCGGCGGGATCGATGCCGAGCTCGTAGGCGGCGGTCTGCATGAGCCGCTCCTGGAAGAACATCGCCTCGGTGATGCGGAACGAGCACCGGTACGCGACGCCCCCTGGGGCCTTGTTGGTGTAGTGGCCCTGGGCGGTCAGGTGACCGTAGGGGATGTCGTAGCAGCCGAACGTCGAGTGGAACAGGCCGACCTTGAACTTGGTCGGCTGGGCGTCGGAGAAGAAGGCGCCGTTGTCGGTGTCGGCGTGGATCCGCACCGCCTGGATCTTGCCATCCTTGCGCACGGCGAGCTCCCCGTGGAAGTACATGTCACGCGCGTACCCGGTGGAGATCAGGTTGCCGGTCTTGTCCTCGATCCACTTGACGGGCCGGCTGAGCAGGATGGAGGCGAGGATGGCGATGACGTAGCCGGGGTAGACGGGCACCTTGTTGCCGAAGCCCCCGCCGATGTCGGGCGAGATGACCCGGATCATGTGCTCCGGCAGCTCCGCGACCAGGGCCACCGCCGTCCGGATGATGTGCGGTGCCTGGGTGGTCATGTAGATCGTGAGCTTGCCGGTGGCGGCGTTGTAGTCGGCGATCTCGCCGCAGTTCTCGATGGGGCAGGGGTGGGTGCGGGGGTAGTAGCAGTCGAGGCTGACCACCGTGTCCGCCTGCTCGAAGGCCCGGTCCGTCCCCGCCTTGTCGCCGACCTCCCACCGGTAGCACACGTTCTTCGGTAGATGCTCGCCGGAGAGGGCACTCCCGGCGTCTGCCTTGTCGTCGCGGATCACGGGGGCGTCGGGAGCTAGGGCCTGCCTGGGGTTCACGATCGCCGGCAGTGTCTCGTAGTCGACCTCGATCGCCTCGCAGGCATCCTTGGCGATGTACGGGTCGTCCGCGACGACGCAGGCGACCTCCTGGCCCTGGAACCGCACCTTGTCGGTGGCGAGCACCGCCTGGGTGTCGTACGAGAGGGTGGGCATCCAGGCCAGGTTGTGCTGCGCCGCCATCTCCCCGGTGATCACCAGGTGCACGCCGGGCGTCATCCATGCCTTCGACGTGTCGATCGACTTGATGCGGGCGTGCGCCACCGGGCTTCGCAGGATCTCCATGTGCAGCATGCGGGGCAGCTTGAAGTCGTCGATGTAATTGCCCTTGCCTCTGACGAACCGGGCGTCCTCCACCCGCTTGCGCCGGGCCCCCAGGCCTCCGATCTGGATCTCGTCCACCGTCCGGGTGGCGTGGAGGCCACCGATGCGCATCTCGTCAACCGCCATGTCCGTCCTCCTTAAGGCTCCCTGCTGGGCGTTCACCCGCTGCAGGAGCCGTTGTATTGGGCTTCGTCTTGTCTTCACCCGGCCATGGCCGCTGGGTGTCACCGCCTGCCTCTAAAACTTATTGGCCCTGATTCTAGAAGCAGAGGGAGGAGTTTGCAAGCCCTGCCTTGCTTTAGAATCGCCCCGTTCTATGACAAGCTGACGCTTGCTTTGGAGCGGGCACCCTTCTACTAACGAACGACTACTCCTAGACGCTGGGGAAGGGACAGGAGGCCCGGAGGGGTAGCGATTGCCGCAAACCGCACTGCGGGACTCCCTGCCCCGCCCCGTCGCTACGGGGGTGGCCGACAGGCCTCGCGCCCGGACTGCGAAACACCGCTGTCGACCTACGACCGGGCGGGCACCTACGCTGTTCGCTCACCCCGGACTGTGCCGCGACTGCGTCGAAACAAGCCTCGTGGGATTGCCATTGCCGATGGATCCCTCGGATCTTGAGGGCTACTTGCAGGAGATCTGCCAGCATTGCTGGCTGGCCCTCCTGGCATCGATGCAGCTCCGCGCCTGCTCGACCTTGTGAACGAGCGCGCCGGCGAGCTGGCTCGCTCGGACGTGCACCATGTCTGGCGGCTGCAGTGCTGGCAGTCCACCGAAACCATCCTGTCGTCGGGGGCAGCGCTCTCCCGGCTGCTGTGGCCTCCGGACGCCAGCCTAAGAGATCAGGTGCGCAGGGCGAGGCTGCGCTCCACGCTCGGCGTGGACGGGCGGGGCTACTACGCGACCCGCGTCCCGGGCCACGGGGCTGAGTACCGCACGTCCCCATCCATCAGCCCCTGGTTCGGCCGCCTGGTCGCCAAGGCGCTGTGTGGCGTCTGGGAGGAGCTCGGCCGCCCTGACCCCTTCTGGGTCATCGAGGTGGGTGCAGGGTTGGGCGATCTGGCCGCAGGCGCCGTGGAAGCGGCCGGCCCGCTGGCTGGCGCCCTGCGATGGCGATTCGTGGAGCAGTTCGAACGGGTGGCTGCCTGGCAGGGTCGCCGGCTCGGCCATGCGCCCAGCGGGCCGAGTGGACGTCGGCCCTTGGGGAGGGGCCGCCAGTGGAGGGCTGCGTCGTCGCCAATGAAGTCCTGGACAGCTTCCCCGTCCACGTCCTCGAAGTCGCCCGTGGTGGGGGTCCCCGGGAGGTTTATGTCGATCTGGAGGGCGATCGGTTTGTCGAGGTCCTGGGCCCGCTCTCGGAGGATGCGCTGGCGGATCCCTCGGGCCGGGGAGCTGCCTGCCTCGACGCTGGCAACCGCTTTCAGGTCTGCCTGCAGTTGGAGGAATGGTTTGCCCCAGGCCTCGCGGGCACTGCGGCGCGGTTTCCTGTTCGCCTTCGACTACGGCGATCTCGAACCCTCTCTGTGGTTGCGTCAACCCCGCGGGTCCTCCAGACCACCGGGCGCTTCTGCCAGGACTCGTCGAAAGGACGCATGCTGCACGGTGGCCATCGCTCGTTCCGAGAGATGGCGACGGCGTCCGGCCACGCCTTGCATGTCACGGCGGCCCGCGGAGACTACCTGTGGATGCATCTCGACAGGGTGTCGCCCAGTTCGGCTCCGACAGGAGATGGGCGTTGTCGCTACCGGACGCGTCAGGCACTGGCTCACATTCGCCGCGATGTCATCCCCCTGTTGCTGCGCTTGCAGGCCTCGCCACCGAAAGAAACGGTTCCGGGCAGGTAACGGCGAGCGGACCGCGCCAGAGGCGCCCGCTAGTCAGGTGCGGGACCGGACCTCGATCTTCCCGTCCTGCACGCGGGTCTCGTAGGACGGCTGCGGCGCCGTGGCGGGCCCCCGGACCAGGGATCCGTCGGCCAGGTTGAAGGTGCTGGCGTGCCACGGGCAGGTCACTCGCCCATCCTCGACCTTGCCCTCGTGCAGCGGACCCCCTGCGTGCATGCAGTGGTCGGCGAGGGCGCACAGCGCCCCGCCAGCCCGGTAGACCATCACGTCGTTGCCTGCCGCATTGACGAGCTTGGCCTCGCCCTCGGCGAGCTCGCCGGCGTCCAGGACCGGCGTCCAGTCCTCGACGGCGTACTCGAACGCGGTGTGGTTTACGCCGATCCCCTTGCGGAACGAGAGGTGCCCCCCGAGAAACGCCGAGGCTGTCATGACCCCCGTGGCCGCCGTCGAGAGGCCCACGCCGATCGTCCGGCTGCCGCTCTTCCTGGCGACATAGGAGGCGGCATAGAGAGCTACCGCCGCGATGTTGCCGATGGCGTGCGCAGCGGCGATGGCCCGCTCGTGTTCGGTGCCGAGGTCGGCGAGCTCGGAGAGACCGGTGACCGCCGTGGGAAGGGCCGCCAGCACGCCGATGCCGATCAGCGTGTCGGCGCCCTTCGCGGCGGTTCGCCCTCCGAGAAGGTCGAGCATCAGGGCACTCGTCCAAGCTCCGATGGGGATGTCGGTCAGCATCGGGTGGGCGGGGTGGCCCATCCAGGTCCCGCTCACCAGATCCTTGACCTTACCCGGCTGCAGCACCTTGGCGACCAGGGACCCGAGGTTCTGGGCGAAGGCATCCAGGGCCTGCGACTGCTCGATCTGGCCGACGATGGCTTCCGCCGCATCGGCACCGCGCGCCCCGAGCGCCCGTTGCTGCCCGTGCCCTCCACCGGCGATCATCGCACTGAACGCGCCGAACCAGCTGATGAACCTCCTTGCCGCCACGCATGCCCCCTCTCTGCCTCGGATCACGGGCCGTTCGGTGTTTCCGCCGGCAAAGCTAGCATCGGCTAATATTAGAGCGTGACTTGCCACTTAAGCAAGTCAATGTTTGTAGTACAAGGAGCGCGGGAGCAGTGGATCTGACCCAGACCGAAGAGCGCATCGCGGCCTTTTCCTCGCTTGCCGACCCCACCCGCCGGCGCCTCTACCTCTTTGTCGTCTCCCGCCCCGTTGGGGCCGGGCGAGACGAGGCGGCGGAGGGGGTTGGGATCAGCCGGGGGCTTGCGGCATTTCATCTCGACCGCCTCATCGCCGACGGCCTCCTGGTCGCCGAGTACCGCAGGCTCACGGGCCGCACGGGTCCTGGCGCTGGCCGGCCCGCGAAGATCTACCGGCGCTCGGCTCGCGATCTGTCCTTCAGCGTCCCCCGGCGCAACCACGAGTTGCTGGCACGCCTGTTCGCGCAGGCGTTCTCCTCCACCGACGGGACTCCCCTGGAGGCGCTGTGGGCGGCGGCCAACGACCTGGGTGCCACGCTCGGGAGCGAGGCCCGTCGCCGCGCCGGATCACGCGCCGGGCGGGACCGGCTTCTCGAGGCGGCGGCCAAAGTCCTGGAAGAACAGGGCTTCGAGCCCCGAGCCGAGGGAAAGGGATGCCTCGTCCTCGGCAACTGCCCCTTCAGCCCCGTGGCCGGCGAGTACATGGATCTCGTGTGCCAAGCAAACCTGGCGCTCATGCGCGGCCTTGCATCGGGGCTGCAGATCAAGGGCGTCCAAGCCCTGCTGGAGCGCGAGCCGGGCAGGTGTTGCGTGGTGTTCGACCGAGTGCCGCGTACCGAGGCCGCCAAGGACCCTTCCATCCGAGCCTGAGACCACGAGCCTGAGACCACGATCCGAGCCTGAGACCACCAACGAGCGGGAGACGGGGCACAAGAATGCGTGACGACGGCGATACCACACGGGCCGAGGGTCCTTCCCCGAACGGGTTTCGTGAGGGGGCGTCGGGCGACCGAGCCCTGCCCGCGGTGCTGCAGGACCCGGACGAGCCCTTCTTCTGGGATCACATCACCCCCCGGACCATCGACCCAGCCCGGTGGGCCACGTTCCAACGCTACATGGCCGAGATTCTCGAGGAGTTCGGCATGGACCTGGACACCCCGGGAACCCACCGGACGCCGGAGCGCTTCCTGCGGGCACTCTTCGACTCGACGTCCGGCTACGAGGGAGACGCCAACCTGCTCACCGCCTTCCCCACCGAATGCCGGGGCGGACCGGATTGTCTGCTCAGCCAGGTCATCGAGGGGCCGATCCACTTTTACGCCCTCTGCGAGCACCATGCACTCCCCTTCTTCGGCGTGGCCCATATCGGCTACGTGCCGCACGAGCTGATCATCGGCATCTCAAAGCTCACCCGGTTGGTGCGCGTCTTCGCCCGCCGGTTCACGGTGCAGGAGCGGATGGGCGTGGAGATCATCGACACTCTCGTCAGACTGCTCGAGCCGCACGGCGTCGCGGTCCACCTGGCGGCGACCCACCTGTGCACCCAGATGCGCGGCGTCCGCGAGGACCAATCCAAGACTTGGACGTCGTTCTGGCGCGGCAGCTACGAGTCCCAGCCGGCCATGCGCGACGAGTTTCTGCAGACCGTGCGGGTCAGCCGACGGTGACGCCGAGGCGGTTCAGGCGCAGATCGTGACAGTGGCCTGCATCCCTGCCGCGTTGTCCGGGCGCGCGGAGCCGAACCTTGCGGGCAGGTCGGTTCGAGGGCGTCGAGCCAGGCTGGCGTAGGCCTTCGTCATCTACCTCGTCAGCGAGCCGGCGCAGCGGATCATCGCCGCCTCGAAGAGCTGGGAGTACCCGCTGCGCCCTGGCGTCACGGCTGCAGCCGGGCTGCCCCAGGCGAGCCTGACACCCCGCACCGCTGACAAATGCCGAACTCGCCGATGGCTCCCAGGCCTTGGACTTGCTCAAGCGGGTGGGGCTCCTGTAGTGGCTGGCCTCCTGGCATTCCTGGATACGTCATCCGTGGCACGCTGCAGCCCCAGCCTGACAAGGAGACCGGCAACACAATGTTGAGCGAACCCATGACCAATGCGCTGAACCACCAGATGATGATGGAGATCGCATCCTCGTACAGCTCCCTGGCCGTGTCCTCCCCCCTGCGAAGTGCTGTCCCTACCGGGATTCGCGGCCTGGTTCCGTGCCCAGTCGGGTGAGGAGTGGATGCACGCCATGAAGTTCTTCGACTACCTGAAGGACCGTGAAGCTGCCCCGCGACTCGAGGCGGTTCCGGCACCAGCGGCCGAGTACGACACGGCTACCGACGCCTTTGGCGCGGCTCTCGCCAACGAGCAGGCGGTGACGCAGTCCATTCATCAGATCTTCGGGCTCGCCGTGGAGGAGAAGGACTTCGCCAGCCAGTCGTTCCTCAATTGGTTTGTCACAGAGCAGGTTGAGGAGGAGAACACCGTGAAGAGCATCCTGGGCTGGCTGAAGCGCATCGGCGAGTCCGGCCAGGGTCTCTTTCTGCTCGACCGGGAACTCGCCCAGACTCGCCGGCCGGGGACCTCGGCCGACTCGGTCGCCTCCGCCTGACACGGCTTCTCCCGACAGCGATCCAGGCAAACGAAAGACGGTTGCGGCCCTCCTCAAGTCTCTGCTGAGGCTTGTCGCTGCAACAGCCAAGTCTAATTCCGGTCGCCCTAACTCTCTTCAGAGTCGCCGGACCCTTTCGGCTTAGCGTTGGGATTGGCTCCCGCGTGGTGCGGAATGTCGCTCTCAGATATAGACAAGGGGATGGTACCGACGGGTTCTCCCGGGCGATGGTGGTGAACATCCGCAGCGAAGGACTCGACCTTCGGGTAGTCAACTGCCGTTGCCCGACCGTTGTCCCGGTGCGATCCCGTGAGTTCCTGGGGCTTCAATAGCCATATGCCACCTCCTGGGTTGCGGTGTCACCTCCATTTGGCTGTCTTTGGCAGGTTTGACAAGCCCTTACTTGGGATAGAAGGAGTGACGATGACGCCCGAGCGGCCCCGGCAGTAGCTCAGAGTGGCTCAGCCCGTTTGCCGCTGGTCGACTCCTACCAGCCGGATACCGATCACGCGGCCCGGGCCCCGAGCCTTCGTCGCTCCAGGTCGATCAGCTCCTCTACCAGTTCGGGATCGAGCTGGAGGCCTGCCACGGAACCCAGTTCGCGGCAGGCCTCCTGTGGTGAACGGCCGATGCGATACGGGCGATCAGAAGTGATCGCATCGTAGGCGTCCGCCACCGCAACAAGCCGGCAGACCATGGGCAACTTCCCGGCCCGGACCCCATTGGGATAGCCCCGGCCATCCATGCGCTCATGGTGGTGCCGAATGGCGTCGAGGACCTGTGGGCCGAGGACGGGACCCAACCAGCGTGCTCCCGTCTCCGGGTGACTGCGCATGAGCCGCCTCTCCGAGAGGTTGAGCGGAGC
>JAOPZY010000007.1 GCA_025963875.1 Actinomycetota bacterium
CAGTCGAGCACGAGGGCACGGACATCCCCCGCCGAGCGCAACAGGCCGAACAGGCGGCGGCGCTGGGCCTTGGTGGCACGGATGGCGATGCGGGCGCTGCGGTGCACGATGGTGGCTTCCATGGCCAGCCATGGTACGGACCGCCACTGACAAAATCGAACGTATGTTTGCCAGCCGAGCAAGAAATCTTCAGAATTTTCGTGTGCCCAGGCTCGCAGGAACAGCGCAAACGTTTGTAGTCACGGCACTAGCGGCTCCTCGTCTACTGACGTTGTAGGGTGCAGCCGTGAAGCGGACCGACGGGCGCGCGCCCGATGACCTGCGGCCCATCGCCGTGACCCGTGGCTACACCGAGTTCGCCGAGGGCTCCGCGCTCTACGCAGCGGGCCGCACCAGGGTCCTCGTGACCGCCTCGGTCGAGGAGAAGGTCCCGGACTTCCTCCGGGGCACCGGCAAGGGGTGGGTGACCGCCGAGTACTCGATGCTGCCCCGGGCCACCGAGACCCGCACGCCGCGGGAGGCTGCGAAGGGGCGCCAGAGCGGGCGGACCCAGGAGATCCAGCGCCTCATCGGCCGGTCGCTCCGGGCCGTCACCGACCTGCGTGCGCTCGGGGAACGATCGATCTGGCTCGACTGCGACGTGCTCCAGGCCGACGGCGGCACCCGGACGGCATCGATCTCGGGCGCCTACATCGCCCTGGCGGACGCCTGCGAGCTGCTCGTCAAGAAGGGCAAGCTGCCCCGTTCGCCGCTGCGGGAGGAGGTGGCAGCCGTCAGCGTCGGGATCGTCGACGGCGTGCCCTGCCTCGACCTCTGCTACACGGAGGACTCGACGGCGCAGGTGGACCTCAACCTCGTGATGACGGGCTCGGGTGGCTTCGTCGAGCTGCAGGGCACCGCCGAGGGCATGCCCTTCACGCCCGAGGAGCTGCAGGCGATGCTGGACCTCGGGCGCAAGGGCATCGATGAGATCGTGGCCACCCAGCGCCGCATCCTGGCGCAGGGTCGGGAGGAGCTCCCGCAGTCCCAAACGTGAGTCGGGGATGAAGGCCGGAGACACCGTGGTGATCGCCTCGACCAACCCGGGCAAGATCGCCGAGGTGCGCCAGATCATGGCAGGGCTCCCGATCGTGCTCCTCACCTCGGACGACGTGGGAGGGTGGCCCGAGATCGAGGAGACCGGCGACACCTACCTCGCCAATGCCCTGCTGAAGGCCCGCGCAGTGGCGGCCGTTACGGGCAGGGCGGCGCTCGCCGACGATTCGGGCATCGAGGTCGACGCCCTCGACGGGGCACCTGGGGTGCGGTCCGCCCGGTTCTCGGGGGAGCGGGCCAGCGACGAGGACAACAACGCCAAGCTCATCGAGTCCCTCGACGGCGTGCCGTCCGAGCGCAGGGGTGCCCGGTACCGCTGTGTCGCGGTCCTGGTGACCCCCGACGGCGAGGAGATCGCCGGCATCGGCTCCTGCGAGGGGCGGATCGGGAACGAGGCCCGGGGGACGGGGGGCTTCGGCTACGACCCCTGGTTCATCCCTGAGCGCGGATCCCGCACGATGGCGGAGCTCACGGCCGAGGAGAAGCACGCCATCAGCCACCGGGGCAAGGCCCTGCGGGGCCTGGCGGACAAGCTGCGGGCTCTCCGAGGAGAAAGGAGCAGCGGATGAAAGGCGTCATCAAGGAGTTCAAAGAGTTCGCCTTCAAGGGCAACATGCTCGATCTTGCGATTGGGTTCATCATCGGCGCCGCGTTCAGTGCTGTCGTGACCGCCCTATCCAAGGGTGTCCTGATGCAGTTCATCTCCGCCATCGTGGGCAAGCCGGACTTCAGCAACGTGAAGTTCTCCATCGGCAAGACGCCGATCCTCGTCGGGGACCTGATCACCGCCCTCATCAACTTCCTGATCATCGCCGCGGTGCTGTTCGTCATCGTCAAGGCCATCAACAGAGCGCTGGTCAAGCCGAAGGCAGTCGAGGAGCGCAAGTCCAAGGACTGCCCGTACTGCCTGACGCCGATCCCGCTCGCGGCCACCAAGTGCCCTGCGTGCACCAGCTCGCTCGAACCGGTCGAGCCGGTGGCAGCGAGCTGAGTAATTCGGCCCTCAAGTCCTGGTACGAGCCCCGGAGGACTGCCTTCCCCTGGCGCGCCGATCCCCATCCGTACGGGGTCCTCGTCTCGGAGGTGATGCTCCAGCAGACGCAGGTGAGCCGGGTGGTGCCCGCCTACCTGCGGTTCCTCGAGCAGTTCCCGACACCGGCGGCCCTTGCCGCCTCCCCGCTCGCGGACGTGCTCCGGGCCTGGAAGGGTCTCGGCTACAACCGCAGGGCGGCTGCGCTGTGGCGGGCGGCGGGCGTCATCGTGGCCAAGCACGGCGGGGTCGTGCCGTCGAACCCGGCGGAGCTGGCGAGGCTCCCCGGGGTGGGGCCGTACACGGCGTCCGCGGTGGCATCGTTTGCCTACGGGGCGGCGATCCCGGCCCTCGACACCAACGTGCGCCGGGTGGTGGCCCGGCACCGGCTGGGCACGTCCGGGGCGGGGGCGGCAGAAGTGCTCCGGGCAGCAACGGCCTGGATCGACCGGGCCGACCCGGGTGGGTGGAACGCAGCCCTCATGGACCTGGGCCGCGAGGTGTGCCGGCCCGAGCCGCTCTGCGCCGCCTGCCCCCTGCGCCGCGGTTGCCGCTTCCGGACGGCTCCGGCGGAGGGCGGCCGCCCCGGGCGCCGCACAGCGCCCTTCGAAGGCTCGATGCGCCAGTTGCGGGGCCGCATCGTCGACGCCGTGCGGGAGGCCCCGAGCGTCACCGTCGCCGGCGTTGCCGCCCGGTGGGACGAACCCGAGGACCGGGTCGCCGCCGCCGTGGCGGCCCTGGCGACCGAGGGCCTGGTGCGGGCCGGCCCCGGGGGCCGGATCCGGCTCGGGAACTGAAGGCGCTTGGGGCCGGTAGGCGGTAAGTTGGCGCCCATGAAAACCGAGAACCGTCCTGTAGCCCGGCGCCGCATGCCGGAGAACCTCCTCCTGCCCATCGGGGACGGCGCCGTGTTCCTGGTCTTCACGGTCGTCGGGCTGATTTCCCACAAGGACAAGTTCACGCCGTACCACATCCTCGTCAACTTCATCCCGCTGACGCTGAGCTGGTTCCTGATCGCCGTCATCCTCGACACGTACGGGAAGGGCGGGGCCGTCCGGGTGGCCGCCAACTGGCTGCTCGCCGTGCTCGCCGGGGTTGCGGTCCGCACCTGGTGGGTGGGCAGTCCCAACGGCAGGGACCTGTGGGTGTTCCTCACGGTCGCCCTGGTCACCAACGGCGCCTTCCTCCTGGTCTGGCGCCTCGCGGCGTCTCGCCTCCTGGTCCGAAGATAGGAGCAGATCGCGCACATGCGCGCGATTGCCGTCTAACCTTCTCCTGCGGCCGCTGCTAGTGGCTCGTGGCGCTCGTGAAGTTGAAGGCGTCCAGGCGGAGGGCCGGGGCTAGCAACGACCCGCCACCCGAGGACAGGCAGGCGAGGTCGGCCCCCACGCCGGAGCACCCGCTGAGGCCGTCGAGAACGCTCTGGGTGAATCGCAGGTTGTGGACCGGCTTCGTGACGGCGCCGTCCTCGATGAGGAACAGGCCGTCCCGGGTCATGCCGGTCAGGACGGTCTCGCGCTGGTTGACCACGTTCACGTACCAGAACCGGCGCACCAGCAGGCCCCGCTCGACCCCGGCGACGAGCTCCTCGCTCGTCTGGTGCCCTGGGACGATGTGGAGGTTGGCGGGGTAGGGGCCGTACTCCTGGGACCCGGAGGCGTGCCCGGTCGTCGTCGTTCCCGCCTCGGCGGCGGTCCGGGTGTCGTAGACGGGCTGGTTGGCGACGCCGCGGTCGATGACGGCCACCCGCTGGCGCCACACGCCTTCCAGGTCGAAGGCGGCCCCCAGGCTCCTCGGGTGGGCCACGTCGTCGACGATGCTCACGATCGGCGACGCCACCGCGTCGCCCTGGCGGTCCACGAAGAACGACTCGCCGTTCAGCACGTCCTTGGCGCCGAAGCCCATGTAGGCGAGGATCTCGACCATCTCCCCGACGGCCAGCGGCATCAGCACCACGGGGTACGTGCCGGGTTCCACGTCGCCCGCCCCGCGCCCCCGGTCGGCCCAGCGGGCCAGGTCCTCGGTGATCGCCACGACGGGGATGTCGCCCGCCCGCCCAGCGGCGCTCTCGTGGTGGGCGGTGCCGTCGCCGGAGCGCAGCATGCACGTGAAGGCGGCGACCGTGAACGTGGCATGCCGGCGGACGCCGTTGGTGTTGGTCAGGGCCACCTCGTCGGCGGACGTGGAGAAGAACCCGGCGGCCGGCCGGTCCCCCGCCGCCAGGACCGCCTCTGCCACCCGGTCCGCCCGCCAGCCGGGCGTTGCGGCCGCGGTGGCTTGGTCGAAGCGCTCCGCTTCCTGGGACGGGGTCACAAGGCTCGCCCCGAAGTCGCCCGGCAGGCCCGGGAACAGGTAATCGGGCGGGGACAGGCATGCCATCTCGAGCGCCCGCCGGCCGGTCTGGGCGATGGCGGCGTCGTCGAGGCGGTTCGTGCTGGCCGATGCCGACCGCTTGCCGGTGACGACCCTGATCTTGATCTGGGCGTCGGAGCGCTCGGTGTGCTGGTGGATGATCGAGTCGGCGAAGCGGGTGAGGCCGCCCGACTCGGAGTAGAGCGTTACCTCGACCTCGTCGGCGCCGTCGACGGCGAGGGCCTTCTCGGCAAGCTCGAGTGCCCGCTCGGCGCCGATCACTCGGCGGCTCGCACGGCGACCTTGCGGAACCGGGCAGGGGCCGCCCCGTGGCCCACCCGGGCCGTCTGCATGGGCTGGCCCTTGCCGCAGTTCGGCACGCCCCAGATCGTCCACTGGCTCGGCCCTGCGATGCCGTCGCAGCTCCCCCAGAACTCGGTGGTGATGCCCTGGTACATCGGGTTCTTCAGCATGCGGCCGAGCCTGCCGCCCTTGATCTCCCAGGCGATCTCGCAGCCGAACTGGAAGTTCTTCCGCATGTCGTCGATCGACCAGGACCGGTTCGTCGTCATGTAGATACCGTCGTCGGTCGAGGCGATGAGCTCCTCCAGGCTTGAGTCGCCGGGGAGGAGGTTGACGTTGGTCATCCGGATCAGCGGGTAGTTGATCCAGCCGTCGGCCCGCATCGTCCCGTTCGAGCGGTCCTGGCCGATGGCCGCCGCCGTCTCCCGTGACGTCTGGAAGCCGACGAGCAGGCCGTCCCGGATGAGGAACGTGGGAGAGGGGCGGACGCCCTCGTCGTCCCACCCGACCGTGCCGAGGCCACCCGGCGACGTGCCGTCCGACACGATGGTCACGTGCTGGGATCCGTAGGTGAGCCTGCCGAGGTCCGAGGGCTTGAGGAACGAGGTGCCGGCGTAGGCCGCCTCGGTGCCGAGGATCCGGTCGAGCTCGGTCGGGTGGCCGACGGACTCGTGGATCTGGAGGGCGACCTGCGAGCCGTCGAGGACGACGGACGTGGTGCCGACCGGGCAGGCGGGGGCCGTCAACAGAGCGAGCGCCTCCTCCGCGACGCCGGGTGCCGCCTCCACCAGGGCAAGGTTCCGGACGAGCTCGAATCCGGCGCACGCGTGCTGGCCGCCGTGGCCGCCCGGGTACGACCGGTGCTGGGCGTCGTAGTCGTCGGCCGCAGTCGCCGAGATCCCGGTCCCGGTCTGCAGGATGGTCTGCACGAGGAGCGACCCCTCGCTGGAGACGAACACGGTCCGCTCCCGCCGCAACCCCAGGGCGGCGGTGGCCGCCATGATCCGCTTGTCGGTCCGCATCGCCTCCGAGGCTGCGATGAGGAGATCCACCTTCTCGCTCAGGCCGACGGCGAAGGGGTCTTCCTTGTACGGCGTCTCGTAGCGCCCCGACTGGGCCTCGGCGGGGGCGAGGACCACGTCGCGGCGTTTGACCTTGGCGGAAGCCCTGCCGACGTCCACCGCGAGGCGGGCGGCAGCGGCAGGATCGTCCCCGTCGAGCTCGGACGTGGCGGCGTATCCCCAGGCCCCGTCGACGACGACCCGGACGCCCACGCCGGCGGAGGTGGCGAGCTCGGCTGTCTCGAGGACGCCGTTGCGGACGGCCAGCTCCTCCGTCTCAAGCTCCTGGACGCGCACGTCCGCATAGCCGGCCCCGGCGTCCAGGGCCGCCTGCAACGCACGTTCCGCGATATCTCGATCACGCATCGGACCGGGATGGTACCCGGTGTCCACGCAGATTGGACGGCGCGTCCGCTTACCAGATTTTGGACGTTAGGTCAGGATCGCGCATAGGCGCGCGAAAAACACCTCACCTCGCATGGGGGCGCTGCTCTACGGTCAGTGGCCTCCGTCGAGCTGGTCGAGGATCTGCGGCACCGGCATCTTCACGCAGGTGAAGATCGGCACGTCCCGCTCGGTGTAGGCGGACGACTCCGAGCCGCGCAGCTCCTCCACGAGATCGAGGAACTCCGACACGGACTCGCCCTCGAACGCCACGACGAACTCCTGGTCGTCGATGCCGAACGAGTAGCCGGTGTGGATCTTCACCGCCGGGTACCTGTGGCCGATCTTGAAATGCCCGCCCATGATGCGGCGCCGCTCCTCGAAGGGCAGGGAGTACCACTCCCGCTTCTTCACCATCGGGTAGACGAAGAGGTACGTGGAGCCCACCGGGCCGGCCGGCATCTGGTCCTCCTGGCCCTCGTGGCGGTGGCCGCCGAGGTACTGCGAGGGCCGGGTCATCGCCAGGTACGAGTAGGTGGGGCGCAGTCGACGCCCGAGCTCCGTGGCGTTGATGCGGGTCTGCAGGTCCTGGATCGGCCCGGGGCCCTCCGCGATCTCCCACAGGCAGATGTCGGCGTCCGCCCGGAGGCCGACCGTCGAGTAGGGGTGCACCTCCACCGGCAGCGAGCTTTCGAGGAGGTCCGCCAGCTCCTTCTTCTGGAGGCTCCGCTCCTCGGCAGGCAGCGACCGCCAGGCCGGGTCCACCTGGTACAGCACGTAGCGCATGAGCCTGCGGGATTCAGGCCGGGGTGCGTCGGTCATGGCCAGCTCCTTTCCAAGGATTCTTCGACCGCGGATACGACCTCGCCGATGTCGTCGGTCGTGTGGGCAAGCGACACGAACGAGGCCTCGAGCTGGCTCGGGGGCAGGTACACGCCCCAGGCCAGCATCTCGTGGAAGAAGTGGCGGAACCGGGTGGTGTCGCACTCCCTGGCCTCGTCGAAGTTCGTGACGACGCCGTCCACGAAGAACAGCGTCATCATCGAGCCGACCCGCTGGACCCCCGCCGGCACCCCCGCCTGCTTTATGGCGCGCTCGATGCCGGACTCGAGGGCCGCCCCGAGGGACTCCAGCCGCTCGTAGGTGCCGGGGGCCGACAGCTGCCGAAGCGTGGCGAGCCCGGCGGCAACCGAGATGGGGTTCCCCGACAGGGTCCCGGCCTGGTAGACCGGACCCGACGGTGCCACCATCTCCATGAGATCCCGCCGCCCGCCGTAGGCGCCGATGGGCAGGCCGCCGCCGACAACCTTGCCGAGCGTCGTGAGGTCGGGGGTGATGCCGAGGGAGCCCTGCGCCCCCGACCAGCCAACCCGGAAGCCGGTCACCACCTCGTCGAAGATCAGCAGCGTGCCCGCCTCGTCGCACCGCCGGCGCAGATCCTCCAGGAAGCCGTTGACCGCAGGAACGACGCCCATGTTGGCGGCGATGGGCTCGACGATGACCGCGGCGAGGTCGTCGCCGAATGCGTCGAAGGCCTCGGCCACGGACTCGGTGGAGTTGTAGGCGGCGACCACAGTCTGGGAGCGGGTGGCGTCGGTCACGCCGGGGGAGTCCGGCAGACCGAGCGTGGCCACACCCGACCCTGCCGACACCAGCAGGGAGTCGACGTGGCCGTGGTAGCAGCCGGCGAACTTGAGGACCCTGGCCCGGCCGGTGGCGGCTCTGGCGAGGCGCAGCGCGCTCATCGTCGCCTCGGTCCCCGACGACACGAACCGGACCATCTCGACCGACGGCAGGGCGGAGACGATGAGCTCGGCGAGCTCGACCTCTCCATGGGTCGGGGCGCCGAACGAGGTGCCGAGTGCCGCCGCCGAGGCGACCGCCTCGACGACCGCCGGATGGGCGTGGCCGAGGATCAGCGGTCCCCAGGAGGCGACCAGGTCGATGTAGGTGCGCCCGTCGGCGTCGGTGATCCGCGCGCCGTTGCCGGCGGCGATGAACGGCGGCGTGCCGCCGACGGCCCCGAAGGCCCGCACCGGCGACGAGACGCCGCCCGGCATCACCCCGGTGGCACGGTCGAAGAGCGCCTGCGAATGCGAGGAGGTCACAGCGCCACCCAGGCGGCAGCTTCGAGGGCGTGGTAGGTCATGACGAAGTCGGCCCCGGCCCTGACGATGGCGGTGAGGATCTCGAGGGCCGCCCGCTGCTCGTCCATCCAGCCGCGCTCGGCCGCCGCCTTGACCATGGCGTACTCGCCGCTCACGTTGTAGGCGGCCAGCGGGGCGTCGAAGCGCTGCCGTGCGGCGTGGAGAAGGTCGAGGTAGGCGAGGGCGGGCTTGACCATGACGATGTCGGCGCCCTCGGCGAGGTCCCGCTCGATGCTGGCGAGCCCCTGGCGCCCGTCTGGTGGGTCGATCTGGTAGGAGCGGCGGTCCCCGAACGAGGGGGCGCATTCGGCGACCTCCCGGAACGGCCCGTACATCGCCGAGGCGAACTTGGCGGAGTAGGCCATCACGCCCGTGCCGCTGAGGCCCGCCGAGTCGAGGGCCCGGCGGATCGCCCCGACGCGCCCGTCCATCATGTCAGATGGCGCAACGAAGTCGGCCCCCGCCTCCGCCTGGGAGACGGCGGTGGCGGCGAGGACCTCGACGGTGGCGTCGTTCAGCACCTCGCCGTCCTCGACGATCCCGCAGTGGCCGTGGCTCGTGTACTCGCAGAGGCAGGTATCCGCGAAGACGACCAGGCCCGGCGCCGCCGACTTGATCTCGCGGATGGCCCGCTGGGTGGGTCCGTCGGCGGCATGGGCGGCCGAGCCCCGCTCGTCCTTGACGGCGGGGATCCCAAAGATCAGGACCCCGGGGATCCCGAGGGCCTCGGCCTCCTTGGCGACGACCCCGACGCGTTCCGCCGGCCAGCGGTAGTGGCCGGGGAGGGAGGCGAGCGGCTCCTCCTCCGCCAGGCCGTCGGCGACGAAGAGCGGGAGCACGAACCGGTCGGGCGAGAGGCGGGTCTCGGAGACCAGCCTCCGCAGAGCCGGGCTCGAGCGGAGCCGGCGAAGCCGGCGGGTTTCAGTCATATCTCCATTGTGTCAGCGATCGTGGCGACGAGCCCCGGGATCGTGTGGGTGGGGGCCTCGGCCGTCACCGTCAGGCCTGCCTTGCGGCAGGCAGCCGTCGTGGCCGGGCCGATGGAGAAGATGGCGGCCCCCCGGGTGTCGGGCGGATGGCCGGCGGCGTCGGCGAAGGCCTCGGTGATCGAGGCGCTGGTGAGGGCGACACCGTCGACGCCATCGTCGAGTGCCTCGACGATGAGATGGTGGCCCGACGGCTCGGTCCGGTAGGCGTTCACCCGCTCGACCTCGTAGCCCCGCTCCGAGAGGATTGCCTCGAGATCCGGTCCCGCCGCCTCGGCCCGCACGACGCAGACGCGGCTCGGTGGGCCGGGCAGTTCGCTCGCCAGGGCGGCGGTGGTATAGGCGCTGGGGACGAAATCGACAGCGACTCCCGCCGAGGCGAGGGCCTCCGCCGTCGCCGGCCCGACCGCGGCAACCCGGGTGAGCATTGCCTCGGGGATGGTCTCGCACACAGCAGCAACCCCGTTGATCGAGGTGAAGAGCACCCAGTCGTGCTCGCGGCGGAGGGCGGCGTCCAGGGCTTCGGTGTCGGGGAGCGGCAGGATCCGGATGGCCGGGACGACCACGGCGTCCGCGCCCTCGGCGGTCAGGGCACGGGCGAGGTCCTCGGCCTGGCCCTCGGGCCGCAGGACGAGGATCCGTCTCCCCTCAAGCCGGCGCCTCATCTTATTCGGCGCCTTGAGGAGCGCCTCGGGCATCCGTCTTATCCGGCGCCTTGAGGGGCGCCTCGGCGGATTCCTGCAGCAGTTCCATGGCACCGAGGTCCCTCAGCCGCTCCGCGACGCTCGCTCCGAGTTCCTCGGCCGCGGCGGGGTCGCCCGAAGCCCGCGCCCGGACCTGCCGGGTCCCGTCGTCCGAGGTCACTGCGGCCTCCACGACCAGGACGCCGCCCTCGTGGCGGGCGTAGGTGGCGATCGGCAGCATGCAGCCGCCTCCCAGGGAGGCAAGGACCGCCCGCTCGGCGGTCGTGGCGCTGCGGGTTGGCGGATGGTCGAGCGCGGTCACCAGCGAGGCAAGTTCGTCGTCCTCCCGGCTCTGGATTGCGAGCGCCCCCTGGCCCGGGGCGGGCAGGATCACCTCGGGATCGAAGAAGTCGTCCGCCGGGATGCCGAGACGCCCCAGCCCGGCAGCCGCGACCATCACCGCCTCCACCTGGCCGGTCCGCACCTTGTCCACCCGAGTCGGCACGTTGCCCCGGATGGGGACGACGTCGAGGCCGGGGCGGAGACGGCGGAGCTGCGCTCGTCGCCGGGGGCTGCCGGTCCCGACCCTGGCGCCGTCGGGGAGGTCGTCGAGCCGCCCCCCGACGAGGGAGTCCCGCGGGTCGGCGCGCTCGGGAACGGCGGCGATGGTGAGCCCCGGCGTGGGGTCGGTGGGGAGGTCCTTCAGCGAGTGGACCGCGACGTCGATCGCCCCCTCGAGGAGCGCCTGCTCGATCTCCTTGACGAAGACGCCGGTGCCCAGGGCAAGGGAGGCACTCTGGTCACCCGCGGTCGAGATGAGCACCTCGAGCCAGCGGCGGTCGGGCACGGCGTCCCGCAGGCGCTCGATGACCCAGGCGGTCTGCGCCCGAGCGAGCCGGCTGCCCCGGGTGCCGACGTGCGCCATTGCTCGCCCGGGCCTCAGTCGAGGCCGAAGATGCGCATGATGGCGCCCCGGGTGGCGTCGTCGGCCTCACGCAGGGTCGTGGTGGGGCCGTGGAGCAGCTTGTTGGCGACGCGCATGCCGAGGGTATTCATACGGTGTTCGATCCGGGCCCTCGCCTGGTCGGACAGGTCGAGGCCCGACAGGGCCCGGATGACCTCGTCGGCGACGACCGCCTCGGCGCGTCCCCGGAGGCGTGCGATGGCGGGCCCGGACTGCCGGGTCTCGAGCCACCGCTCGATCCGGGCAACCTCGTCGGCGACCATCTGCTGGGCCCCCGCGAAGCCTGCCGTCACCTCGGGGCTCTCGGGGCCGGGAATCTCCTCGAGGCTGCGGAGCTCGACGTCGGTCCGGCCGTCGACGTCGACCGCCCGCGGGACCGAGAGGTCGACGATGACGAAGGGGTGCTCCGGGCTGCGGACGGGGATGTGGCGCGGCCGCACCGCGATGCCGCCCGAGACCGCGACGACGGCGAAGTCGCTCTTGTCGAGGACGGCGCCGAGCTCGGACAGCGGGTAGGAGGGGGCGTCGAAGTCCTCGGCCAGCCTCGCCGCCGAGGTCTTGGAGCGGCTCACGATCGACAGGCGTGCGCCCTGCTTCCAGAGGAGGGTGGCGGCGTCGGCGGCCGCCTCACCCGAGCCGACGATGGCGCCGGCGCGGCCCCCAAGACCGCCGAGGCGTTCGTTCAGGTGCTCCGTCGCGATCGAACCGATGCTCAGGCCCACCCGCCCCAGCGCCGTCTCCGAGCGGACCCGCCTCCCCAGGCGGATCGCCCGCCCGAAGATGTTGGCGAGCGCCGGACCTGTCGACCCGGTGTCCCGGGCGAGGGCGTAGGCCCGGCGGACCTGCCCGAGCACCTGGGGCTCACCCACGACGAGCGAGTCGAGGCCGCTGGCCACCCGGAACAGGTGCTCGATGGCGTCGGTGCCGACGAGGACCTCGAGGTCGTGCTGGTCGGTGGGAAGGAGGCCCGGCAGGATCGCCGCGACGCCGTGGACCGCCTCCGACTCGTCCCCCGCCGACGTGAAGTACGCCTCGGTCCGGTGGCAGGTGCAGAGGATGGCGAACTCGCCGACGCCGGGGCGCTCCGCCTCCAGCACCGAGCGCTGGGTGGGCTCGTCGTAGGCGAGGCGAGCCCGCAGCTCCGCCGGGGCCGTCCGGCCGGCGCACAGGGCCAGGATCACAGGTTCATAGGCATGGTGGGTGTCCGCAAGATGGGAGCCAGACTATCGCGCACCTGATACAAGGGCTGTCGAACCCTCACTCCAACGTACCTCTAGAATCCCCAGATCATGTCGATCAGCCGAGAAGAGGTGGTCCACGTCGCCCGGCTCGCGCGCCTGGCCCTCACCGAGGAGGAGATCGCCCTCTACGGCGAGCAGCTCGGCCGTATCCTCGGCCACGCCGACCGGGTGACCTCGCTGGACACCGAAGGGGTGCCGCCCACGGCTCAGGCCATCGCCCTCGCCAACGTGTTCCGCCCCGACGTCCTCAACGAGCCCGCGCCGTGCCTGAGCCAGCGGGAGGCCCTTGCCAACGGCCCGGCGGTCGAGGCCGGCCACTTCCGGGTGCCCCGCATCCTCGAAGACGGGGACCCCTCTGGGGAAGAAGTGGCCGAGGAGTGAGTCCCGCCCGGCCCCTCTGGACCTCCACCGCCACTGAGCTGATCGCACTGCTGCGGAGCGGGGAGCTGAGCGCCACCGACCTCACCCGATCGCTCCTGGACCGCATCGAGGAGGTCGAGGGAGACGTCCGGGCGTTCATCACCCTCACGCCCGAGGTGGCCCTCGCGAAGGCGAAGGCGGTCGACGACGCCCGGGCCAGGGGCGAGGACCCCGGACCGATCGCGGGGGTGCCGGTCGCCGTCAAGGACATCATCGCCACCAGGGGCGTCCGCACCACCGCCGGGTCGAAGATCCTGCACAACTACGTCCCCCCCTACTCGGCGACGGTCGCCGATCGCCTGGAGGCGGCCGGCCTGCCGATGCTCGGCAAGACGAACCTCGACGAGTTCGCCATGGGCTCCTCCACCGAGAACTCCGCCTGGGTCCCCACCCACAACCCCTGGGACCTCGACCGGGTGCCCGGCGGGTCGTCGGGAGGGAGCGCCGCCGCCGTGGCTGCCGGCGAGGCGCCCTGGTCCATCGGCACCGACACCGGCGGGAGCATCCGCCAGCCGGCATCGCTGTCCGGGGTGGTCGGGCTGAAGCCGACCTATGGTCTCGTCTCCCGTTCCGGGCTCATCGCCTTCGCCTCGTCGCTCGACCAGGCAGGGCCGTTCGCCCGGACGGTTGCCGACGTGGCCCTGCTGCTGGGTGTGATGGCGGGCCACGACCCCCGGGACGCCACCTCGCTGCCGAACCCGGTGCCGGACTACTCGGCGGGGCTGGCCGGCGGTGTGAAGGGTCTACGGATCGGGGTCGTGTCGCAGCTCATGGGCGAGGGCGTGCAGTCGGGGGTGCGGACCCGGATCGAGGAGTCCATCGCGCTCCTCACGAAGCTTGGGGCCGAGGTGGGGGAGGTGTCGCTGCCGACCTTCGACCTCGGCATCGACGTCTACTACCTCATCGCGCCCGCAGAGGCCTCGGCGAACCTCGCCCGGTTCGACGGCGTCCGGTACGGCCTCAGGGTCGACGCCGAAGACATCGTGAAGATGAACTCGCGCACCCGTGCCGAGGGGTTTGGGGCGGAAGTGAAGCGCCGGATCATGCTCGGCACCTACGCGCTCTCCGCCGGCTATTACGACGCGTATTACGGCAAGGCTCAGAAGGTCAGGACCCTGATAATCCGCGACTTCGCCCGCGCCTATGAGAACTACGACGTCCTGCTGTCGCCGACGTCGCCAACGACGGCATTCGGGATCGGGGAGAAGACGCAGGACCCCCTCACGATGTACCTGTCGGATGTCTGCACGGTGCCGACCTCGCTGGCGGGGGCGACGGCGATTTCGATCCCGTGCGGCGTGGCGCCGGAGGACGGCCTGCCGGTGGGTCTGCAGCTCATGGGCAAGGCCCTCGACGAGGCGACGATCCTCCGGGCGGCCTACGCCCTCGAGCAGGAGCTGGGCCCCATGCCGCACCCGCTGCTGTGGGGGGAGCCGTCGTGAGCGATCTGGTCACGACGATCGGCCTCGAGATCCACTGCGAGCTGGCGACGTCCACGAAGATGTTCTGCGGCTGCGCCGTCGGCTTCGGCGGCGAACCGAACACCCGCGTGTGCCAGGTCTGCCTGGGTCATCCCGGGACCCTGCCCGTACCGAACGAGCAGGCCGTCGCCTACGCCATCAAGATCGCCGTGGCGCTCGGCTGCGGCATCGCCCCCTCGTCGATCTTCCACCGGAAGAACTACTTCTATCCCGACATGCCGAAGAACTACCAGATCTCCCAGTACGACATCCCGCTCGGGCTCAAGGGCGTGCTCGAGGTGACGACCGACGCAGGGACGCGGGCGGTCGGGATCACCCGGGTGCACCTCGAGGAGGACACCGGCAAGAGCCTCCACATGGGGTCGGGCGGCCGCATCCACGACGCCACGTATTCCCTGGAGGACTTCAACCGGGCGGGCACGCCGCTGGTGGAGATCGTCACGGAGCCGGACATGACCTCCCCCGAGGAGGGCCGGGCATTCGCGCAGGAACTGCGGTCGATTCTGGAGTACCTCGAGGTATCGGACGTGCGCCTGGAGGAGGGCTCGATGCGCTTTGACGCCAACATCTCTGTGGCGCCGCCGGGCGAGCGGGGGGCCAAGGTCGAGGTGAAGAACCTCAACTCGCTCAAGTCGTTGCACCGGGCGCTCGCCTACGAGGAGGTCCGCCAGCGCGAGGTGCTCGGCGGTGGCGGCGCCATCGACCAGTCCACCCGCCACTGGGACGAACGCTCCGGGGTCACGAGGCCGCTTCGCACCAAAGAGCACGCCTTCGACTACCGCTATTTCCCCGAGCCCGACCTCGTCCCGATCAAGCCGTCGCCGGAGTGGCTGGAGGCCATCACGTCGGGCATCCCCGAGTTGCCCCCGGCCCGCCGGCGGCGGTTCATCGCCGACTACGGTCTGACCCCGTACGACGCGAACGTGCTCGTGGCGTCCAGAGCCGCGGCGGACTACTTCGAGGACGCCGCCGCAGCGGCCGCGGGTATCGAGCCGAAGCAGGTGGCGAACTGGCTGGCGAACGACCTGCTCGGCCGTCTCTCGGAGCGGGGCGAGGACCTGGAGACGACGAGGGTGACGCCGCAGGCCCTCGGTGCCCTCGTCGGCCTGGTGGCCGGTGGCTCCATCTCGGGCGCGCAGGGCAAGGTCGTGCTGGACGAGATGATGGTGAGCGGCCGCCCGCCCGCCGAGATCGTCGAGGAGAAGGGCCTGAAGCAGGTCTCGGGGCGCTCCGAGCTGAAGGCGGTCGTCGCCGGCGTGCTGGCGGCGAACTCCGACGTCGTGGATCGCATCCGCGGCGGCGATGCCAAGCCGCAGGGGTTTCTCGTTGGGCAGATCATGAAGGCCACCAAGGGCCAGGCGAACCCTGCAGTCGTGCAAGAGCTCCTGAAAGAGATGCTGCAAGGTTAGTTTTCCCTCATATCGGGCCATCTGTTCGTGCCTAGCGGTATCGCGAACCGGTCGATTCCGTCGCTTCCGCGCGTCCAAGCATTTTCGGAATGGTGACCGTTGCGTTAACATTTCCCTGTGTAATTGAAGTGGTTCCAGAGATCCTGGAATCGGTAGTGAACGGGGGGAGCAAAGGCATGAAGGGGCGAGTTTGCGTTGAGGTGGTTGTATGACGCCGGAGGCGAGGTCCAGACCCGTCGTCCGCGACGAGTACCTGCGAGCCGGCGACGTTGCACGGCTGCTGCACGTGTCGCCCAAGACGGTCGCCCGGTGGGCGACTGAGGGGAAGTTGCCGTACGTGCGGACCCTCGGCGGTCACCGCCGGTTCGCCGGGCCTCAGATCCAGGAGCTGGTGGACCGTCTGGCCCTCAGCTCACGCACTGAGGTGCCGCAGCCGTAAGCGGCCCTGCAGCACGCTTCTCGGTAGTGGCTTTCGGTAGGTGGCTTCGGGGGGTGCCGCCCGGCCGGGAATTCTGGCCTCGATTACACTCGGGGAGGAGAACCGGCCGGCGGGTCCCTTCGTGCGATCCTCCGCCTGGGACCTGAACCCACCCTGGGAACCGGAAGGAGACCGCATGCCGAACCGTCCAGAGATCCTCATGACGCCTGGGCCGACGCCGGTACCACCGGCGGTGCTCATCGCCCAGTCCGAACCCCTCGTCTACCACCGCGGCCCGGGTTTCGGCGCGCTGCTGACGGAGGTCATCGACGGCATCCGCTGGCAGGCCAACGCCAGCGGCGACGTCGCCGTTTACACCTCCTCGGGCACCGGCGGGATGGAGGGGTCGGTCGCCAACATCGTGTCCGCGGGCGACAAGGTCCTCGTTGTGTCCGTCGGCTACTTCGGCGACCGCTACAAGACCATCTGCGAGCGCTTCGGCCTCGATGTGACGTTCCTGGGCTACAACTGGGGGCAGGTCGCCAAGCCCGAGGACGTCGCCAAGGCCCTCGACGACAACCCCGGCATCAAGGCGGTCTTCATCCAGCACTCCGAGACGTCGACCGGCGTGTGCAACGACATCGAGCCCATCGCCAGGGTCGTGAAGGAGCGGGACAGGCTCTTCGTCGTCGATGCGATCTCCAGCGTCGGCGCCGTCGAGCTCGACGTCGACGGCTGGGGGATCGACGTCTGCGTCGGCGGGTCGCAGAAGGCACTCGGCGCCACGCCGGGCGTCGCCTTCATCACGATCTCGGAGAAGGCCTGGGAGGCCCACAGGAACTCGAACGCCCCGCGGTTCTACTTCGACTGGACCGCCTACAAGGACGCCGCGGAGCGCAAGAACCCGGAGAGCCCGTGGACCCCGGCGATCTCGGTGCTGCAGGGCTTCGCCGCCGCCATCCGCATGGCGCGCGAGGAGGGACTGGACAACATCCTCGCCCGGCACCGCCTGCTGTCGAAGATGGTGAAGGCCGGCGTGCGGGGCATCGACCTGCCGCTGTTCGGCGAGAACCTGGAGCGCTCCCTCATCGTCACCGCCGTGAAGGTGCCCGACGGCATCAGCGACGAGGCGATCGTCGCCAAGTTGCGGTCGCGCTTCGGCATCGTCACGGGGCCGGGGCAGGGGCCGCTGAAGGGCAAGATCTTCCGCATCGGCCACCTGGGCTGGGTCGACCCGCTCGACGTGCTGCGCTTCTTCGGGGCCCTCGAGGTCGTCCTCGCGGAGCTCGGCTACCCGCTGAAGCTGGGGTCCGGCGTCGCCGCGGCGCAGGAGGTCCTGCTCCAGCCATGAAGGTCCTCGTTCCCGAATCTCTGTCCGAAGAAGGCCTCGCAAAGCTCGGGACGGAGACCGATGTCGACGCGCGCAAGCTGTCGCGCAACGAGCTGCTCGAGGCCATCGGCGACTTCGACGCGCTGGTCGTCCGCTCGGCGACCAGGGTCGACAAGGAGCTGCTGGAGCGGGCCACGTCGCTGAAGGTGGTCGGCCGGGCCGGCGTGGGCCTCGACAACATCGACGTCGCCACGGCCACCCGGCTCGGGATCCTGGTGGTCAACGCCCCCACCTCGAACGTGCTGTCGGCGGCCGAGCACACCATGGCGCTGCTGCTGTCGCTCGCCCGCCACATCCCGGCCGCCGATGCGTCGCTCCGCGCGGGTGGTTGGGAGCGGGAGCGCTTCACCGGCGTCGAGCTGGAGGGCAAGACCCTCGGCATCCTGGGCCTCGGCCGCATCGGCACCCTCGTCGCCCAGCGGGCGGCGGGCTTCGGCATGCGGCTGCTCGGCTACGACCCGTACGTCTCCAAGCAGCGGGCCACCCAGCTCGGCATCCAGATGGCAGGCAGCGTCGAGGAGGTGTGCCGCGAGGCCGACTTCATCACGGTGCACCTGCCGAAGAACGCCGAGACCAAGGCGATCCTCGCCGATCCCGAGTTCGCCCTCATGAAGCCCGAGGCCCGCGTCATAAATGTGGCCCGGGGTGGGATCGTCGACGAGGATGCCCTGGTGCGGGCGCTGAAGGACGGCCTGATCGCCGGCGCCGCCGTCGACGTGTACGAGAAGGAGCCGCCCGGTCACCACCCCCTGTTCGACCTGGAGCAGGTGGTGGTCACCCCCCACCTCGGGGCGTCGACCGAGGAGGCGCAGACCAAGGCCGGCACCGCCATCGCCGAGCAGGTGCTGCTGGCGCTGCGGGGGGAGTTCGCCCCCTACGCCGTCAACGTCGCCGCCGGCGGGGACTTCGGCGAGGCCCTCCGCCCCTTCATCCCCCTGACGGAGCGTCTCGGGCGGGTGCTCGGGGGCCTGGCCGGCGCGGGTCTGTCGGCCGTGCGGGTCGAGGTCTACGGCGCCATCGCCGACAACGACACGCGCATCCTCACCCTGGCGGCCCTCAAGGGTCTGTTCGGTGGCTTCGTCCACGAGCCGGTCACCTACGTGAACGCCCCGCTGATGGCGCAGGAGCGCGGCATCCAGGTCTCCGAGACGAAGTCGGCCACGAGCCAGGACTACGTCAACCTGGTGGTGGTGCGGGGCGAGTCCGACGACGGGCCGGCCGGCGGTGTCGCCGTCGGCGGGTCCCTGTTCGGCAAGGCCAACGAGGAGCACCTCGTGCGGGTGTACGACTTCTCGATCGACATGGAGCCCGAGCGCTACCTCTGCCTGCTGCGCTACGCCGACCGGCCGGGGGTCATCGGCAAGGTCGGGACGGTGCTCGGAGCCGCCGACATCAACATCGCGAGCATCAAGGTCTCCCGGGAGACCATCGGCGGGGAGGCCCTCATGGGGCTGACGGTCGACTCGCCGATCCCGCCCGAGGTTGTGCGGCAGATCGCCTCGGTGGCCCAGGCCACGCAGGCCCGGTTCATCGACCTCGGATCCTGAGCGCCGGGCTGCCGCGTTTCGTGCGGCCCGCTGCCCTGGTTACCCGAAGTAAAATCCGGGCTATGTCGCGGCCTCCTGCTCGGCTACAATCGTAGACGCCGCAGGGAGGCCCGCGCCTTGTGCGGGTGCGCGTTAGAGGAGGAGTCGATGCCCATCACCCCGGGGAAATTTATTTGGATGGACGGGGCGCTCGTTCCGTGGGACGAGGCCAAGGTCCATGTGCTCACCCACACGCTGCACTACGGCTCGGGCGTATTCGAGGGCATCCGTGCGTACGAGACCAAGCGGGGGCCGGCGGTGTTCCGGCTCACCGACCACATCGAGCGCCTCTACCAGTCGTCCCATATCCACATGATCGACGTGCCGTTCCGCCCGCAGGAGCTGGTGGATGCGGTGAAGGAGACCATCCGGGCCAACGAGCTCACGAGCTGCTACATCCGCCCGCTCGTCTACCGGGGCTACGGCGAGATGGGGCTCAACTGGCTCAACTGCTCGGTCAACGTCTCGATCGCCGCCTGGCCCTGGGGGGCCTACCTCGGTGAGGAGGGCTTCACCCGGGGCGTGCGGATGAAGGTTTCCTCGTGGCGGCGCTACGACCACAACGTGCTGCCGCCGGCCGCCAAGGCCACCGGCCAGTACATCAACTCCAGCCTGGCGAAGGTCGAGGCGATCAAGGGCGGGTACGACGAGGCGATCATGCTCAACAAGGAGGGCTACGTCGCCGACGCCAGCGGGGAGAACGTCTTCCTGGTGCGCGACGGCGCCCTGCTGACCCCGCCGCTGTCCGCCTGCCCGCTGGCGGGCATCACGCGGGACTCGATCATCAGGATCGCCACCGACCTCTCCATCCCCGTGTACGAGTCCGATATGGCCCGCACGGACCTCTACACCGCAGACGAGGCGTTCCTCACCGGCACCGCCGCCGAGCTCGTTCCGGTCCGCTCGGTCGACGACCGGGAGCTGGGCGATCCCGGGCCGCTCACCAAGAAGCTGTCCGAGGTGTTCTGGTCGGCGGTCAAGGGAGATCTCGAGCGCTACCGGGCCTGGAACGAATACGTAGGCTGAGTTCTTGAGGTTTCGTTCTTGAGGTTCGCCCGGTTCGTCCGCCCGGGCGGCATCGCCTACGGCATCGTCGAGGGCAGCGACGTCGAGGAGATCTCGTCCACGCCCTTCCTGCCCTTCGAGCGGACGGGTGTCGTGCACCCGCTCGCGTCGCTCCGGCTGCTGGCCCCGTGCCTGCCGTCCAAGATCGTCGCCGTCGGGCTGAACTACCTGGACCACGTCGCCGAGCGCCGGACCGAGCCGCCGGAGGTGCCGATGTTCTTCTTCAAGCCCTCCACGGCGGTGATCGGGCCGGGCGACGCCGTGATCCGGCCCCCCGCCTGCCGGCAGCTCGACTACGAGGGGGAGCTGGCGGTGGTGATCGGGGCGGTCGCCCACGGCGTCAGGGAGGACCGGTGGCGGGAGGTCGTGCTGGGGTGCACCTGCGGCATCGACGCCACGGCCCGGGACCTTCAGGCGTTGGACTCGCAATGGGGAAGGGCGAAGGGCTTCGACACCTCGGCCCCGCTCGGCCCCTGGATCGAGTCCGCCGTCGACCCCGGCGACCTGCGTCTGGTGACCCGGCTCAACGGCGAGGTGCGCCAGGACGCCCGGACCTCGGCGATGATCTTCGACGTCGGGGCCCTGGTGGCGTTCGTGACGTCGTACGTGACCATGCTGCCGGGCGACGTCATCCTGACCGGCACGCCGGCGGGGATCGGCTCGATGCGGGCGGGCGACCGGGTCGAGGTGGAGATCGAGGGCATCGGGGTCCTGGCGGTCGGGGTCCGGGACGGCGTGGCGGCCTTTCCGGCAGGCGCCTGAGGAGGGCTCCCGAGTTAGTCTTCGCTGGTGACCATCCGTGTTCGGTTCGCACCCGCTCCCAGCGGCTCCATCCACGTCGGCAACGCAAGGACGGCGCTGTTCAACTGGCTCTATGCCCGGCACAACGGCGGGGTCATGGTGCTCCGGGTGGAGGACACCGATCGCAGCCGGGTGAGCGAGGAGTCGTTCCGGGCCGTGTTGGATGACCTCCGGTGGCTCGGCCTCAACTGGGACGAGGGGCCGGAGGTGGGCGGGCCGTATGCGCCGTACCGGCAGTCCGAGCGCCTGGACATCTACCGAGCGGTGGTTGACCGGCTCCTGCTGGCGGGCCTCGCGTACCCCTGCTTCTGCACGCCCGAGGAGCTGGAGGAGCGGCGGAAGGCAGCGATGGCCGCCGGGCGCCGGCCCGGCTACGACGGGCGGTGCTACCGCCTCACCGACGTCGAGCGGACGAAGTTCGAGGCGGAGGGCCGGCCCTACGTCATCCGTTTCCACGTTCCCGAGGAGGGGTCGACGACGTTCCGCGATCTTGTCACCGGCCACGTCACCGTGGACCACGCCCAGATCGACGACTTCGTGCTCGTCCGCAAGGACGGCTTCCCGCTGTACAACCTGGCGGCTCCCGTGGACGACGGGATGATGCACATGACCCATGTCATCCGGGGCCTCGACCTGCAGCCATCGACGCCGCGCCAGATCCTGCTGCACTACGCCCTCGGCAACGAGATCCCGGAGTACGGCCACCTGCCCCTCATCCTCGGCGCCGACGGCCAGCCGTTGTCGAAGCGCCACGGCGAGGTGTCCATCGGGTGGTACCGCGAGCACGGGTTCCTGCCGGAGGCCCTCGTCAACTACCTTGCCCTGCTCGGGTGGAGCCCCCGGGACGGGTCCGTGATCCTGCCCCTGTCCCAGATCGTGGCGCAGTTCCAGATCGAGGACGTGGGCGCATCGCCCGCCCGCTTCGACCTCGAGAAGCTGACGTGGATGAACGGCGAGTACATCCGCTCGCTGCCGGACGACGAGCTGCTCCGCAGGCTGGAGCCGTTCCTGGTGCGGGTGGGCCTGGTGTCCGATCCCCCGTCGGCTGCCGAGCGCTCCCTGATGGCGGCAGTGGTCCCCCTGGTGAAGACCCGGATCGAGCGTCTGGACCAGGCGGCGGCGCTCGTCGCCGGCATCTTCCGGGAGGTCCCCGTGGACCCCGCGGCCGCCGAGAAGGTGCTGGGGGAGGAGTACGTGCCCGAGCTGCTGGAACGGTCGGCGGCCGCCCTCGAGGGCCTGGAGGCCTGGGACCGGGACGGCATCGAGGCGGCGCTGCGGGGCGTGCAGACGGAGATGGGCCTGAAGCCGAGGAAGGCGTTCGTGCCGTTCTACGTGGCGGTCCTGGGCTCCAACGTGGGGGCCCCGATCTTCGACTCGATGGCGCTGATCGGCCGGGAGAAGGTCCTGGACCGGCTGCGGCAGGTACGGGAGAAGTTCTTCCCGGGGCCGGGAGCCGCCGGCGGAACTTAGTCGTCTTTCGCGCACGGGCGCGCGATGTGCGCCTGAGTTCGACGTAGGCCGCCTGCTGTGACGCCCCCCGGGGGCATGGGATAATGGAGGGCCGGGGGATCGCTTGAGCCTTGCTAGACTGGCACCGTTTGCCGGGTAGATCAATTGGCAGATCGTTCGGCTCTGGACCGAAAAGTTGAAGGTTCGAGTCCTTCCCCGGCAGCAAGAGGTATGGCATGCCCCGGTCGTCTAGCGGCCTAGGACACCGCCCTCTCAAGGCGGAGATCACGGGTTCGAAACCCGTCCGGGGTACCAGACATCACCGCGGGTCACCGGCCGTTCACTTTCGGGTGGGTTGGCTCGGCGGCATTAATTATCATTAATTATCATTAATTATTAAGGGCCGTCGACACCCTCGAAATGGACACCAGTGCGGTTCGAGGAGGATCCCAATGACCGAACTTGGGATTCAGTATGCAGGAGCAGGCGCAAACGGTCGCAACGGTCTCGCCCGTACGTAGTCTGGGCCTCGACGGCCTAAGCAGTCGGGGGCTGGCTCGACGGCGCTCACCCTGGACCGAGCCTCCTCAAGCCCCTACTATTCAGGTGTCAAGGGCGAACATAACCACGTCTTCTTGAAGCGCCTAATCCGGGCGCTATGGTGCTCAGCCGCACACCCAGGGGGGTACGGAAGGGAGACCATCTTGCTGAAGAGCCTTCGAGCGGCTGCGGTGGCAGTAGCGTTCATGGTTGGACCCATCGCAATGGTGCCAGGGCCTGCGGAGGCCGCCTCCCAGGTCTGTCATGGCGTCGACTACGGCGGCTATTCGGACACGACGTGCTACGTGGCGACATGGAGCGCACCTGACCCGGGCGCCTCTGTTGTCGACTGTGTGGTGAGTAACCACACCGCCGGCGACTACAAGATGGTCATCGTGTTTCACTACGAGGGCGGCCAGTGGACGCCTGTTTCCTCCAACGCAGGCGACTCGGACAGTTGGGTGGAAACCTCCTACAGCGCCCCGAGTGGCAGCCCGGGGGAGTACCTCTGCTGGGGCGGCATCTATACAAGCAACGGCGGCGCGCTGCTGGATGCTGCCGTGCAGTACCCGGGCTAGTTCGCCGCGGCACCCAGGGGGCCGGAGCAGGAGGTTGGGGGCCTAGAGCGCGTATACGCGCGATACGCTCCCAACTTCGGGCCAGGGCCCAGGCGCTGGCAGCTGTGGGAAGATCCCGGCACCGATGGATGCCGATACGAGCTCCGCGGCGGCTGTCGATACGAGCTCGCTGCCGGCCGCTGACCCCGCCCCCGCACCCCTAGTCCCGGCCCAGCCGTGGGTCTGGCTCTGGCGCTATCCCTGGGCCGTCGTGCTCGCTCCTCTCGTGGTCTTCATCCGTGGCATCGCCGGGCCCTCGCTCTACGCGCCGGGCGACGGGGCCCAGCTCTTCATCCCCTGGTTCATCGTGTCGGCCCGGTCGTGGCTGAGCGGGCACCTGCCCA
>JAOPZY010000019.1 GCA_025963875.1 Actinomycetota bacterium
ACAGGCACATGCCGAACAACCCCACCGACCAGCAGGTCCAGTACCTCCCCGACGAGCCGGCGCAGCCCGGCGCCGGCGAACAGGTCGGTGAAGCTGCGAGCAAGGCCGCAGCGCAGGTGAAGGAGGCACTTCCGGACCCGGCCGAGGTCAAAGAGGTGGCGAGCAAGACTGCGGCCCAGGTGAAGGAGGCGCTGCCCGACGCCGAGCAGGTCAAGAAGGTCGCCGGCAACGCTGCCGCCCAGGTGAAGGAGGCGCTGCCCGACGCCGACCAGGTCAAGGACGTGGCAGGGAAGGCGGTAGCCCAGGTGAAGGAGGCGCTCCCCGACCCTGCCAAGGTCAAGGCCGTCGCCGGCAACGCTGCGGCTCAGGTGAAGGAGGCCCTCCCGGACGCCGAACAGGTCAAGGACGTGGCAGGGAAGGCCGTAGCCCAGGTGAAGGCCGCCCTGCCGGATGCCGAGCAGATCCGGGACGAGTTCATCCAGGCAGCTCACCGCATCCAGGAGATCCTGCCGGACGGCGACGACCTCCGGGCACTGCTGGAGCAGACCATCGAGACGGTGCGCACCGACCCGACCATCAAGGAACACATCGAGGCGGCAGCCGACATCGTCGCCGGGCGGGTGGAGACCACCGTCGGCCAGGGCATCGACACCGTCGCCGAGAAGGCGAAAACCGTCGTCGAGAAGGTTGGCCTGGAGCCCCTCGGGTACGTGGCCGAGCGCATCGGCGAGATCGCGAAGGAAGGCGTCGGGGAACTGGTCGAGGATACGAAGAACAAGGCCCTGCAGTAACCACGTCGTTCCTGTAACCGGGGACCGGCCGGCTCCGCGCCGCCGGTCCCCGGTGTCGTTCTTTGAGCAGGGAACGACGTCAGGACGTCGCTTTTTACTCACAGAATCTCCCCAGGTCTGAACGTGTGCACAACGGGGTAGAGCCACTTGCGTTCGACGTCCCTTGGGGGGGATCGATGGCTAGGCACGTGCCGGGTAGGCACGGACGATGAAGACCGCCGCACTCCTGGGCCTCAAGGCAGTCAACGGCGGGCTGTTCGTGGTGGCGTTCGCGCTCGTCTCCGAGGCACTCAAGCCGAAGCGCTTTGCCGGCCTGTTCTCGGCAGCCCCGTCGGTGGCACTCGCCAACCTGGCAGTGGTCGTGGCCATGAAAGGCCACGCGGAGGCGATCGCCAACACCAGAGGCATGGTGATCGGTGCCGTGGCCTTCACGGCGAGCGCTGCCCTCGGTGCCGCCATCGCCCGGCGCCACAGCGTGCGCATGGCCACCCTCGTGGTCTCCGGCACCTGGATTGCCGTCGCCGTGCCCCTCTACCTGCTCTTCCTGACATGAGCCTCCTCGACCACATCCCCCCGGGCGCGGGCAGCCGACCTGCCGAGCCACCCGTGGGCGCGGATCTTTCGAAGCTGTCGAAGATCCGGCCGAAGGACATCGCGGTGCGGTTTGTCTTCGGAGCCGCCATCTCCCTCGTCGCCGGCCTCATCTCGCTGGGGTTCGGCGCCACCGCCGGCGGGATGTTCCTGGCCTTCCCGGCGATCCTTCCGGCGTCGCTGACTCTCGTCGAGAAGAAGGAGGGCACCGAGGCGGCGATCCACGACTTCGACGGCACGATCCTGGGAGCGGCAGCGCTGGGTGCGTTCGCCCTGGTCGCCGGCGTGGGCCTGCGGGCCGGGAGCGCGGCGCTCGCTCTGCCCGCAGCCCTCGCGACGTGGCTGGGTGCGTCGCTCGTCGCCTACGGCGTGGTCGAGAGTCTCCGTCGACGGTTCTCAACAACTCCTTGAGTATTTTCTGGCGCTCTACACCACTTTTTACTCACAGAAGCAGTTCGCAGGCGGCCTGGTACGCCTCCCCGGCGTCCACCAGGCGCAGGCAACGATGGTGGCCCTCGGGGCAGACGCTCTTGTAGCA
Organism: Actinomycetota bacterium; assembly: GCA_025963875.1. Classification (GTDB taxonomy): domain Bacteria; phylum Actinomycetota; class CADDZG01; order JAHWKV01; family JAOPZY01; genus JAOPZY01. Next base: position 1,921 of record JAOPZY010000019.1, read on the forward strand.
CCACCGGCAGGCGACGTCGTGGGACAGCACGCGGCAGGGCACCATCCACGGCGTGTGCTGGGGGTTCGTGAGCGCATAGAGGTCGACGACGGGGGTACCGACCGCCGCCGCGACGTGCACGGGCCCGGTGTTGTTGGCCACGAGCAGATCGGCGCGGGCAAGGAGCGCCGCCAGCCCCGCCAGGTCCAGGCTCCCCGCAACGCTGCGGGAGGGCGCCCCCATTGCCGACCGGACGTCCTCCACCAGCTCGCGCTCGCCCGACGACCCCGTGAACACGATCTGGCAACCCGATTCCTCCGACAGGCGCCGGGCGACGGCGGCGAAGCGGCCGGCAGGCCAGCGCCGGGAAGGAGCCGACGCCCCCGGGTGCACCACGACGACCGGCCCGGGTGAAAGCTCCGCCAGCACCGACGACGTGCGCCGGGAGGCGGCCGCCGGGATCCGGAGGCCGAGGCGCTCGTCGGCCACCCGAAAGCCGGCCGAGCCGACAAGGTCGAGCTGCCGGCGGACCTCGTGGCGCAGGAGGGCCTCCGGCTCGGGCTCAGGGAGCCAGTCGGTCAGGAGCTGGTACGGGTTCTCACGGCAGTGGGCCAGCCGGAGCGGGATACCGGCCAGGTGGCACAGCAGCGCGGCAGGGAGGGGGCTCTGGCTGTAGACGGTGAAGATGACCGCGGCGTCGAAGCACCCTTGCCGAAGGCAGCCGGCCATGGCCAGATCGGCGCTGCCGGTCCGGGGCTGCGATGCCTTCATCCACGGCGCCTCGTAGCAGATGACATCGTCCACCCCCGGCAGGAGCGAGCCAGCCTCCGCCCCCGCCGGCGAGGTCAGGAGCGTGAGGCTGCGGGCTTCAGTTGATCCGGCGCCTTGAGGGGCGCCTCGGGAACCGGCGAGCGCCCGGATCGCGGGGCCGGTCATGACCACGTCGCCCATGGCGTCGAGCCGCACGGCCAGCACCCGCCGCGCGTGCTGCCACGCCACCCCGTCAGCCCGGAGCGACGCGGATCCGGTCGATGATCCGGCTCGTCGACCGGTCAGCCTCGTACGGGAGGAGGACCACCGTGCCCCCGAGCTCTTCGACGACGGCTGCCTCGGGCAGGAGCTCCCGGGTGTAGTCGCCCCCCTTCGCGAAGACGTGGGGACGTACGGAGCGGATGAGTCGGCTGGGGTCGTCCTCGCCGAAGGCGACGACGTGGTCGACGCACGACAGCGCCGCCAGGACCTCGATGCGGTCCTCGAGATGGTTGATCGGCCGCTCGGCACCTTTGAGGCGCCGTACCCCCGCATCGGTGTTGACGCCGACGACGAGGACGTCGCCGAGCGCCTTCGCCCGGTTGAGGTACGTGGTGTGGCCCCGGTGCAGGATGTCGAAGCACCCGTTGGTGAACACGATCCGGTGGCCCTGGGCACGGTGGAACGCCATCCGCTCGGCTACCTGCTCGGCACCCAGCAGCTTGCCCCCCGGGCCGAGCATCTCCGCCACCTCGGCGGCGGAGCAGGTGGCGGTCCCCTCCTTGGCCATGACGACGGCGGCGGCGGCCGATGCAAGCTCGGCCGCGCTCGGCGTGTCCGCGCCGGCGGCGAGGGCGAGCGTCAGCACCGTGAGGTAGGTGTCGCCTGCGCCGGCGGCCCGCAGCTGGGGATGGGGCCGGGCGTGCGTGCGGTGGGGCGGCCGGCCGCGCTCGAACACCAGCGCCCCGTCGGCGTCCAGCGTCACGGCGACGATGTCGGCCCCGCAGCGCTCCAGCAGCCGCTCCCCCTGCTCGGCCATCCACGGCGCGCGCGAGCCGGGACCCCCCGGCGGCGTTGAGCCCAGCATCGAGACGGCCTGCGCAAAGTTGGGCTTCACGACGGTGACCCCGGCCCGCGCGTAGCGGACCAGGTGCTTGGCATCCACGGCCAGCAGCCGGGGCTCCGCCGCCTGGAGACGACCCAGCGTGGCGACGACTCCCGGGGTGAGCACGCCGTAGCCGTAGTCGGAGACCACCACCGCGTCGCAGGAGGCAAACGCCTCCGCCAGGGTGCCCGCCATGACCTCCTGGCTCTCGGCATCGATTGGCGACGTCGTTCCGTCGTCGAAGCGCACGAGCATGTGGCGCTCGCTCATCACCCGCGTCTTGGAGAGCGTCCGGCGCAGGGGTCGGGCTTGCACGCCGCCGGTGTCGACGCCCGACCGGCGCAGGGCCCTCGTGAGGCGATGACCCTCGGGGTCGTCGCCCACGACCGACAGCAGGCGCACCTGGGCACCGAGGCCTGCGGCGTTCGCTGCCACGTTCGCTGCCCCACCGGGCGCCTCGTCCGAGCGGTACACCGCCACGACGGGCACCGGCGCCTCCTGGGCGAGCCGCCCCGAGCTGCCCGACACGTACGCGTCGAGCATGGCGTCGCCGATCACGACCACCTTGAGCCCCCGCAGGCTCCCGGCGAGATGCGGCAGGGCAAGGCTCATGTGCTCACCCGACCTCGAGGCGAGAGCCCCGCAGGATCATCGAGGCCGCGTGGTGGAGGTCGTCCGCCAGCATGTCCGGCATTCTCTCGGGGCTCAGCTGCCATTCGGTCTCGCCGCCGTTGTCGAGGAGGACGGTCCCGCAGCCCGCGGACCGGCCAGCTTCGACGTCGTCGAGAATGTCGCCGATCATCCACGATGCGGCGAGGTCGATCCGGAGCTCCTCGGCCGCGCGCCGCAGCAGCCCCGGCTGTGGCTTCCGGCAGGAACATCCGGCCGCAAGGTGGGGGCAGGAGTAGAAGCCCGCCAGCGGGACGCCTTCCCGTGCGAGCAGCCGACGGAGATGGTGCTCGACGTGGACGAGCGCCTCCGCGGCGAACATGCCACGGGCGACGCCCGACTGGTTCGTGACCACCACCAGCCGGAACCCGGCCCGGTGGAGCATGCCCAGGCCGGCCCCCGCCCGTGCCGTGAGGCAGATCCGGTCCGGGTCGACGTTGTAGGGCACGTCCTCCACCAGCGTCCCGTCCTTGTCCAGGAAGACAGCCCGGCGCCGGTGAAAGCGGTTCAGGGCCACGAGGTCTCCCGCATCGGCAGGACGGTCACCTCCGGGATCACCGTCCCGTCCGGCTGCGTCAGAACGAACAGGATGGTCCGTGCCACGCTGGCCGGGTCCTGGAGCACACCTGGATCGAGATCCGGGAAGCGTTCGAACAGGAAGGGGGTCCGCATGCCACCGGCCACGACCGCCGTGACCTTGATCCCCAGCGGCCTGGCCTCGGTGTGGAGGGCGTGGCTGAAGCCCAGCAGGCCCCACTTGCTCGCATGGTAGGCGGACGCATTCGGCCAGGACCGCTTGGCGGCGGTGGAGGCAACGTTGACGATGTGGCCGCCAGCCCGTTGCCGCATGTGCGGGAAGACGGCACGCGCCATGGCCACCGGCCCCCTGAGGTTGACGTCGAGGATACGGTCGAAGGTCTCCACCGGCATCTCGTCGAAGGGCAGCGTGGCGTCGATGCCGGCGTTGTTGATCAGGACGTCCACGCTTCCATAGACCTCGAGCGTCTCCTCGACCACCGCGTCCGCCTGGTGCTGGTCGGCCACGTCCAGGGGGAGGCCCCTGGCTTCGCCACCGCCGGCGCGGATGGCGTCGGCCACCGCTTCCGCGGCCTCGGTCCGGATGTCGCAGGCAACCACGCTGGCCCCCGCCTCCGCCAGGCAGGTGCAGACCGCCTCACCGAGGCCACGCCCGCCCCCGGTGACGATTGCCACCCTGCCGGCCAGGGGCTGGTCGAGCGTGCCGGACCTTCTGTCGAGGAGATCGCTCATTGGCCGGCCGCCATGTCCCGCTCGGCAACACCGGCACCGGCGTCGAGCGAAGCAAGGCGGAGCGGCGGGCCCTCGCTCCACCGCTGCTCGCTGAAGAGCAGGTCCTCGACGAGCTCGCAGATCAAATGGATGGCCAAGATGTGCACCTCCTGTATCCGTTGGGTGTCCGTGGATGGGATGACGAGGCTGCAGCCGGCAAGCTGGCGGAGGGGACCGCCGTCCCGGCCGAGGATGGCCAGGGTGTCCACACCGAGGCTGGTGGCTCTGCGGAACGCGCGGAGGAGGTTCTCGGAGCGCCCGCTCGTGCTGATGCCCACGACGAGGTCCCCGGGGCGGGCGAGGGCCTCGACCTGGCGCTCGAAGACCGCCTCGTACCCGGCGTCGTTCGACCAGCAGGTGAGCACCGAGCTGTCGGCGGTGAGTGCCAGTGCCGCCAGCGCCGGGCGGTCCGCCAGCTTGAATCGCCCGACAAGCTCGCCGACGAAATGCTGGGCGTCGGCGGCACTGCCGCCGTTGCCGCAGACCAGCACCTTGCCCCGGCGCGCGAGGCAGCCCGCCACGGTATGCGCGGCGTCGAGAATGGAACCCGGGAGCAGCCGGGCCGCGTCCTCTAAGGCCGCCCGCGACTCGGTGAAGCCGCCATCGATCAGGCGCCGAAGCCGCCCGTCGTTGTGACGGCGCCCCCGCGCCGAAAGGAGCTCCTCGTAGAGCGACGCTATCGAGTGGGTGACCCCCTGCCAGCTGAACAGGTCGCGGGCACGCCGGGTGCCCTGCCTGCCCAGGAGGACCAGCAGCTTGGGGTGCTGGAGGAGATGGGCCAGGCGCTCGCCGAGCGCGTCGGGGTCCTTCGGGGGCACGAGGTAGCCGGTCTCGCCGTCACGCACCGTGAATTTGATCCCCCCGACGTTCGAGCCGATCACCGGCGTCCCGCACGCCATCGCCTCGAGCGGCGTGATGCCGAAGGGCTCGTACCAGGGGGTCGTGACGAAGATGTCGGCGGCGCTGTAGTAGAGCTTCAACGCGTCCCTCCCCCGGCGCCCGGTGAACGTGACGGCATCCGCCACCCCCTCGGCCCTGGCGATGTCCTGAAGGCGGCCGATCTCGGGGGTACGTTGCGGGTCCGGCTCGTCGCTGTCCCCACCCACGATGACGAGGCGCGCCGGGATGCCGTGGTGCCGAACCAGGCGGGCGAAGCCCTGGACGACGTTGTCCGCGCCCTTGCGGGCCACCAGGCGCCCGAGGTGCAGCACGATCGGCCGGTCTGCCGGCAGGCCGAGGTGCGCCCGGGCCAGCGGCTTCGCCACGGGCCACAGCTCACCGGGATCGACGCCTCCGGGGATGATGGTGATGCGGGCCGGGTCCGCGTTGTAGAGGTTGACGAGGTCCTCCTGGTCCTGCGGGCACTCGGCGATGATGTGGTCGGCCTCGGCAACGCAGCGGTCCTCGATGGCGAAGCGCTCGTCGGAGAACTGGTCGGCCGCCCCCTGGTACTGGCGGCGCACCCGCCCGAGCGCATGGAAGGTGACGACGAACGGCATCCCGAAGTGCGCCTTCATCTCGGCCCCCGTCATCGCCGACATGAAGAAGTTCGCGTGGACGACGTCGTAGCCCCGTTCCTGGCGGGCGGCGAAGCGAAGGACCTGGGACGTGAACCTGGGCATGAGCCCGAGGAGCTGCTCCTTGGGGACCGGCGACGCGGGGCCGGCCCGGACGTGGACGATGCGGACACCGTTGACCCAGTCGGCCACGTCCGGGAGCAGGTCGCTGTCCCGCCGGGTGAAGAGGTCGACGTCGTAGCCGATTGCGGCAAGGTTGCGGGCGACCTGGCCCACGTAGACGTTCTGGCCGCCGCTGTCCACCCCGCCCAACAGCCCCAGGGGTGACGCGTGCTCGCTGATGATCGCGATCCTGCGGGTCATCGCAGCACCCCGAGAGACGTATCGATCACTTCCAGCACCTCCCCGACGCCGATGCCGAGCAGGCCGGCGTCGGGCTCGGCCGCGTGGGGATCGCCGGTCGTGCCCTTCCAGAGCACGCGATGGCACCGGCCGACCGGCGGGCCCCACCGCGCCGGCGACGTCGGCCCGAAGAGGACCACCGACGGGGTGCCGAGGGCGGTGGCGAGGTGGGCGATGCCGGTGTCCCCGCACACCACGAGTGCGGCCGCTGCGACGAGCGCCGTGAGTTGCAGGAGGGTCGTGCGCCCGGCCAGCACGAAATCCGGGTTCAGGCTGGCCTCCCGCGCGATGGCGAGGGCGAGCGGCCGCTCCCTGGCGTCGCCCGTGAGGACCACGTGCCGGCCGGCGAGGGCCTGCGCGCGGGCCACCGCCGCCCACCGCTCCGGCGGCCACTGGCGAGCGCGGCTGGAGGCGCCGGGGTGGACGACGATTGCGGCCCGCAACCGGTCCGGCACGTCGAGGGAGGAGGCGTCGATGTGCAGCGTCTCCGGGTCGGCACCGATCCCCGTCTCGGACAGGAGGCGGCACCAGCGCCGGGTCTCGTGCTCCTCCCAGCGCCAGTCCGGCGACCCGTCGGACTCCGGGACGGCCGGGTGCGAGAAACCGATGAGGCAGCCCGGTCTCGTCTCGAGCAGCAGGCGATGGCTCTGGGGCCCCCGGCCGTGCAGGTTCACCGCCACCTGGGGCCGGTCGAGCCTGGAGGTCAGGTGCTGCAGCGGTCCGACGTCGACCAGGGAGAAGCCGCAGCCGGAGAGCTCCACAAGCGGCCGGAGCACCTCGGGGGCCGCCAGCAGCCGTTCGTGCTGCGGGAACCCCGCCGTCAGTGCCCGGAGGGCGGGCAGACCCGTGAGGAAGTCGCCAAGGCCGAGGGCCCGGAGGGCCAGAAGCCGGGGGCGCGCGGCCTTCATCGCGTGACCTCCGCCAGCACGGTGTCCCAGTCATCGAGAAAGCGGGTCACCCCGTAGCGCTGCAGCGCCGCTGCCCGGGCGTGCTTTCCGGCCAGCATGGCGCGGTCCGGCTCGGCGATGAAATCCCTGAGGCCCTGCTGGAGTGCCTCGACCCTTGTGGAGACCACGCCCGCCTCCTGGGGGACCGCCTCGGGGACCTCGGTGGTGGCGAGGGCCACGACCGGCATGCCCAGCTGCATGGCCTCGATGAGGGACAGGCCGAGGGAGGTCCATCGCACGGGGTGCAGGTAGACGCGCCGGCGCGCCATCTCCGTGTGCAGCCGGTCCTGGGGAAGATCCTCGACGCCCCCGAGCGCCCCCGCCCCCATCCCGAACAGGTCCACAGGGACCGCATCTGCGAAGCCCTCCAGCAGGTCGGTGCCGGTGACCCGGCCGCGGCGGCCGGCCTCGTTGATCACGACCGCCGCACGCGCCAGCTCGCCCGTGTAGCGCTCGCCGGGATCGATGATGCCGTGCTCCACCACGACGGTGCGCGTCGAGCCCGTGTCCCAGAACAGCCGGTTGAAGTTGGTGACGTGGGCGATGGTCAGGTCCGGCCAGTCGGCCGCAGGGTGGCGCATGGCGCCGATCCGGCCCTGGGGGGCGTTGTGCTCGACGTACACCGCCGGTACGTCCCGTCCGGGCCTGCGCCCCCCGAGCCATGCCTCGGCCATGCCGAAGAGCTCCTCGGGGCGCTGGAGCACGACGACGTCGACGCCGGCGACCGCAGCTTCGGTGGGAGTGACCTCGGACACCGAGTCGGGCCACTCCCAGGTGCGGGCCCTCCCCCGTCCGTCGGGCCCCCGGTCGGGGAGCACGGGAACGAGGTACCGGTGCGATCCCTGGACGAACGCGGTGGTCCACGAGCCGTGGACGTGCCAGACGAAAACGTTCACTGCCGCCCAGCGAGCCGCCTCACGGCCACGTTGCCGGCGATCCAGTGGTACGAGGCCACCGGGGGCATGACGAGGCTCGTCGCCAGCATCGTGGCCACCTCCCGCCGGGTTCTCGGCCCGGGTGCGATGCGGGCCCAGGCGAGCTCGGACGTGCCGGCAAGCCAGGCTCCCAACGCCAGCGCGACAAGCCAGCGGCGGCGCGCCGCCAGCCCGGCGAGGGCGAGGGTGCCGGCGGCGGTGGTTGCAAGGTGCCGTGGCCGGCGACCCCGGGGCACTCCGGCCCGCTCACGCCACGCAGGGCCGTGGACCGCCCGCATCAGGGCGTCGTCGCGGTTGCCCTTCTGGAGCCGCAGGCTGACCCACAGGCCGGCCGGACGGACGGGGTGGGTGATGTGCCGCTCCCCCCGAACGATGCGGAACCCCGCTCCGGTCACCCGGAGCCCGAGGTCGGCGTCCTCCCGGTAGGCCCGGGGGAACCGCTCGTCGAAGCCTCCGACGGCTGCGAGGACAGCCCTGCGGTACGCCATGTCGGCGGTGGCCCACCGGGCGCCCTCCAAGCCCGCGACGTTGCGCTCCCAGTCGGTGGGGACGGCGGGCAGCGGCACCCTGATCCGGCCCTGGCTCGCACCGACGTCCGGAGCGAGGGTCGCGAGGTCGGCGGTCAGGTCGGCGAGCCACGTCCGGGTCGGGACGACGTCGTCGTCGAGGAACACCACCCACTCGGCGCCCGAGGCCACCCACCCTGCGTTGCGGGCCGCCGCCGGACCCCGGCCGCGGCTCGGGATCACGACGACGAGCGAGCGCAGCGCCGGGGGGACTGCCTCCTTCAAGGATGTGGGACCGCCGCCCCCGTTGCGGTGATCGACGATCCGGTCGTCGACGAGGAAGATCCGCGCGTCGCTGCTGGCCACACCGCCACTCGCCAGGGCCTGCAGCAGGTCCCCGAGACAGGCGCGCCCGATCGTCGGGACAACGATGTCGAACGACGGCGGAGCGGTCATGGACCCGGCGGGCTGAACGGATTCCTTCGCACGAGGAACGGGCCCAGGGCGAGGGCGTCGACGGGGGCGGAGCCGAAGCACTCGAGGGCGTCGCGCGGGCTGTCCACCATGGGACGGCCCGCGGTGTTGAGGCTGGTGTTCACCACCACCGGGACACCGGTACGGGCATCGACTTCCGAGAGCATCCGCGCCAGCAGGGGCTCGTCCCCGGCATCCACCGTCTGGATACGGGCCGTGCCGTCCACGTGGACGACCGCCGGGATCAGCGGTGCCCATGCGGCGTGCACCCGGTGGGTGAACAGCATGTAGGGGCTGGGAATGGGGCCGTCGAAGATCTCCCTCGCCCGATCCAGCGGCACCATGGGCGCCACGGGGCGGAACTGCTCTCGGCCTTTGATGTCGTTGAGGCGCTCCAGATTGCGGGAGTCGGTGGCGTTGGCGAGGAGGCTGCGATGCCCGAGCGCCCGGGGGCCCCATTCGCTGCGGCCCTGGAACCACGCCACGACGCCGTTGCCGGCAATGACCTCCGCGACCGCCGCGGCGATGTCAGAAGGCCGCTCGTAGCCGACCCTCGCCCGGTGCAGCCATGCCTGCAGCTCGCCGTCGGTCCACTCCCGGCCGAGCGCCGCGGAGGTCATCGGCTGGACCTGGTCGCCGCCATCCCGTGCCACCGCCAGCGCGGCCCCCAGGGCGGTGCCGGCGTCCCCGGAGGCGGGCTGGACCCAGATCTCCTCGTAGGGCCCCTCCCGCCAGAGCCGGGAGTTCGCGACGCAGTTGAGGGCCACGCCCCCCGCGAGGGCGATCCTTCGCTCGCCCGTCCGGCGCTGGAGCCACGCCGCCAGCTCGAGGATCATCTCCTCGAGGCGGACCTGCACGCTCGCGGCGAGGTCGGCATGCTCGGGTCGCCATTCCTCCCCGGGCCCGCGCGCCTTGGCGAGGGTCTGCCAGTTAAGGGGGCCGGCGTGGAAGGTCCCGTCGGGATTCGTGTGGACGGCCTGGCGCAGCTCCGCCAGGTGCACGGGCTCGCCGTACGAGGCGAGCGCCATCACCTTGTACTCGTCCGAGGACCGGCGAAAGCCCAGGTGCGCGGTCAACTCCTCGTACAGGAGCCCTAGCGAATGGGGCAGCTGCTGGGTGGCCAGGACCTCGATCCCTCCGTCGACCGCCCTCCCGGCGAGGTAGGACGTCCGCTCGCCGCGGCCGTCCAGCACCATGACGGCGCAGCTCGGCCACGGGGCGGCGAGCGCCGCCGAGGCGGCGTGCGCGACATGGTGACGGACGAAGCGCAGCCGTCCCGGGTCCAGGCCCGGGAGCACGGTCTGGAGGAAGAGGCCGGCCCGGCTGGCATAGAGGGTTCGGAGCCCCTCCCAATCGTTGGCGGTGAGGTCCTGGCTCAGGGGGGCCTCGGTGGGATCGTAGGAGTAGGCCACGGCGTCGAGGTCTTCCGCTTCCAGCCCTGCCCGCTCCAGGCACCACCGGGCGGACTGCTCCGGCAGCTCCCAGGTGGAGAACGGCACGGGGGTCTTGCCGTGCTTGCGGCGCGTGAAGCGCTCCTCCTCCGCCGCCGCGACGAGCCTGCCGTCCACGACGACTGCCGCCGCCGGATCGTGGAAAACGGCGTTAACCCCCAGGACACGCATAGCGGTTAGTGCCTTCCCGCACTTCCCGCCCTCAAACCGCCCGCCCGTCAGAGTTCACACCTCCTTCATGAGGGGCTCCATGAGGCACGTCATGGCGCAGAAAAAACCGGGCCCCTTCGGGCCCGGTCCGGTGCTTGCAGGGGATGGGATTTAATTGCTGGTCTGGGTGCCCTCCGCCGGGCCGGCGCTTTTTCCGCCGCCCTGGAAAGCGTTCTGGCCGGCCTTGTGGCCCTCCTCGCTGCCCTCCTTGCCGACGTCGGGAGCCCAGCCATGCGTGTCAGCGCCAGTGCGCTCCTTCACTTCGTCGCCACTGTCCTCGATGATCTGACCTTCTCCCATGCCGACTCTCCTCTCGGAATGTTGCCGTCATATTTCGTGTACCCTCTGCCCCCCGCCGAACACCTGGGAAATACCGGTGTCCATCCGGGACGTTTAGGAGGTCTCCGGGCAGGGAATTTCCGTCCGGAGATGTGGAGCGCACGGGCGAAGCCGGGCGAGTGTCGAGGCGCGGGAGCAATCCCGGCCTGACCGCTGCGCGGCGAGGAGACGGGGCCACATGATGCAGGAAACGGAGCCGGGGTCGCCCTACGAGGCGCGCCCGGCGGTGGGGAGCCAGGAGCGCTTCTCGCACGAGGCGTTCGTCTATGCCACGGGCGACGATTTCGTCGCGGGAACACTCCCGTTCCTGCAGGAGGGCCTCGACGCCGGCGAGCAGGTGCTGGCCCTGCTCGGCCAGGACAAGATCGATCTCCTCCGTTCCAAGCTGGCGAAGGATGCCCATCGCGTGCGGTTCGCCGACATGGCCACCGTCGGCGCGAACCCCGCTCGCATCATCCCGGTGTGGATGAGGTTCGTCGACGAGCGGGTGCCCGGCCGCGGCGTTCGGGGCATTGGCGAGCCGATCCAGGCGGCCCGCAGCTCCGCCGAGCTCGTGGAGTGCCAGCAGCACGAGTCGCTCATCAACCACGCCTTCGACAGCACGCCCTCCTTCCGCATGTTGTGCCCGTACGACGTTGCCCTCGGACCCGAGGTCCTGGAGGAGGCGGCGCGCAGCCATCCCTTCGTGTACAGCATCGGGCAGGTCGTGCCCAGCATGGGCTGGCGCCTGGAGGGGGGGCCGGCAAGGCCGTACGAGGTGGCCCTGCCCCACCCGCCGGCGAGGTTCGAGCAGCTTGCCTTTGCGATGGGGCAGCTTCGCGAGCTCCGGGCCTTCGTCAGCCGGCACGCCCATGCCGCCGGTTTCAACGCCGAGCGCACGTCCGACGTCGTCCTGGCGGTCAACGAGGTGGCAACCAACAGCCTCCGCCACGGGGGCCAGCGCGGCGCGCTCACGATCTGGCAGGAGGGCCCGACGTTGATCTGCGAGGTGCACGACACCGGGCAGATCGCCGACCCCCTCGCCGGGCGGCGGCTTCCGAGCCCGACGGCCGTGGGCGGATTCGGCCTCTGGCTCGTCAACCACCTCTGCGACCTGGTCCAGGTGCGGACCGGCCCGGGGGGCAGCGTCGTGCGACTGCACATCCGCCCCAGCCGCGCCACCTGTTAGACCGGCGCCGCGTGCCAAGGGAGCTCCGCAGAGTCTGCTGGTGCGACCCCGGCATCACCCGCCGCCGCGCCGGCAGCGGCTGGGTCTATCTCGACCCCCGGGGCCGGCGGGTCACCGACGCGGAGACGCTCGAGCGCATCCGCTCCCTCGTCATCCCCCCGGCGTGGACCGAGGTCTGGATCTGCCCCATTCCCAACGGCCATATCCAGGCGGTGGGCCTGGACGCACGAGGACGGCGCCAGTACATCTACCACCCCCGCTGGCGGGTGCGCCGGGACCAGGCGAAGTTCGACCGCATGGTGGCCTTTGCACGGGCGCTCCCCGACCTGCGCTGCGCCGTCACCGATCAGCTGGCCTGCCGGGACGACCTGAGCCGGGACCGGGTCCTCGCCTGCGCCGTGCGCCTGCTCGACGAGGGGTTCTTCCGGGTCGGGAGCGAGCGCTACGCCAAGGAGAACTCCAGCTTCGGGCTGGCGACGGTGCTCAAGACCCACGTCAAGGTGCAGAAACCCTCGACCCTGCTGTTCGACTACCCGGCCAAGAGCGGACAGCGGCGCATCCAGTCCATCGTCGACCCGGAGGTGTTCGGCATCGTGTCGCGCCTCAAGGCCCGGCGGGGCGGAGGGCCGGAACTGCTGGCGTTCCGGGAGGGAGGGCGCTGGGTGGACGTCCGGTCATCCGACATCAACCATTTCATCCGCCAGCACGCAGCAGGCGAGTTCAGCGCCAAGGACTTCCGGACGTGGGGAGCCACCGTCCTCGCCGCCGTCGCTCTCGGCGTGTCGACGGAAGTGCCGTCGGAGCGTGCCCGGGACCGGGCGGTCGTGCGGGCGGTGAAGGAGGTGTCGCACTACCTCGGCAACACGCCGGCGGTCGCCCGCCGTTCCTACATCGATCCCAGGGTCATCGACTTCTACCACCAGGGAACGACCATCGACCCGACGCTGGCCTTGGGGCAGCAGGAGGGGACCGGCATGCGCGACGCCCTCGAAGCCGCAGTGCTCGACCTGCTGGAGGGGGCGACCGCGCACTCGAGCAGGAGGGCCGCCCGGGCCTCGTAGGAGTTGGGTTCTAGCTGTCGAGCTCCAGCTCGATGACCCAGACGGGCTCGACGATGTCCTCCACCCGGAGCACCTCGTCCGAGGCGTGGCGCAGCCAGCTCTCGGGATGCGTGGGAGAAGTGGGACCGGGGGCGGGAGATGTCCGGGAGGTCGCACGCCTGAGCCGCCGGAATAGCCCGTTAGTGGTAGCGTCCGTCACCGGTCATCCTCCCGTCCCCGAGTCATCCAAGAGCGAGGCTAGCCGTGCTGCGTGTCGCAAAGGCGACGGCTTTGGGACGTTCATGTGAACAATTCGCGAACATTGCCCCCAGTGGAGAGCCAGGGGCAGGGGACACCGCTGTTCTCAGGAAGAACGGGTACGCTGGGGTGCATGGCTGAGCAACCGGCGGCGGAACAGCAGGACGAGGACCGGCCCCTCGACCCCGAGAAGCTGCTGCGGCTCGCCGGTCTGGTCAAGGCAGTGCTCGAAGAGTTGCGCCAGATGGACCCCAACGAGCACACGGCCGACGAGCTGGCCGCCCTCTACCAGCGGGTCTCGACCGAGATCGCCGAGGGCCTGCCGAACACGCTCCGCAGGGAACTGGACGCGATGGACCTGGGCCTCCCCTTCAAGGACGGTGCGACATCCCAGGAGGTCCGCCTGGCCTATGCCGGGCTCATCGGCTGGCTCAGCGGCCTGTTCCAGGGCCTGCAGGCTGCCATGCAGTATCAGCAGATGCAGGCGAACCTGTCCCTCCAGCAGGGTCGACCGCAGGACCGTTCTCCCCAGGAAGCCATGAGCAGGGCCCCCGAGCATGCGACCGGCCAGTACCTTTAGGGAGGTTGCTTGAGCCGGCCCACAACGGTTGGGCAGCTCCGGGCTGCGGGCTACGCCGACCGGACCGTCAAGCAGGAGCTTCGCGCGAACCTGCTCGAGCGGCTGGGGCGGGGCCAGGAACTTTTCGAGTCGATCGTGGGCTACGGCACGTCGGTGCTCCCCGGCCTGGAGCGGGGCATCCTGGCCGGCCACGACATCATCCTGCTCGGTGAACGCGGCCAGGCCAAGACCCGGCTGATCCGCCACCTCGTCGAGTTGCTCGACGACGAGATCCCCGTCATCGAGGGCTGCGAGGTGAACGACCATCCCTACCACCCCATCTGCGCACGGTGCCGCGCCCTCGTGGCGGAGCTGGGGCCCGAGACGCCGGTGGCCTGGATCGGCCGCGACGCCCGCTACGCCGAGAAGCTGGCGACCCCCGACACCTCGGTGGCCGATCTCATCGGCGACGTCGACCCCATCCGGGTGGCCGAGGGCCGCTACCTCGCCGACGAGCTCACCATCCACTACGGCCTCATCCCGCGGACCAACCGCGGCATCTTCTCGGTGAACGAGCTCCCCGACCTGCCGGAGCGGATCCAGGTGGGGCTGCTCAACATCCTCGAGGAGCGGGACCTGCAGATCCGGGGCTACAAGATCCGCCTCGACCTCGACATCGTCCTCGTGGCGAGCGCCAACCCGGAGGACTACACCCACCGTGGCCGCATCATCACGCCGCTGAAGGACCGCTTCGGCACCCAGGTGCGGACCCACTACCCCGTCGAGATCGAGGCCGAGATCCGCATCATGGACCAGGAGGCCACCATCCCGCCCCCGGGCGACGGCGCACCGCCGGTGGTCGTGCCGGCCTTCTTGAAGGAGGTCCTGGCCGAGCTCACCCGCCAGCTCCGCAAGTCCTCGCAGGTGAACCAGCGCAGCGGCGTGTCGGTGCGCTACACGATCGGCAACCTCGAGACCGTCGCCGCCAGCGCGCTGCGGCGGGCCGTGCGGGCCGGCGAGCCCACTGCGGTGCCTAGGCCCGTCGACCTCTGGGCTGCGATCGGGGCGTCGATGGGCCGCGTCGAGTTCGAGACCCTCGAGGAGGGCCGGGAGGAATGGGTCCTGGAGCAGGCGCTGAAGCGTGCGCTCGTGGACGTCTACCGGCGCCGCCTCGGCGCAGAGAACCTCTCCGCGCTGCAACAGCTCTTCGAGGAGGGCTTGGCGATCGAGACGTCGGACGTCATGGGGGCCGAGACCTTCCTGGCGCAGTTCGGCAGGGTGCCGGGCCTCGGCCGGATCATGCAGCGCCTCGAGCTCACCGAGGAGAGCCGCCAGTCGGCTGCCTCCGCCCTGGAGTTCGCCCTGGAGGGGCTGCACCTCTCCAAGCGCCTCACGAAGCACACCGCCGGGCCGGGCGCCTGGAAGTTCGGGACCTCGTAGGGCGCCGTGCAGTCCCGGTACGAACAGTGGGACGGCAGCCAGGACCCGTTCGGGCCCGACCTGGACATCGGCGACATCCTCGATGAGATCTCGGACGACATCCTCTCGGGCTACGGCGCCCAGTCGGCGATGCGCCGGCTCATGCGCCGGGGCATGCCCGGCCGGCTCGGGGGCCTCGACGACCTGCGGCGGCGCCTGGACGCGAGGCGGCGGCGGGCAAACCGTGAGCTCAACCTCGACGGGGCGATGGCGGAGGTCAAGGAACGGCTGGACGAGATCGTCGCCCAGGAGCGGGACTGGCTGGCCTCGCGCACCGGAGACGACGCCCGCGCACAGGACGCTCGGATACGGGAGAACTTCCTCGACACCCTGCCGGACAGCCCTGCGGGGGCGCTGAAGGAGCTGATGGACTACCAGTTCACCAATCCCGAGGCGCAGCAGGCGTTCAACGAGCTGGTGGCGGAACTGCAGAAGGAGATCCTCGACGCCCATTTCCGCAACCTCACGGGCGGCATGGGGCAGGTGACACCCGAGGACGTCGCCCGGGTGCGGGAGATGCTCGCCGAGCTCAACGCCATGATCGCCGCCCGGGAACGGGGGGAGGAGTACGACTTCCCGGGGTTCATGGACCGCTACGGCGACATGTTCCCCGAGCACCCCCGGACCCTGGACGAGCTGCTGGAGGTGCTGGCGAAGCGGATGGCGGCGATGAGCCGGCTGCTCGCCAGCCTCTCGCCGGAGCAGCGCCGTCAGCTCCAGGAGATGGCCCAGGCCCTCCTCTCCGACATGGACCTGGCGTTCCAGATGGACCAGCTCGCCGGCGAGCTCCGAGCCCTCGCCCCGCACCTGCCGTGGGACCTGCCCATGGGCGAGGGCGGAGAGGGCAGCGGGATGATGGGCGACCAGCCGATGCCCCTGTCGGCGGCGGTGGGGGCGGTCGAGGCCCTCAGCGACCTCGACGAGCTGGACCAGGCGATGGCCGGCGACTACCCGGGCGCCAGCCTGGACGACGTCGACGAGGAGAAGCTCCGCCGTGCCCTCGGCGACGATGCGGTGTCCGATCTCCGCCGGCTGCGCCAGATCGAGAAGGTGCTGGAGGAGTCCGGCGTCGTCACTCGCCAGAAGGGCAAGCTCGAGGTGTCGCCGCGCGGCGCCCGGCGCCTTGGCGAGCGAGCCCTGGTGGCGGTGTTCGAGCAGCTGCACACGGAGAAGGCCGGCGTCCACGAGACCCGGGAGGCCGGCGGCGCCGCCGAGCCCACGGGGGCCACCCGGCCGTGGCGGTTCGGCGACACCGGCGAGATCGCGGTGCAGCGCAGCATCTTCAACGCCGTGCTCCGGACGACCGCCTCCGGGGGTGGCACCCGCTCGCGCGTCCAGCTCCGCCCCGATGACTTCGAGCTGGTGGAGGCCGAGACCCGGACCCGCACGGCGACCGCCCTGCTGCTGGACCTCTCGTTCTCGATGCCGCTGCGCGGCCACTGGCTGCCGGCCAAGCGGATGGCCCTCGCCCTGCACGCCCTGATCGAGGGCAAGTACCCGCAGGACAAGCTGTACCTCATCGGGTTCTCGGACTATGCCCGGCGCCTCCAGCCCACCGACCTCACCGCTCGGGCGCCGCTCGAGCGGGTCTACGGCACCAACATGCAGCACGCCTTCCTGCTCGCCCGCCGCCTGCTCGCCGAGGAGCCCCGGGCCTCCAAACAGGTGATCATGGTGACCGACGGCGAACCCACCGCCCACCTCATGGACATCGGCCCGGAGCGCGCCCCCGAGGCGTTCTTCTCCTGGCCCCCGACGTCGGAGACCATCCACAAGACCCTCGCCGAGGCGATGCACCTGGCGGCGTCGGGCGTCACCCTCAACGTCTTCATGCTGGAGGACTCGCCCGGCCTCGTCGCCTTCATGGAGAAGCTCGGCCG
>JAOPZY010000058.1 GCA_025963875.1 Actinomycetota bacterium
CCCGGTGGGCGTGGGGGCCATGCCGACGATCGGCTGGTTGAGCCGGATGCCGCCGGTCGAGCCGAAGAAGCCCGCGTCGCCGAAGGCGAAGATGCCGCCGTCGGACGCCACCATCCAGTAGCCCAACGCGGTGGCGGTCACGCCCAGACCGGCGCGGTGCCCCGCTATGCCCACCACGGGCTTGTTCAGGCGGATGCCACCGGTGGATCCGAAGAAGGCAGCTTCGCCGAACGAGAAGACCCCACCGTCGGAGGCCACAAGCCAGTACCCCTGCCTGGACGGCGTCGCCTCGATGCCGACGATAGGCTTCGCCAACCTGATGCCGCCGGTCGAGCCGAAGAACTGGGCGTTCCCGAACGAGAACACGCCGCCGTCGGCGCCGGCGATCCAGTACCCCCCCGGGTACACGACCCGGAACCAGTTGGAGCGCAGACCGAGCCGGGCTGCGAAGTCGTCGCCCGTGGTGGTCGTCACACCGGCCGTCCCCTGGATCTGCACCTGGGTTACCCGGCCCCCAAGGTCGCCCAGGGCGTTGCGCTGCGTCACCTGCAGCCATACGAGGTTGCCGATCCCGGCGTAGGCGCTCTCCAGCGTCGATACCGACACCGTGACGTCCCAGTTGTGGTACGGGTTGAGGGACACCGCATCGCCGTCGTCGGTGACGGCCGGGAACCGGCCTCCTGCCGTGTAGCCGCCGGTCGAGGACGAGAACTCCGTGGAGACAACCTGTCCGCCGGTGACCCGGACCTGGCCCGCGGTCGCGTTCACTGCCGCCGTGGCCCGGGGGTCCTCGACATCCCGATAGGAACCAGAGGCGCTCTGGAGGGCGCGCCCCCGGTACACCTGGCAGGAGTCGGTGTCGCAGATCTTGGCGTAGGGGTACCGGTTCTGCGACGCGGCGTAGGACCGGGCGGCGACTGCCTGCGCCTTCAGCGCCTCCATGCCCGCACCGCCTCCCACGTCGCCCCACGAGGCGGGCGACTCGGAGGGGACCACGCCGAGCAGGTAGTCCTCCATCCCGAGGTCGTTGACCGTGCGCTGGTCGGCGGCGTTGCCCTGCCCCTGGGCATCCACCGCCCGGACCGACCCACGCAACCATTGGGTCCCTCCCGCCGGGAGACATCCCTGGAGCAGCTCGCTGCGGTCCATGCTGCCCGACGGGGTGGGTGCCGCCGGGCTGAACGTCACCGGGCCGGCCGTGGAGCCCTGCACAAGGGTCCAGGGACCCTGGCACGTTGGTCCGGAGTCAAGCTCGAACTGGTTGGGGCCGATGAGGTGCGCTCGCAGGGCTGCGTACCGGGCGGCACCACCGTCCACAGACGTCGTGAGGTGGGCCTGCTCCTGGAAGACGATGGTGTCGGCACCGTCGAAGCCGGTCAGCCGAACCGACATCGAGGGGGCTGGATTCTGACCCGACTGGGTGCCGCCGTAGAAGTGGTCGAGGATCTGCGGGTACTGCCAACCCTGCGTGGCATAGCCGAGGGCCCCGTACTGCCCCATGCCCCGGCCGTGGCCCCAGCCGTGGCCGGCCAGCTCCACGGTGGGCGAGGGGTACGGCGAGGCGGCGGCAGGGAGGGGCCTGCCAGCCGCGGCCAGGCAGGCGGCGAAGATCAGCAGGGCGAGTATGGAGGCGGCGCGGGCTCTGGTCACGGCGTCTTGTCCCCGGTCAGAGGAATCAGGGTCGTCGAGCGTACCAGCCGGGTCCTGGATTCCCCCGGTTTTCCCGATCCCAGCGTGGTACCTGACGAGGACCTGTGACGGCCTGCGCGTCAAGCGGGGCCGGAGTGCCCCGGAAGAGAGCCCCCTCGCTGCCCTCCTCCCGTGCCTCCGGCCCCCACCACCCGTAAGAACGCATCAGGACCCGAAAACCCTACACAGTGCTTCATGAAGAATCGCGACAAGTCGCCGAGGTGAATGGCGCCTGAATTGGGCGGGGTCAACGGCGTTGGCTCGGCCTGCGCAAATGTCTGGATGGTTCTAGCCATTCGGTGAACAAGCGAGAATTTTGAGATTTCCGATTCGATGCTTTACGACCGCCTTGCTGCGTCTGTAACGATCGGGCCTTCCTCATCGGACACCGTGGAGCGCTTCCCTGGCCTGCGGTTACTTGCTAACAGCTGCACAAACGCGCTCTGGCCCTCCGTCCCCCAAATGGTTGCGGCGGCTGACTACGTAGAAGCAGCCCTCTCCCGAGAGCTTCAGACTCAAACATGGCGGTCGACGGTTGACCTAATAGACCTCCAGTTAACCGGAAGGAACCGTATGCCCACGCCACGGCCCCCCCGAACGCTGCGCGCCGCGACCCGTGACCCAAGCCCTCGAACCACCCCTCCCCCTACCAGCACCCAAGCCAGGACCAACCCGCTGGACCAGCGGGACCTTGTCCTTGCCATCTCGCCCTTCGGACGACCCGACGCCCGCGTGACCGCAGCGGCGGTGCGCGCGGGTGTCCTCGGCGTGCTCGACCTGGGTCGGGACCGTGACGAGGCGGTCGCCGCGCTCGAACAGACAGCCCGCTGGGCCCGGGGACCCTTCGGGGTGCGCGTGAGCGCGGGATGCCCCCTGCTGCCTTCCGACCTCCCCGACGCGGTTGACACCGTGCTGCTGGCGCCAGATGCCTCGTGGCAGCCCCGCGACGCGGGGCCCGGCCGGCGCGTGCTCCTCGAGGTCACATCGCCCGACGAGGTCCCTGCCCCCGGGAGCGGCGCCGACGGCCTGGTGGCGCGTGGCTCCGAGAGCGGCGGCCTGGTCGGAGAACTCTCCACCTTCGTCCTGCTCCAGCGGCTGGTGGCCGGCTCCGGCCCAGGCCTGCCGGTGTGGGCTGCGGGTGGCATCGGCCTCCACACCGCCGCCGCAGCCATCGCCGGCGGAGCGGCCGGCGTCGTCCTGGACGTCCAGCTTGCCCTGACGAACGAAGCCCGCGAGAACCTCCCCAGCGACATCGCCGCCGCCCTGCAGTCGATGGACGGGAGCGAGACCGCCCTCGTCGAGGGCCGGCGCGTCTACAGCCGGCCAGGTCCCGGGCTCACCGGAGGGCCGCTGCCCGTCGGGCAGGACGGCGCCTTCGCGGCCGGGCTCGCGGAGCGCTACCGCACCGTCGGCGGCATCGTCCAGGCCGTCCGGTCGTCCATCCGCGAGCACCTCGCCTCCGCGCAGCGCTGCCCTCCGCTCACCGTCGCGCAGGGCCCCATGACCCGCGTGAGCGACCGGGTCGCCTTCGCGGGTGCCGTCGCGGCCGAGGGCGGTCTGCCGTTCCTGGCCCTGGCCCTCATGCGCGGCCCCGAGGTGGCGACCCTCCTGGCGGAGGCATCGGAGCAGCTCGACGGCCAGCAGTGGGGCGTGGGCATCCTCGGCTTCGTCCCGCCCGAGCTGCGGGAGGCGCAGCTCGAAGTGGTGCGCTCGGTCCGGCCCCCGTTCGCGCTCATCGCAGGCGGCCGGCCTGCCCAGGCCGCCGCGCTCGAGGCGGATGGCATCCCCACCTACCTCCACGTCCCCTCCCCCGGCCTGCTGGACCGTTTCCTGGCCGATGGAGCTCGCAGGTTTGTCTTCGAGGGCTCCGAATGCGGGGGCCACATCGGACCGCGTGCCAGCTTCCCGTTGTGGGAGGCGCAGATCGAGCACCTCCTCGCCTTCGGCGACGACAAGCGTCACGGCGGCGCCTCGTTCTACGCAGCACTCCATGTCCTGTTCGCCGGCGGAATCCACGACGAGCGGTCCGCCGCGATGGTCGCCGCCGCCGCGGCGCCACTGGCCGAGCGCGGCGCCACCATCGGCGTCCTCATGGGGACCGCATACCTGTTCACCCGGGAGGCCGTCGAGGCCGGCGCCATCCTGGAGGGGTTCCAGGCGGCCGCCGTGTCGTGCGACCGGACCGTGCTGCTCGAGACGTCGCCGGGCCACATCACACGATGCGCCGACACGCCGTACGTCGCTGCCTTCAAGGCCACCAAAGACCGCCTCACCGATGCCGGCGCCACGGCCCAGGAGATGTGGAGCGAGCTGGAGAAGCTCAACCTCGGCCGCCTGCGGATCGCCAGCAAGGGCCTGCGCCGCGACGAGAGCCGCTTGGTCGAGGTCACCGAGGACGAGCAGCGCGAGGCCGGGATGTACATGCTCGGCCAGGTGGCGACGCTCCGTTCGGAGGCCACCTCAATCGCAGGTCTGCACCGGCAGGTGACGAGCGGCGCCGCCAGCTTCCTCTCCGGCCGGGCGGCCGACCTGGGCCTCGCCGGCGACCTCGCTGCCGTGGCCCCCGAGCCCGCCACGCCCCTCAACATCGCCGTCGTGGGCATGGCGTGCGTCCTCCCCAACGCCGACGGCCTCGCCTCCTACTGGGCCAACATCCTTGCCGGCGTCGACGGGGTCACCGAGGTCCCCTCGGACCGCTGGAACGCCGACCGCTACTACGACGCCGACACGTACAGCCACAACGCCGGGCGCACCTCGCCGTCGAAGTGGGGAGGGTTCATCCCCCCGGTGCCCTTCGACGCCCTCGCCTACGGCATCCCGCCGGCGTCGTTGTCCGCCATCGAGCCGGTCCAGCTCCTCGCCCTCGAGGTGGCCAGCCGGGCGCTGGCCGACGCCGGTTACGCCGACCGGCCCTTCGACCGGAGCCGTGCTTCGGCCGTGTTCGGCGCGGAGGGGGGCACCGATCTTGCGGCTGCCTACACGTTCGGGGCGCTGGCCCCCTCCTACTTCGGCGACCTGCCGGCCGAGCTCGAGGAGCACCTGCCCACGCTAACCGAGGACTCGTTCCCCGGCGTGCTCGCGAACGTCATCGCCGGCCGCATCGCCAACCGCCTCGACCTCGGCGGCGTCAACTACACGGTCGACGCGGCGTGCGCATCGTCACTGGCGGCACTCGATGTCGCCTGCAAGGAGCTGACCTTCGGCGCAAGCGACCTCGTGCTGTGCGGCGGGGCCGACCTGCACAACGGCATCTACGACTACCTGATGTTCACCGCCGCCCACGCTCTCTCTCCCGGCGGCCGCTGCCGCAGCTTCGACGCCGCAGCCGACGGGATCACCCTCGGCGAAGGCGTCGTCTGCGTCGTCCTCAAGCGCCTCGCCGATGCCGAGCGCGACGGCGACCGCGTCTACGCGGTGGTCAAGGCGGTGGCGGGGTCGAGCGACGGCAAGTCCCTCGGCCTCACCGCCCCCCGTCCAGAGGGACAGCGGCTGGCGCTGGAGCGGGCCTACCGCATGGCCGGGGTGTCGCCCGCTGCCGTCGGGTTGGTGGAGGCGCACGGGACCGGCACGGTCGTGGGCGACCGGACCGAGCTCGGGGTCCTGAACGATGTCTTCACGGAGGCCGGCGCCCCGCCGGGCAGCTGCGTGCTCGGCTCTGTCAAGTCCCAGATCGGCCACACGAAGTGCGCAGCCGGGATCGCCGGCCTCGTCAAGGCCGCCTACGCCCTGCATGCTGGCGTGCGACCGCCGACCGGGCCGATCAAAGTCCCGAACCCCGGCTGGGAGGCCTCGACAAGCCCCTTTTTCTTCGATCAGCAGGCCCGCCCGTGGGCGACCGTCCCCGCGGAGCGCTACGCGGGCGTCAGCGCCTTCGGCTTCGGCGGCACCAACTTCCACGCGGTCCTGAGCGGCTACGACGGCGCTCCCGAGCCGGTGTTCGGCGTCGACGAGTGGCCGGCCGAGCTGTTCTGCTTCCGGGGCATCGACGGCCCCGCCGCGGTGGTCGCCATCGACAAGCTTGCGGCGCTGCTCGCCGCGAACGACGCCGCCGGCCGGCCCCTGGGGCTCGGCGACCTCGCCGCGGGCGTCGCGGCGAACCGTGGAACCGTGCAGGTCCAGGTCGCCCTCGTGGCCGACAGCCTCGACGACCTCGCGCGCAAGCTGCCCACCGCGAGGGAACGGCGCAGCGATGCACAGCTCGGGATCTTCGCCGCCGACTCGACCTCCGGGGGGCCCGTCGCCTTCCTGTTCCCGGGCCAGGGGAGCCAGCGCCCGGGCATGCTGGCCGACCTCTTCGTGGCCTTCCCCCGCCTGCAGCGCCACCTTCGATGCGCCGCAGCACCGTACGCGACGACGATGTTCCCGCCTGCCTCCTTCACACCCGAGGGCCTGGCCGCCCAGCGCGAGGCCATCACCGACACCCGCGTCGCGCAGCCGGTGATGGGCATCGCCGGGAGCGCCGTCTCCGACCTGCTGGGATGGCTGGGCGTCCGGCCCGACATGGCCGGAGGCCACAGCTACGGCGAGGTCATCGCGCTGGCATCCGCCGGCGCCCTCCGCCAGGAGGACCTGCTGGCGCTCAGCGAGCACCGGGCCGCGGTGATCGTCGCCGCGGCGGGTGACGACCCCGGGACCATGGCAGCCGTCACCGCCGACGCCACCGCCGTGCGACGTGCACTGGCCGCCGCCCCCGCTGGCGTGGCAGCCTCGGTCGTCATCGCCAACTACAACGCACCCGAACAGGTGGTGATCTCCGGACCGAGCCATGCGGTCGCAGCCGCCGTGAAGACGATGGAGGACCAGGGCCTGGTCGCCCGGCTCATCCCGGTGGCCTGCGCCTTCCACAGCCCGGTGGTCGCCACCGCCGAGGGGGCCTTCGCCCAGGTCCTGGAGAGCCACGAGCTCGCGACGCCCTCGTACCCCGTGTGGTCGAACATGACCGCGGCGCCGTACCCCGACGAGGCCGCCGGGATGCGCCGGCTGCTGGCGGGGCAGCTGGCGAATCCGGTCCGCTTCGTCGAGCAGGTCGAGGCCATGTACGAGGCAGGGGCCCGGGTCTTCGTCGAGGCCGGGCCGGGGCGGGTCCTCACCGGACTCGTCGGCAAGATCCTCGGGGACAGGGCGCACACCGCCGTCGCCTGCGACGCCCAGGGCGAACCCGGCCTCCGCCGCCTCATGTTCGCGCTGGCGGAGCTTGCTGCGGCAGGCGTGCCGGTGGACGTCGCCAAGCTGTTCCACGGCCGCCGGGTGACCGCCGCCCGTGAGGTGCCGGCCCGGCCGGGCTGGATCGTCGACGGCCACACCGTCCGGACCGCGGCTGGGAGCCTCCTGCCGGGCGGCCTGCATCCCACCGGCGACCTCCTGATCCCGATAGCCGCCGCAGCGCCTGCCGCCGCCCCAACCGCTGCTCCCGCTCCGGCGGGTGCCACAGCGCCACCGCAGCACGAGGCAGTCGTGCTCGAGTTCCTGCGCTCCACCCGGGAGCTGGTCGCCGCCCAGAAGGAGGTCATGCTCGGCTTCCTCGGAACGCCGTCGCTGCCGGAAGGCAACGGGGTCCTGGAGGTCGGGGTTGCGCTGCCGGCCACCCCCGTGGTGCCGGCCCCGGTGACTGTCGCCGAACCCACCCCGGCGACGGAGCCCGAGCCCGTTGCGGCTGCCGGCGTGGCGCCGCTCACCGCGGAGAGCCTCCTCGAGGTGATCCTCGGCATCGTCGGGCAACGAACCGGCTACCCGATAGAGATGCTCGGTGCCGAGATGGACCTGGAGGCCGACCTCTCCATCGACTCCATCAAGCGGACCGAAATCATCATGGAGCTGGCCGAGCACATGCGGCTCGCCCGCGGTGGCGTCCCGGTCGCCGAAGGCATCGTGGAGCAGCTCGCCCGGCTGAAGACCATCGGGTCCATCGTGGCCTGGATCGTCGAGCACGTGGGCGCCTCCATCGAGGCCGCCGCACCCGTGGCGGTACCACGCCCGGTCTCCGCCGCCCCCGCAGCGGCCCGCGCCACACCGGTCACTCCGGAGTCGGCGGCGGTCGAGCCGACGCACCGGTACGTGGTCGAGCCGGCGCCCGCCCGGCTGGCCACGACCCCGGCCGACATTTCCGGCAAGCGGTTTGTGGTCGTCGACGAGGGCGAGGGCGTGGGAGCCGCCACGGCAGCCGCCCTGCGCGCCCGAGGCGCCGATGCTCTGCTGCTCGCTCCCCACCACCTCCTGGAGTCCTCGTGTGCCGCCGTGGACGGCCTCGTCCACGTGGCGGCCCTCCGCCCAGGTCAGGACCCCATCCTGCCGCAGGCCTTCGCCGCCATCCGTGCTGCGGTGGTCGGCGGCGCCGGCCACCTCCTCGTGGCCATCGGGTCGGAGGATCCCGTTCCCGGCCTGGGCGTCGCCGGCCTCATCCGTACGATCGCCCGCGAGTACCCGAACGTCAGCGTCCGGGCCGTCGAAGTCGACACGAGCCAGCGGCCGGCCCACGTCGCGGAGCAGATCGCCAGCGAGCTGGCCGTGTCCGGGGACCCTTTCGTCAGTTACCGCCGCGCGGCACGGACGTCGCGGCGGGTCGTCGAGTCACCACTCGCTGCAGCACAGCCTGCGGGCGCCCTCGATCTCGGGGGAGCAGCTCCCCCGAACCCCCTCGTGCGGGCGATCGAGGAGCTCGGCCTCGGTCCGGACTCGGTCGTCGTCTTCACCGGCGGGGGCCGTGGCATCACCGCCACCTGCGCCATCGCCCTCGCCCGGGCGGCCGGCTGCCACATCGAGATCCTCGGCAGGACACCGTCGCCGGAGCGCCCCGAGCATCCGGACATTGCGGCAGCGCTCGACCGGCCCTCGCTCCGTCAGGCGTTGCTCGGCCAGGGCGTGGGGACGCCGGCCCAGGTGGAGGCGGCGATGCGGCGCATCCTCGCCACCCGTGAGGTGCGCGCCACGCTCGCAACCCTGATGCCGCTCTGCGCCTCCGTGCGGTACCACTCCGTCGATGTCTGCGATCCGGAAGCCGTCGGCCGGGTGATCGACCAGATCAACGACCACTGGGAGCGCATCGACGGCGTGATCCACGGCGCCGGCGTGCTCGAGGACAAGATGCTGGTGGACAAGACACCGGAGAGCTTCGCCCGGGTCTTCCGCACGAAGGTGGACGGCGCCCGCGCCCTCGTCTCCGCGCTGGAGGGCCGCCCGGGGCTTCGCTTCCTGGTGCTGTTCGGAAGCGTCTCGGGGGTCTTCGGCAACCCCGGCCAGGTGGACTACTCGGCGGCCAACGACGCTCTCGACAGCCTGGCGCGGCTGTGGAACGGCCGGCTGGCCGGACGTGTGGTCTCCATCGACTGGGGGCCCTGGGCCTCGGCCGGCGGTGGCATGGTGTCGCCCGAGCTGGAACGCGACTACACCCGCCGGGGCATCTCGATGATTGCGCCCGAGGACGGGGTCGCCGCACTGTTCGGCGAGCTCGCCTGGGGCGATCGTGAGACGTGCCAGGCGGTCTACATGGCCGGCGGCCGTGACTCGGCAGCCGCCTTCGCCGGCGGCGAGTTGGGCGCGCCGGCCTCGGTGCAGGCCCGGCCCCCTGCGGCGTTCAAGGCGTCCCCTGCCCAGACGGCGCAGAAGGTGGAGACCACGCTGCGGCTTGCCGGTGGGTCCCCGGCCGAGCTCCTGTCGGCGCTGGACCTCCACGAGCTGGACCCCACTGCCGTGCCCGGGGTGCCGGCCGAGGAGGCGACCTGCCGTCTGGCGGTCGTCGACCCGACGCCGGAGCGCCTGGCCCTCGCCCGTAAGGTCATCCAGCGCGGGTCGCCGTGGCGCGGCCGCAACGACGTGTGGTTCACCAACCGCCCTCTCCTGCTCGATGGGCGGATCGCCTTCCTGTTTCCCGGCTTCGAGCCGGAGCCACTCGGCAATGTGGACGACATCGCCGACCGGTTCGGCCTCCTCCGGCCCTCGATCGCAGGGACCGGCGAGCTGGTCGACCAGGCCGTCGACATCGTCGCCGTGGGCCGCCTCCTTGCCGTTGCACTCGAACGGCTCGGCATCACCCCCCACCTCCTCGCCGGCCACAGCCTCGGAGAGTGGACCGCGATGATCGTGTCGGGGATGTGGAAGCCGGAGGACGGCGAAGATTTGGACCGCCTGTTCCGAATCGGCAGGACGGAGTTGCCCGACGCCGCGTACGCCGCCCTGGGCTGCAGCGCCGAGCAGGCGGCTGCGGCGATCGGACCCCTCGACGGCGTCGTCGTCTCCCATGACAACTGCCCGCACCAGTCCGTCGTCTGCGGGCGCCCCGAGCAGGTGGACACCCTGCTGGCAACGCTCCGGGAGCGCGGCGTCCTCGGCCAGGTCGTCCCCTTCCGGTCCGGGTTCCATTCGCCGATGATGGCTGGCTTCCTGGAGGGGAACCGGCCGGCGTTCGACGCCCTCTCACTCCAGCAACCGTCGCTGCCGGTCTGGTCGGCCACCAGCGTCGCCCCGTACCCCACCGACCCCGCAGCGGTCCGGGATCTGGTGCTCCGGCACCTGCTGGAGCCGGTGCGGTTCCGGGAGCTCGTCGAGGCGATGTACCTCGACGGCGCCCGTGCGTTCGTCCAGGTCGGAGCGGGCAGCCTGATGGGATTTGTCCATGACACGCTGGGGACGCGCGAGCACCTCGCCATCGCCGCCCTGTCCACCCAGCACAGCGGCCTCGCCCAGCTCGACCGGGTGGCGGCCGCCCTCTGGGTGGAGGGGATGCAGTTCCCCCAGGCAACGCCGCCGGTCGGACGCGGCGGCTACTCCTCCTCGGTCCGGGCCAGCACGGCGACGTTGATCCGCCAGGAGGCCGCGGTCGCCACCCAGGTACTCACGCCGCTGGCCACACCCCTGACCACACCCCTGACCTCGCCTCTGGCGGAAACAAGGGTCCTGCGCACGCCGCGGGTCTTCTCGCTCGACACGATGCCCGAGCTCCTGGACCACTGCCTGGTGCCGCAGGCCCCGGGGTGGCCCGATCCTACCGACGCCTTCCCGGTGGTCCCGATGACGACGCTGCTGGAGGTCATGGCCGAGGCGGCGCTCGCCCGCTACCCCGCCCGCACCGTGGTGGGATTCCGCAGCGTCCGCGCGCTGCGATGGCTGGTGGTCGCTCCGCCGGCCATGACGGTCGTGGAAACCCACGAAGAGGCCGACGGGTACGTCCGGGTGAAGATCGAGGGATACGCCGAAGGTCTGGTTCACCTCGGCGAGGCATATCCGGAGGCCCCGGCTCCCGCCGGCTGGACGCTCACCGGTGCCCGGGCTCCCCTCGTCGATGCCGCTGGGCTCTACGGGGACGGGTGGATGTTCCACGGCCCCCGCTTCGCCGGGGTGACGGAGATCACTGCCTACGGGGACGACGGTATCCGCGGGGTCATCGAGACCCTCGCGGCCTCCGGCGCCCTGCTCGACTGCGCGGGCCAGCTCGCCGGCCACTGGGCGCAGGTGTCCGCCACCGTGGACCGGAGCGCCTTTCCCACCAACATCGGGAGCGTGAGCCTCTTCGGCCCCCATCCCAGGGCCGGGACGAAGGTGGCGTGCGACGTGACGATCCGCGCATTCACCGCCGACACGTTGCGCTGCGACTTCGAGGTCCGGACCCCGGATGGAGAGGTCTGGGCCAGGATCGACGGCTGGACGTGCCGGCGCTTCGCCAGCGACGACGTGATCTTCCCGGCGCTGCACACCCAACCATCCCGGGCAGCCATCGGGCAGGCGCAGCCGGGAGGATGGTGCCTGGTGACCGACCGCTGGCCCGACCAGGCGTCGCAGGAAGTGGTCATGCGGCGGTACCTGAACAGTGTCGAGCGAGCGGAGTACGAGGCCCGCAACCCCCGGGCCCGCCGAGCCTGGCTGCTGGGTCGCATCGCCGCGAAGGACGCCGCCCGGCACCTGCTGTGGGGCCAGGGGCGGGGCGCGCTGTTCCCGGCCGAGATCTCCCTGGGCAACGACGCCGGGGGCCAGCCGTGGCTCCGGGGGCCGGGTGGCATGCCGATGGCGGTGTCGATCGCCCACACCGCAGGCTTCGGCGTCGCCATCGTGCTACCGTCGAACAGCGAGGCGGCGCCTGATCTCGGCCCTGGTCTCGGCATCGATGTGGAGGCGATCGGTGCCGTGACGGAAGCTGTCGCCGCCGTCTCGTTCACGCCCGAGGAGCTCGCCCTGGTGGACAGCCTTGCAGGGGGCCGCCGGGTCGTCTGGCTGACCCGTTTCTGGTGCGCCAAGGAGGCAGTCGCAAAGGCTGAGGCCACCGGGCTTGCGGGACGGCCGCGGGACTTCGTCGTCACCGGGGTCACGGGCGAAACGCTGACGGCCACCGCTCACGAGCGGACGTACCGGGTTGCAACCTGCATCCTCGAAAACAGCCACGTCGTGGCGTGGACATTGGAGGAAACGATATGAGCATCAGCCCGTCCGTGGAACTCGAGGGCATCGTCGAGGACATCACCGCCATCCTCGTCGAAGTCATCGGCGACGAGTTCATGCTCGACGTCGAGGTCACGATGGAGACGACGTTCAGTCACGACCTCGAGTTGGAGAGCATCGAGTTCGTCGCCATGGCCGAGAAGTTGCAGGAGCGCTACGCCGGGCGCGTGGACTTCACGGCGTTTCTCGCCGGGCTTGAGATCGACGAGATCCTGGCCCTCAGCGTCGGCCAGCTCGCCGGGCACGTCGCCCGATCCCTGCGCCTCGGGCAGGCGTAGGGACATGGCCCGCGTCGTCGCCAACGGCATCGACTTCCACGTCCAGCGCCTTCGCCGCCAGTCCCCCGACGGCGCCCCCCAACCCGGCGGCCCGGTCGTCGTCTTCCTGCACGGGCTGGTGATCGACAACCTGTCGAGCCTCTACTACAGCCTCGCCAACCCCGTGGCCCAAGCCGGGGCCGATGCGATCCTGTACGACCAGCGAGGGCACGGGCTCTCGGAGCGTCCGCCCCGCGGGTACCGGATCGAGGACTCGGTGGCCGACCTGGGAACGCTCCTCGACGCCCTGGAGGTGTCCGGCCCCGTCCACCTCGTCGGCCACAGTTACGGGGCCTCCATCGCCCTGCGCGCGGCGCTCGCCGAGCCCGCACGGTTCGCAAGCGTCGTGCTGATCGAGCCGCACTGTGCCGAATCCCACGGCTGTGTGGACTGGGTGGAAGACGTCGCCGACATGCTCACCGCCTGCGCCCTTGTCCTCGAGCACAACCCGATCGAGGACAACCTCTCCGCCTCGGAGCGGCGCAAGCGCGGGAGCGGCGCCGGACGGCTCACTGAGGCCAACACGTTCCTCAACGGAACCACCCTGATCGAAGACATCGCCTCCTCGCCGCCGTTCACGGACGAGGAGCTGGGACAGCTCGGCGTTGCGGTCCTGGCCATCTACGGCGAATACACCGACCTTGCCTCCTCGGCTCGCAAGCTCGCCGCCTGCGTCCCCGATTGCCGGCTCGCAGTTCTCCCGGGGCTCGGACACTCCGTGATACGGGATGCCCGCGACGTGGTGCTCGCCATGGTCGAGAGCTGGCTGGCGGAGTTCTCCCCGGCGGGCGCTGGGAAGGCCGGGGTTTGAGCCGCTTCCTCATCGTCGTGCCCCCGCTGGCGGGGCATGTCAATCCGACGGTGGCCGTGGGCCGGGAGTTGCAGCGGCGCGGGCACGAGGTGGCATGGGCGGGTCATCCCGAGCTCGTGGCGCCTCTGCTGCCGGCGGACTGCCGGCTCTGGCCCGCGGGTGGTGACTTCTCCGTCGAGGAGATGGCAGTCGCTCGCGGCCGCTGGCTCAACCTCCGGGCCTTCGCCGCCTTGGCGGCCCTGTGGGACGAGGTGCTCCTCCCGCTCGCCGTCGCCATGGTCGAGGGTGTCGAGGCCGCGGTCGATGCCTACAGGCCCGACGTGATCATCGTCGACCAGCAGGCGCTGGCGGGGGCCGTGGTCGCCCGGCGGCGTGGCCTTCCGTGGGCGACGTCGGCGAGCACCTTCGCCGAGTTCTCCCGTCCCTATGCCTCCATGCCCAAGGTGGAGGCGTGGGTGGCGGAGCGGCTCGAGGCATTCCAGCACTCGTTCGGTGCGGGTGGCGGCGACCTGCGCTTCTCGGAGCACCTCGCCCTGAGCTACACCGTGCCGGAGCTTGCCGGTCCCGTCCAGGTCCCCTGCACCCCGGCATTCGTCGGCCCCACCCTCGGGGAGCGCCCTGCGGGGGCCTCCTTCCCGTGGGAGTGGCTCGACCCCGCCAGGCAGCTCGTCCTGGCCTCCCTCGGCACGCACAACCAGGAGGCGGGGGCACGTTTCTACCGGGTGCTGCTCGACGCAACCGGTCTGGACCTCCAGCTGGTGCTGGTCGCCCCGCCGGAGATGGTCGGTCCGGTGCCGCCCCACATCGTGGTCCGTCCCTCCGTCCCGCAGCTCGAGCTGCTGGCTCGGTGTTCGGCCGTCGTGACCCATGGCGGGGTGAACACCGTGAACGAGTGCCTGGCGCTGGGTGTGCCGATGGTGCTGGCCCCCATCCGTGACGACCAGCCGATCGTCGCCGGAAGGGTCGCCGCCGTGGGGGCCGGCATCCAGGTCCGGTTCGGCCGCGTCCAGTCTGCGGAGATGGTGGTGGCGCTGCGCAGCGTCCTCGGCGACCCTGCCTACCGGGCGGCTGCCCGCCGCATCGGCGACTCCTTCGCCCTCGCCGGCGGCGCCTCCGCGGCAGCCGACCACCTGGAAAAGCTGACGTAATGACCGAGGCCGTGGCGACACCCCGGTCCGAGGTTCCCGGCGACGACGCGCTCGACCTCACCCTGCGCATGGTGCTCCACCTCTTCGGCCGCGCCTTCAAGGAGGAGGCCACGGCAGGCTGGTCCGCCCCCGGCGCGGTCGTGCTGCTCGGCGCCTCGCCAGGAGGCCCGGCCCTGGCCATCGTCAGCCGCTGGGGCGCCAAGATCGCCGGCCGGGCACGCGACGACGGCCGCCTCCACGTGTCCACGGTGCACCACCCGGACGACGATCTGGTGCTCGACCCGGCGACCCGGCAGGGGGACACCATCCCGGCCTGGGCAGCCGGGATCCCCGAGCTTGCCTCGTCGCTGCTGGGGGCTCCTTCGCCGGCCCGCGAGTTCGGCGGCGCCTCGCTCCTGGTGTACATGGACGTCCCCGACGAATCGGGGATCCTGGCAGGGCCTGCACTGCACACCGCCCTTGCGCTCGCACTCGCGGACCTGGCCGGGTTGCCGAAAGAGCCGGCCGGGTTGCTCGCGGCGCTCGGCGGACAGGGCGAGACCGCCGCCGCCTACGCCGCGTCGCTGTCGGGCCGCCACGGCCACGCCATGCTGACCGCCGGGTCCGCAGTTGCTCACCACGTCGCCTTCGACCCCGCTGCCGCAGGCCTTCGGCTGGTCCTCATGTCGGCCAGACCCGACGAAGCCGCGACGCCCCAGCAGGGCTGGACCCCGGACCCTTCCGACGACGCCCGGGTGGGTGCCGCCGTCGAGGCGATCGCCGGTCAGGACTGGACCGCCCTCGGTACCCTGTTCACCACGGCCCACCGCGCTGGCCTGGCCCTGCGGGAGCCCGTCGACGCCGACCTGCTGGTCGACAGCGCCCTGGCGACGGGGGCCCTGGGAGCCCGTGCAACCTCCTCGAAGACGGCCATTGCCCTGGCACCCGCCACGTCGCTACGGGACCTGCGGGCAGCCGCCCTCCACGCCTTCGCCCGTCGGGGTCGGTTGGCTCCGAGATTCCTCACGACCGGCGCTCTCCCGCCGGCCGTTGAGCGGCCGGACAGCCTGCTGGAGCGCTGAGTCCAGAACTGAGATAACCATGACGCGCGTACCAGGCTGTCGCGGAATTACCCCAAAGGGCGTCCGTGGCCTGCGTACGGCGCGTTGGCGGCCCGAATTACTCCGTTTCCGACGGGCTTTCGGCCTCCTCGCGGCGCGCAGCTCCTGATGTTTGCACCAAAAACTGCGGATAGCGCGGTTTTTGGTGCAATCTGGTCCCTCAGGTCCCGGCCCAGCGCTGGCACGGAAGCCCGGCGGATTCTCCGCGTCAGAGTCGGGTAGAGCAGAGGACGCGCTGCCGGGCTGCCCGGTGCGTCATCCTCCGCCCCCCCTTCGAACCGTGCATGCGGTTCTCCCGCACACGGCTCACCGACATCGTTCACCGTCAGGCATGCGCAGATCCGTAGCGCACCGTTCCGCTGAGGCGATGGACGCCGAGGCGCCGGAACCAGGCCGTGTTGTACCGGCTGGCCCAGTTGCGTCCTTGGAGTCCGTGCTTTCTGCTCGCCAGGATGGCCAGGCGCTGGTGGGTGTAGCTGTCGATGATGGCGAACTTCCGCGCCGAGTTGCCGTAGCGGAAGTGGTTGCCCCAGCCTTCGAGGGTGCGGTTGAGGTCCTTCACCACCGTCTGCAGGGACTTGCCCACGTTGGCCCGATCGGTCGCTGCTTTGATCTTCCCCCGGATGGAGGCCATCGCCTTCTGCGATGGCCAGCGTTGCAGGTAGAAGCGCCCCTTCCACTTCCAGGACGCCACCTTGTGCAGGTGGAAGCCGAGGAAGTCCAGGCCCTGCTTTCCCTGGGTCAGACAGACGATCCCCGTCTTGGCCTCGTTGAGCCGCAGGCCAAGGGGGCGGAGCATCTCACCGGTCCTACGCCGGGCCTCTTCGGCTCGGCTGCGGTTGGCGCAGAGCACGACGTAATCGTCGGCGTACCTGATGAGCTTCCCGAGCCCCTTACCCTTGTCCTCCCACTCCTCGTCGAAGAGGTGCAGGGCGATGTTGAAGAGCAGGGGGGAGATGGGCGAGCCCTGGGGGGTTCCCGACACCGTGTCGAGGACCACCCCGTCCTTCAGCACTCCCGCTCTCAGCCACGCCCGGATCAGCTTCAGCATCTGGCGATCACAGACCCGGCGGGCCACCTGGGCCATCAGGGCCTCGTGATCGAGATTGCCGAAGGCGTTCGAGACGTCGCCTTCGAGCACCCAGTCGGCTCCCCGGTTGGCCTCGGCTCTGAACACCTCCAGGGCGCCATGCACGCTACGCCCTGGTCGGTAGCCGAAGCTCGACGGCAGGAAGTCTGCTTCCCAGATGGGCTCCAGGATCAGCTTCGCTGCGGCCATGACCGTTCTGTCCCGACAGGTGGGTATGCCGAGCGGCCTGAATTTTCCAGGCTGCCCGGCCTTGGGAATGTCGACTCGCCGAAGCGGGGCAGGCCGGTAGGACCGCTGCCTGAGGGCTTTGGCGATGTCTTGCAGGAAGGCGTCCACCCCGGAGGCCTCGATGTCGTCGATGCTGACGCCGTCGACACCGGGGGCCCCTCGGTTCTCACGGACTTCGCTCCAGGCCCAGGCAAGCATGTCGGGGCGGCCGACCTTGTCGTAGAGGGCGTGGAACCTGCGGTTCGGATCCTGCTTGGCACAGCGGTAGAGCGCGTCGGTGAGGGCTCGGGACCCGGTTGGGCCAATCTGGGGCCGCCGGTTTCCAGTGGAATTAGCCATCTGCGGCACTCACCCATCCCCTCCCGTCAGCTACGCGCATCGATGAAGTAGGTGCCCTTCGCTCGCAGCGGGTTTTGCTGCCCGCCGGTCGTCACTACTACGGCCCCCTCCGACTCCCTCTCGGCTGGCCCCTCCCTTTCCCGGTTCTGCCGGTTATAGGCGGGCATCGCTTCCCGTTCCGCTGCGGTGGGTCAGTGGTCCTCAGCTCGGCCCGACGGCCGGGCCACACTTGGTCAACCGGTCACCCTCTGGGGGCATGTCGCCGCCGCATGTTGGATCCGCAGGCCGTTACGCCCGCCACCACCGCCCGCCTCGGGGCCGAGGAGGGTCTCTCCAGTTCCCAGGACAGCCTTCTGGCCGTTCAACACCCATTACGCCGGAGAGTTCTTGGGCACCCGCTCCAGGTTCCGGGGTGCTTTCCGTGGCCTTCGCCTCAACCTTACGGGCTCGGCTCTCTCTTGGTCCGCCTCTCGGCGGGTTCGCGTGACGGCGCTTGCTCGGGTTTCGCTGCCGCTGCAGACCGGCCAGTTGCTCACCCCCTCTCAGGGGCTTTGTTGCTCCGCTTCGACGGCGGGATCTCGCCCGACGCCGGGAGCCGTGCTACCGGGGACCCTGGCGTCTCCCCGGGCCAGACTCGCACTGGCTGGTTGTCCTGAGCTTGTCGCTCGGGTTGTTGCTGTCGACCACCCCCTTTCGGGTTCGTCGTTGGCGTGCGCCCCGAGCTGGCTGGACGCACAAGGCCGTCGCGAAATTCTACTGAGGGGGGCCTCCGAGGTTGTACGCGGCCCGTTTTCCGCCCGAATTGCTCCGTTTCCGACCAGCCCTGGTCCGAAGTTGGGAGCGAATCGCGCGTAGGCGCGCGCTAGGCTCCCAACCTTTCTCCGGCCTGGGGGGCGATGTCACAAAGCTGGTCACGGTGGCGTCCTTGTTGACGTAGCCGCCTCGGACGCAGGTCCGGGGGGCTCAGTCGAAAGGACAAACCGATGAAGCTTGCAGTGTTCGGCTCCAATGGCCTGACCGGGCGACTCCTCACCCGACTGGCGCTCGACGAGGGCCACGATGTGGTCGCCTTCACCCGCCGCCCCGGCGCCTTCCCCATCGAACATCCGCGCCTCGAGGTTGCCGCCGGCGATGTCCACGACGCGGCTGCCGTTGCTTCGGCGATCAACGGGACCGACGCCGTCGTCTCCACCCTCGGCGTGCCCTATGCCAAGACCCCGATCGACGTCTACTCGCACGGCGCCGCCAACATCATCGCCGGCATGCACGCCGCCGGCATCAAGCGGTTCGCGTGCGTCAGCTCCAGTGCGGTGGCCCCCCATCCCGAGCCGATCGGCGGGTTCGTCTTCGAGAAGATCCTGCAGCCCTACGTCGTCAACAAGATCGGCAAGACCACCTATGACGACATGCGCCGGATGGAGGCGATGGTGTCCGGCAGCGACCTGGCGTGGACGATCGTGCGTCCGTCGGGGTTGTTCGACGCCCCGGCCGTATCGGCGTACGGTGTTGCCATCGACCATATCGGCTACCGGTTCACCGCCCGGATCGACCTGGCCGATTGCCTGTTGCGCCAGGCCCTGAGCGACACGTACGTCCGCTCGACGATCGCCGTGGCGACGACGAGCGCCCATCCTTCGATAGTGAAGCTGATCTGGCGGGAAGGCATCAGAAAGAAATGACGACGCCCGGGTCCGGCGATCCGGTGTTCACGGCGCTCTGGGAGGCGCACCGGCGACGGATGCTCGATCTCGCCTTTCGCATGTTGCTGCACTTCCCCGACGCCGAGGACGTGGTGCAGGAGGCGTTCGGCCGCCTGGCCCGAACGGACATCGCCGGGATCGATGATCCCGAGGGGTGGCTGGTGGTCGTCACCAGCAGGCTGTGCCTCGACCGGCTCCGCACGCGACGGCGGCGCCCGACCGATGGGCTGGACCTCGTCGACGATCCCTTCGACCCGCACGCACCCGATCCCTCGAACCAGGTGGCACTCGTCGACAACGTCAGCATGGCGATGCATGCCCTCCTGGAGCGCCTGAGTCCGG
>JAOPZY010000071.1 GCA_025963875.1 Actinomycetota bacterium
GCGTTCACGGCCACCTGAACTCCTCTCGAAGCGCTGCCGTCTGCAACTCTTGCACCTCCATCTCACCATTCGTCCCCCTGTGGCTCAAGGGTGGCAGCCCCCGTGTTGGGCGGGGGGTGCCAGCACCCCCGGATCCCGTTTGGCCGACTGTAGCGCCGCTTCTTTGTATGAATAACCATGATAATGATGTTTAATCATACAAAGAAGATTGCTTTGGGGCAGCCCGGCCCCTTCAGGCGGTGGGCTTGGACGCCTCGATCTGGCGGCGGACGTCGTCCATGTCCAGCTCCCGGACCGTGCGGATGAGCTCGGCCAGCGCCGGCCCAGGGAGCGCCCCCGCCTGCGAGTAGAGCAGGATGCCGTCCCGGAAGGCGAAGAGCGTGGGGATGGACCTGATGCCGGCAGCCGCCGAGATCTCCTGCTCCGCCTCCGTGTCCACCTTGGCGAACACGATGTCGGGGTGCGTCTCGGATGCCTGCTCGAACACCGGCGCAAACCTCCGGCAGGGGCCGCACCAGCCTGCCCAGAAGTCGACGAGCACGATCTCGTGCCCGTTGACCGTCTCCCAGAACGTGTCCCCGGTCAGCTCCTGCGTAGCCAAAGCTCCTCCAATCGTCGTTGTGGTACTGGCAACGACGGCAGGCTGTCGCTGATTCCGGCGTGGGCCGCCGAGTATTGACTTGGCCCTGGGGTGGGTCGATACTCGGGGACCTCTTTGTCGAATGGGGGTCGTATGACCGGTTCTGGGACTACCTGGCGCGTGCGCCTGCTTGCCGTGGTGACCGTGCTGCTTGCCACGCTGCTCTCCCCCACCGGCATCGCGAGAGCGTTCGCCAAGCCGGCCCCCCCGAGCCCCGATGGTCAGTCCACGTCGGCTCCGACCGTCTCGGGACGGCTTCCCGCCAACGACCTTGCGTCCGTCGACACCGGGCGCTGGATCGTGCAACTGGCCGAGCAGCCGGCGGCCGCCCATGTCCGGGCTGTCCGGGCTGTCCAGGCCTCCCCCGCCGCGCAGCCTGCCGGGCGCTACCACGCCGCTGCTGCGGACAACCAGGCCTACGAGGCCCACCTTGCCGGCAGCCAGCGTGCGTTCGAAGCGACGCTTGCCCACACCGCCAAGGGGGCGACCGTCGAGCGGCGGTACTCGGTGGCCCTCAACGGCATGGCCGTAAAGATGTCGAAGGACCAGGCGGCGGCCGTACGCCGCCTCCCCGGCGTCAAGGCCGTGACCCCGGACGTCGCCTACAAGCTCGACATGTACAGCACGCCGGCACAGATCGGCGCTCCGACGCTCTGGAACGAACTCGGCGGCCAGGCCAACGCCGGCGCCGGCGTGAAGGTGGCGGTCATCGATACCGGGATCTACGTCACGAAGGACGCCTCGGGGCGGTACGCGGGCAACCCGTGCTTCGACGACGCCGGCTACCAGCTCCCGGCGGACGGCCCGTACCCGCTCGGCGACACCCGGTTCACCAACAGGAAGGTCATCGTCGCCCGTACCTACTTCCGGCCGGACGACCCGCCGCTGCCCGGCGACGACACCGCGATCCCCGGCCCCGAGGGCAGCCCCCACGGGACCCACACCTCCGGCACGGTCGCCTGTAATGCCAACACCCACGTGGACCTGCAGGGCACGCCGGTCACGATCTCGGGGGTGGCGCCGCGCGCCTGGCTGATGAACTACCGGGTCTTCTACGCCAGTCACAGCACCGAGGATTTCCAGAACGGCAACGCCTATGTGGCGGAGCTGGTCCAGGCGATCGACGACGCCGTGCGCGACGGCGCCGACGTCATCAGCAACTCGTGGGGCTCGACGTACCAGAACACGCTCGCCTGGCCCGACCCGATGGTGCAGGCTGCCGAGTCGGCCGTCGACGCCGGCGTGGTCATGGTGTTCGCCAACGGCAACGCCGGCCCGGACACTGCGACCACGGAGGCCCCTGCCAACTCCCCCAAGGTCATCGGGGTCGGAGCGGTCACCAAGGACGCCGCGATTTCGAGCGGGGTCATCGATGTGACCGGGCCCGCCCCCGTGCCGGTCACCCTGACAGCCCGTGACATCGGCCCAGCCCAGTTCGGCCCCGCCGCACCCGGCCCTGCCAGCGTCGGCCCAGCCCCGTACGTGCCCGCCGAGAAGGTGGCGACGAACGCCAGCGCGACCGGCTGTTCGCTGAGCAGCGGTGCCAACCCCTTCCCGCCCGGCGCGTTCACCGGAGCCATCGCGCTCATCGCCCGGGGGGCCTGCGAGTTCACCGACAAGGTCGCCAATGCACAGCTCGCCGGTGCCGTCGGGGTCGTCGTCTACAACTCCGCCGCAGGGGGCGACAACCTCCAGTCCATGGGAACCGGCGCGCGAGCCGCCGAGGTGACCATCCCCTCGTGGTTCATGCGCCACAGCGACGGCCTGGCGATGGACGCGTTCGCGACCGCCCACGCCGGTGCCGCTGCCCGGTACACGCTGCGGGGGCATCCGGCAGCCGCTGCGGGTGACGTGCTGGCCAGCTTCAGCTCCGTCGGCCCTACCCAGGACAAGACCCTGAAGCCCGACGTGGTGGCGCCGGGCGTCGATGTGCTGTCCTCGGGCTACGCCGCGGCCCCCTTCCCTGGCAATCTCACCGGCTTCGGCTCCGCGTCGGGGACGAGCATGGCCACGCCCCACGTTGCCGGATCCGCGGCCCTGCTCCGGCAGCTCCATCCCGACTGGGAGCCGAGCCAGATCAAGTCGGCGCTCATGTCCACGGCCACCGAAGGCGTCTGGCTCGACACGGCGAAGACGCAGCCCGCGCCGATCCTGGGCCGGGGGGCCGGCCGGATCGACCTGACGAAGGCCGGCAACCCCGGCCTGACCTTCGACCAGGCCAGCGTCAGCGCCGGCGAGCTCGCGGCCGGGAAGCAGGCCGAGGCAGCCATCGTCGCCCAGAACGTGAGCGGCCGCCGCGACACCTGGGACGTCGCAGCCGTCCCGGCGAGCGCCAACCTCGTCATCAAGGTCGGGATGGTGTCGTTCACCGTCAAGGGGGGTGCCGGCGACCCCGTCTCGATTCCGGTCGAGGTGAGCAGTGTCCCGACGGCGCCGGCCGGCGATCTGCAAGGGGACGTCGTCCTCACCAGCCGGTCGACCGGCACGAAGCTGCACGTGCCCGTCTGGCTGCGGGTGATCCCGACCACGAGGGTGGCCGACGTCCTGCTCGTCGACGACGACGGCTCCGGGTTCGGGGCCGGCGCCGATTACGGGCCCTTCTACCGCCACCTGTTCGACGCACTGGGCATCAGCTACCGCTACCTCGACGTGGGCACGTCCCCGTTCCCTTCCTTCGACGAGCTCTTCGGCTACAAGGCCGTCGTCATGTTCACCGGGGACAACGCCAGCTTCGACACGAGCGGGCTCGCCCTCAAGGATCAGGACGCGCTCAGCGAGTGGCTGGACAGCGGTGGCCGCCTCTGGGCGATCGGGCAGAACCTCGCCGAGGCGACCGACAGCAACACGAGCTTCAACTCGCCGCACCTGGGCCGGGCACGGATCTACCACGGCTACCTGGGCGTCCGGTACGACACCGGGAGCCTCTACGCCGGGGCTGCTCCCCGGCCGACGGCCAAGGGGCAGGGACCCCTCGCCGGGCTCACGCTCGACCTCAGCCCCGGCGCGGACGGGGCGGGCAACCAGAGCTCGATCGAGGGCTCGTCGCCGCTGGGCGACACGGACACCTTCAACGCCATGGACACCATGGTCCCGCTGGCGGCACCCATCGGCGGTCTGTCGCCGGGCTCAGGGATGGCATTCGGGCGTTCCTCCGAGCCGTCGCTGGAGGAATCCCGCCAGCAGTTCCGCTACCGCAGCGTCGAGATGGGCTTCGGCCTCGAGGGACTCAACGCCACGACCGGCCATGCCGCGCCGGCGACCGTGGCGTCGCGCACGCTCCAGTGGCTGCTCGACAGCGTGGAGGTCACGCTGGGGCATCCCGGGCCCACGTCTGGCTCCCGGAGCACCCGCCTCTCGGCGACCGCCGTGTCGAGCTCGGGAGCGGTGGTCACGTCGTACCGCTGGGACTTCGGCGACGGGTCCCCCGTGCAGACGACGCCGGCGCCGGCGGTGGATCACCGGTTCCGCAGCCATGACCCGGTCGTCGTGCGCGTCGAGGCGACGGATGCTCTCGGCCACCGCGCGGTGGCCGCCCAGACGGCACGGCCCTGACCAAGGACGGCAGCGCCTGGGCCGCAGAGCCCCAGCCTTGATGCCCGGCCCCTGGCCCGAAGTTGGGAGCGAATCGCGCGCATACGCGCTCTAGGCTCCCAACCTCCCCCTCCCCCTGGGTGGCGCGGAGCTCCCGAGAAGCCATCCCCCCGGCTCGTCATTCTGCGACAGCCCTCATGCGCGCGATTCCGGACTGACCTCGGCCCCCGCCGCCGCTCAGGCTGCGTTGAAGTACGCGCTCGAGTCGGACCTCCAGAGGAACACGACGGCCCCCAGGCCCACCAGCCAGAGCAGGACGCTGGCAACCTTCTGGATCGCCGGGTTACCCGCGGCGAACAGGACGTAGAGCAGGTACAGCGTGTCGATACCGAAGAAGACGCTGCTCACGACACGTGCCCAGCTGTAGCCCTTCTTGTTGGCAGAAGCCATCCAGAGCCACAGGCCCACACCGAGAAGGCCCAGGATGACGCCGAAGGCCAGTCCGACGTTCATCGCGACGTCGAGCTGGCTCTTGGTGAGCTTGGGGTTGTTGGCGGCAATCATCTTCCGGATCGCGTCCTTCTGGGTGAGGGTGACGACGATGCCGACAAGGCTCAACGCGGCTCCCGCATAGATGAGCTTCACCGCGGTCAGGACCGACGGCGGAGCGGTCGGCCGTTGTGGCGGGGGCGGCATGTTGTAGGGACCACCTGGACTGCCCCCGTAGTTCGCCATGGCCTCCAACCCCTTTCGATGACACCGGTCTCTTACCCGGCGCCTTGAGGGGCGCCTCGGGCCCGTTCCGGACCGGCCGCCCCCGGTGACCTCCCTCGACGGAGGCAAGTATAGAACCGTCCAAACCCGAAACACACCCTAATCCGGCGGCTGCGTCCGCTGGCTGAGCGGCACGTAAAGACTGATTTCACCCATTTGGGTGATCCTGCTGGCTCCCCGACCTGCCGACAACTAAAGGAGGACTTTGCCGCCAGCCGCCCACGACCAGCCAGGGAGGCCGCCATGGGGAACGCCGTCGCAGGCTCCGGAGCCCGAAGCACGAACCACCACCCCACCAGGGGAAGGCCGTGGTTCCCAGCGTTGGGCCGGGGCCTGCACGTGGCCGCCTCGGTCGCCCTGGTCATCGGCGCCACGCAGATGGGCGCCGTCGTCCCGGCAGCAGCCTCCGGCCCCCACGGCCGGAACTGCGTCGCCCAACTCGGGATCTCCCAGCCCACGATGCGCTGCTTCGCCCGCCTGAACGCTGCGGTCGCCGCCGCCACGAACGGGCGCGTGCAACTCCTGTCCGGCACCACCGGGGCCGATCTGCAGGGCATCCCCCTCAACGGTGCCGCCGCGGCCTCGGGTGATTACTACGTCGTCTCCATCGAGTGGACCGGGTCCAACTACAAGGGGTCCAGCCTGACCTGGCAGGGGCCCTCGCCCTGCGGCACCTATGCCAACTCTTCGATGCCCCGCGGCTGGAACGACACCATCCGCTCGGTGGCGCAGTATTCGGGATGCGCCACGACCCTGTACTGGGACATCAATTTTGGGGGGGCTACCCGTGCGATCGATGTGAACGAGTCCGTGTTGGACCTGGGGGACTTCGATGCGAACGTCTCGTCGCAGAAGTGGTGCCCCGTCTTCAGCTGCAGTTAGGGCCCGCCGGCAAAGAAGGACCCGCAGAGGTGCGGAAAAAATGAGTGTTATAGCAACATCTTCCGCACCTCTTCTGTCGGCCCTCGGGGACCGTCGGCGGCGAGCGTTGGTTCTGACTCCAGCTGTGCGTCCATGCCCAGGCCGGGGCCTGATCGCGCAGGTTATTTCCCCGCGGGTGCCTAGGGAGTTGCCGGCTGGTTCGGCGGCGACGCCAGCCCCAGCTTCCCGCAGGTGAACGGTCCCTGGGTCGGGAAGATCGCGGCGGTCCCGTCCGGGAGCGTGCAGGCAACCAGGGTGGGGACGGGCTCGGGTCCCTCGCTCTGCTCTTCCTGTGAAGGGCGTTGGACGGTCGCACCGCCGGTGAGGAACCCCTGGCGCCACAACGCCGCGCAGCCCGCCAGGGCGCTCTGCACCTGTTCCGCAGACCCGAGCCGCCCCGGGGCGGCGATGGTCGTGCCCGTGAAGGTCGTGCCGCTCCCGACGCTCAGGACCGTGTAGCACCGGGCGCTTCCGCGGTCGGTGGCCTGCCGTGTCTTGAGGAAGGCGGCCCCCGCGACGGCGCAACCGGCGATCACCGCCACGCTCAGGACGGCCAAGAAGACCGCCTCATGGCGATTCCACAGTGATGCGAGGGCTCCGGCCATGCAGTCCTCCCCCATCCTACGAAGCTCACGCCGCAGCACAAGCAAGAACAGCAGCGGACGGTCGCCTGACCCCCCGGCGGTGCCTGCTGCCTACGGACTCGCAGTCGAAGTCGCCGTCATGGTCGCGGTCGCCGTCCCCGGGGCCGG
The DNA here is from genome assembly GCA_025963875.1 of Actinomycetota bacterium. GTDB lineage: Bacteria > Actinomycetota > CADDZG01 > JAHWKV01 > JAOPZY01 > JAOPZY01. The sequence continues at coordinate 6,619 of JAOPZY010000071.1, forward strand.
TGTGACCGTCACCACCACCTTGTCGACGATCTCGGGGCTGAACGGCGTGTGGTCCGCGTAGCCCAGTTCCACCCAGACGGTGTTGTCTCCGGCCTTCAACAACGCTGCCGGGATGTCGGTCGTGGTCGCCGCGGTGTGGATGATTGCCGGGTCCCCGCTCGGAATCGGGGCCCCGCCGGGAGCGACGGGGGGCTTGTTGACGAAGATGTGCAGGTGGCCGGTCGAACCGTCCTTCTTTGACATGTCGTCCGCCGCCTTGACCAGCTTCACACTCTCCACCGTCGCCGTGACCTTGAGTGGCTGACCGGCGGCCAGCGTCGCCGGGGCCGTGAGGTGGACCGTCGGCCCGGTGATCTTGATGGTCTGGACGACCTGGGCGTCGCCGATGCGCCGGTGGACACCGTCGCCGAGCACGATGACGAGCTTGTGGTCCCCGTCGGTGAGGCCGGTGAGGTGGATCGGGTTCTCGGCAGTGTGCACGACCCCGGGCACCTTCGGGATCGTCTGGCCGGCGGCGACGGGATCCTTGTCGATGAAGACGTGGAAGTGGCCGGTCTTGCCCGAGGTGTCCCCGTCGGCCGCCACGATCTTGATCCCGCTGGTCCCCAGGGCGATGGTCGCGGTGTTGCCCGAGACGACGGTGGCGGTCGTGGCGGTCGAGAGCTGCAGGGTGGGAGCCGCCGTGGGGCTCACCGAGGCCGAAGCCGTCGGCGATGCCGATGAGCCTGAGGTCTGAGTGGACTTGCTGCAGGCCCCGCCGGCGAGCATGACGGTGGCACAGAGCGCGCCGACAACCAACATCCGATTCAAGAGTCCCCCTTTGTCCGTATCGGGTGAACTCTAGGTGGCATGCGACGTTGTTTCAAGTTGAAGTCAGAGCCCCGCTCTACGGGCTGCAGATGTTGGCGTGGGTGCCGCACACGAAGAGGCCCGCGTCGGGCTCGTTGTTGGCGCCGCCCTGGAAGTACGTCTCCGGGACCCAGCCCCAGTGGGTCTTGCCGGCGGCGTCCTTGTCGCTCAAGGTAAAGGCCCACCAGCCGTTCTCGAGGTTTCCCGCGACGAAGGTGGAGCGGTAGCTCTGCCCGACGAACCAGTTGGTGCTCCCGCCGAGGCGTAGCACGCCCACCTGGTGGGCGGCGTTGCCGGCGTCGGGTGAGTCGAAGACGGGAACGTTGCCGCTGGCCAGCGGGCAGTGTTGGGCACGGTGCCCTGTGCCGGAATTGGTCTCCGTGAACTGAGCCCCGCAGGGGTACTTGTCCGTCGTCGCGGTGGGAGGCGGCGACGGCGGGACGGTGGGTCCCGGAGGGGGCGGCGGGGGGGCCTGCGTGGGCGTCGGCGATGGCTGCGGCAGAACGGGCGCTGGGGGAACGGGCGCCGGCGGGGGCGTCGTGGGGGGCCGGCTTGTTCGAGGCGGCGCGGGGGCGGCCGAGGTCGGAGCTGCCGCCGGCGGCCCGACCACCGTCACGTTGGCCTCGGCACGGAGCTGGCCGATCGCCGCGGTCACCACCGCCGTGCCGGCGGCTCCCGCGCGCAGCGTCGGTCCGTTGGACGTCACCACCTCGGGCCGGGAGGAGGTCCAGACGGCGTTGAGCGCCTCGGCTGGCGCGGCGCCGCCGCTGTCGAGCGTGCCCGCCAGCGTGACGGTCACCGTCTGCCCCGCCGGGATCACCATGACGGCGGGGTTGACGCTGAGCGTCTGGAGCTGGGCGACGACGATGGCGTTCTGGCGGTAGAACGACGCCTCGGCTGCCTGCTGGTCGCCCTTGAGCCGGGCCAGGCGCGAGCTGGGGGAATCGTTGCCGCTGACGGTGGCCTGGTAGGAGATCTCCCTCGTGTCTCCCGGCGCCACCTGCGAGAAGCCGAAGAGCAGCACCGGGTCGGCCTGCAGCACCTTGGGATTGGCGGGCTGGACGTCGCGTAAGCCGGTGACGTTCCTGGCGATGGACTCGGGGACGACCTCGCTGAAGGACACGTCGGTGGTCGTGGGGGCGATGCTGGTGAGCCCGACCTTGGTCGTGAGGGTGTCGCCGTCCAGGCGATAGGAGCGGTGGACCGCCAGGTTGCCCCCCACCAACGTCACGGGGAAACTGACGTTCGCCGCCTTGCCGCCACGCCCGAACGCTGCAAAAGCGGCCGCGGCGAGGAGCACGACCAGCAGCACGGCGGCACCCGCCAGGAGAAGGCCCCGGCGCCGGGGAGCGCGACCAGCGGCCCCGTCCAGGGTGTCGATCGGCGCGGGGGCCGGGGTGGGGCGGAGCCCGCGCAGCAGCGTGGCGGGCCCGCTGCCGCCCTCGGAAACGGCCGTGGAAGGCGGGGGCTCGGTGAGGCGGGGCAGGGCTCCGACCCCGGTGAGGCCTGCGGTGAGGGTCTCGAGCTGCATCGCGGCGGCCACGGCGGTCGGGCGCCTGGCAGGGTCCTTGGCCAGCATCGAACTCAGAACCTTCCAGAGGTCGTCGGGCACGCCCGGGATCCGTCCGGGCAGGTGATCGGTGTGGGCCTTCAGCACCGCCATGGGGTGGGGGCCGGCGAACGGCGTCACGCCGCAGAGCAGCTCGTAGAGGACGACGCCCGCTCCGTACACGTCGGCCTTGTCGGTCACGGGCGACGGGACGGCCATTTCCGGTGCCATGTAGACCGGGGTGCCGATCAGGCTCGTCATGCGGGTCAGTCCTGACGTACCGGCCAGCCTGGCTACGCCGAAGTCGGCCACGCGTGCCAGCGGAACGGCCGGACCTGGCGCACCGGCCTCAGGGCCGTCCGAGTCCACGAGGATGTTCTCCGGCTTGACGTCGCGGTGGATGACGCCCTGGGCATGGCCGGCGGCCAGACCCCGGAGGACCTGTGCGGTAATCGCGGCCGCCGTTGCGGCCGGGAGTGTGCCGCTGGCGTTCAGGTGCCGGCGCAGGTCGGTGCCCGGGATGAGATCGCTGAGGATGGCGAGGGTGTCGCCGTCCACGACCAGGTCCCGGACCCGGACGACGTGGGGATCCTGGATCCCGGTGAGGATCGCTCCTTCCTGGACGAATCTGGCAACGATGGTCTTGTCGTCGGCCAGTTCGGGGTGGAGGACCTTCGCCGCCAGGACGTCGCCGGTGTCGCGGCGGGTCGCCCGGTAGACGCGTCCCATCGCCCCCCGTCCGATGGCCTCGTGGAGAAGGTACCGCTGACCAAGGGGGGTGCCCTCGGGCGGAGTTGTCCCGGTTGGGCTGTTGGCAGGCATAGAATCCCTTATACCACCCGAACTCAGCTGTATCCGATGCGACGGTCGGGTCTGGCCATTGGCAAGAGCGACGGCTCGAACGTGGCCAGACGCGTCGGCCGGCTGGCCCGAGCGCTGCTCGCCAGCTATGAACTCCATCTCGAGCCGGTGACTGTCGACGATGCCGAGCAGGCTGCGGCCATCTGGTCCCAAGGCAGCGGCCTCTCGCTCGGCGACCGGCTGTGCCTTGCCCTGGCCCGACGCCTAGAAGCCACCGTGTGGACTGCGGACAACGCCTGGGGTGCCAGCGAAGCCGTCCGGCAGATCCGCTGACACTGGCGGTTTGGAAGAGCCCGGCCCCTGAGATCCGGCGGTTTCGCTCGGTACCGAACTAGAGTTCTCCGAGCATGAACGCCCCGCTCCCCTCCCTCGTCGACGATTGGATCCGCTTCAAGCGCACGCGCACCCGCCGTGGCCTCTCGGTGGCGTCGGAGACCGCCTACCGGGCAGACCTGGCGGCGGTGGCGCGCCGGGTGGCCGATGACCTGCACCGCCCGGTCCCCGAGGAACCGGAGGGCAAGAAGAAGCTGTCCCCCGTAGCCCGGGAGCTTTCCCGCCTCGTCCTCGACGACCTGACCGAGGACAATCTCGGCACCGCCTTCGCCTCCCTCGTTGAGGAGGGCTACGCCGCCGCCACCCGCCAGCGGATGCTGGCCGCCTGGCGGGGCTGGTGCCGCTGGCTCGCCCGCTCCGGCGTTCTCCCCTTCGACCCCACCGCGGCCCTGGAGACACCCGCGGCCCGAGCGGATTCCGGCGACGCCGACATCTACTTCAGCAGCGCCGAGCTCGAGCGCATCGTGTCGACGGTTGCCGTCGCCGACGCCCGGGAGGCAGTCCCGTGGCCCGAGCGGGACCTGGCGCTTGTCGCCCTCCTCGGCGGGACCGGGGCGCGCGCCTCCGAGGTGATCGACGCCCGGGTGGGGGCACTGCGCTCGGAGAACGACAGCGACACCCTCCACGTCGTGGGCAAGGGAGGCAAGCGGCGGACGATCCCCGTGGCGCCGGAGGTCGTGGTGGCCGTGAAGAGCTACCTGCGGGACCGCTCTGACCGGCTCGGCAACCCCTCGGCCTCCGACCGGCTCTTCGTGCGTGCCGACGGCCGGCCCCTGAACCGCCAGGCCCTCGACTACCTCGTCGAGAAGTGGCTGCGCCGCGCCGGCGTGTCGGTGCGCCCGGGCGAGCTGGCGCACGCCTTCCGGCACACCTATGCCGTCCACCTGGTGCAGATGGGCGTTCCCCTCCCCCAGGTGCAGGAGCTGCTGGGGCACGTCTCGCTCACCACGACGGCCCGCTACCTGAAGATGACCGGCGCCGAGCTCCAGCAAGCCGCCCAGGTGCTTCCGCTCCGGCGCTTCCTGGCGGGGGTACGTCCCACCGCGCGTCCTGGGTCGTCAGAAACGTCTCGATTTAGCACCGGAACTAGTCCGAATTAATCACCGAATCCAGCCTGGAAACTGGTATCATCGAGCTACGGCAAAACGGTGTAGTCCCCCCCAACCGTGAGACGTAGCAGCATGGCGTATTGGCCGGTTGATATGGGGGGGGGCTCGTTGTGATGATTACCTCGGGTGTCGTGATGAACTGGGCCGTCTGGGGAATCTTCGCCACGGTGGGCAGCTATTTCTTCCTCATGATCGCCGGGTGGCGACGCAAGTCGTAGCGCCAATTCAACGCTGAAACACATCACGTTCAGGCCGGCCGCGACCGTTTAGTCCGGACCTTGTGGGGCATCGTCACGAGGGACCTCCTCGTGACGAACAGAACCCGGATCCTCCTCCTTGCGTTCGGCCTGCTGGCGCTCGTCGCCTCAGTCGGGATGGCGCGCCACGACGCCGCTGCAGCTGCCGCACGGACGTGGCCTCCATTCGTCCTCGTCGCCGGCCTGCTCCTCATCGGGGCCGTCGCCTACGAAGACGGGACGTTCGAGGCCGCGGGGGCTCTTCTCGACCGCCTTCCCGGCGGGGAGCCGGTGCTGTACGTCGTGGCCATGGGCCTGGTCGCCGGCGTGACTGTTGTCCTCAACCTCGACACGTCGGTGGCGTTCCTCACGCCGGTGCTGGTCGGTGCCGCCCGCCGGCGGGGCGCAAGCGAGGAACGCCTGTTGTACGGCTGTGTCTTCCTCTCCAACTCGGCGTCGCTGCTGCTGCCGGGCAGCAACCTGACGAACCTGCTGGTGCTCTCGGGGACCCACGTCAGTGGCTCGGCGTTCCTCCGGTCGATGGCCCTGCCGTGGGTGGCCGCGGTCGTGGTCACGATCTCCGGTGTCGCGGTGGCCTTCCGTCGACGAGGGGCGGGGCCGCACCAACCGGAGCGGGTCCCCGCACGGGCCAGGCTGCTCAGCGTCGTCAGCATCGGCCTGGCCGCCGTCCTCGTCGTGGCCCTGTCCGATCCCGCCGTGCCAGTCCTCGCCGTCGGCCTCCTGGCGGGGACCATCCGCCTGGCGCAGCGCCGCATCCATCCGGAGCGCATCGCCCGGGCCGTCGACGTCGCCAGCCTGGGGGCGGTCTTCCTGGTGGCGACCGCCCTCGGGACCCTGGCAAGGGCGTGGACCTTCCCCGGCCACCTCATGCGGACCGCCGCCAGCGGGCAGACCGCGGCGCTTGGTGCGGTGGCGTCCGTCCTCGTGAACAACCTTCCCGCCGCGGTCCTCCTCGGATCCGGTGCACCGGCGCATCCCCGCAGCCTGCTCTTCGGGCTGAACATCGGCCCGAACCTCGCCGTCACCGGGTCGCTCTCGGCGCTTGTGTGGTGGCAGGCCGCCCGCTCCGTGGGGGCACGTCCCTCGGCCCGCCGCTATTCGGCAGTCGGTATCCTTCTGGCCCCGGCGGCCATCGCCGCGGCCCTGGCGGCCGGCCACGTCCACATCGGATGATGCCGACCCTCGAACCGCAAGGTGCGGAAGAAAAGGGTTGCTATGCAGTCCCTCGCGAAATTCCACTGAGAGCGGCCTCCGATGTTGTACGCGCCCGTTTTCCGCCCGAATTGCTCCGTTTCCGACCAGCCCTGGTCCGAACTTGGGAGCGAATCGCGCGTATGCGCGCGCTAGGCTCCCAACCTCTTCCTCCGGTTCACCCCAGCCTGCTATGACACACAAAACATCCACACCTCCCGACAAGCCGGCTCCGAATCGCCAGGGCTTGCCCATCCTCCCCTTCGCCTCCCGGGCCGCCTGGAGCGAGTGGCTCGCCGCCAACCACGACACGTCCAAAGGGCTGTGGCTGAAGATTGCCAAGGCGGGGTCGGGCAACGACTCCGTCAACTACGCCGACGCCGTCGACGCCGCCCTCTGCCACGGGTGGATCGACGGGCAGAAGGGCGCCTACGACCAGGACTGGTGGCTCCAGCGCTTCACCCCGCGCGGTCCCCGCAGCAAGTGGTCCAAGATCAACTGCGGGAAGGCCGAGGCGCTGATCGCCTCCGGCGAGATGCAGGGGGCCGGTCTCGCCGAGGTCGAGAAGGCGAGGGCCGATGGTCGCTGGGCGGTGGCCTACGAGTCGCAGCGCACCGCCACCATCCCCGACGACCTGACGGCCGCCCTTGACGCAAATCCGGCGGCCGGAACGTTCTTCCAGACACTCAACAGCGCCAGCCGCTACGCCATCCTCTACCGGATCGCCGACGCGAAGCGTCCGGCGACCAGGGCGCAACGCATCGAGAAGTTCGTTGAGATGCTGGCTAGCGGCGAGGCCCCGCACCTGTCCGGTGGACCTGCGCCGCCTACTCCAACCTGAGCGGTTCCGCGAAGGCGGCGTCGCCCTGGGCGGCGGTCAGCACGTGCGTCGCCACCAGGCGGTCGATGACGTGGCGCTGGCGCTGCTTGGCCAGATCGAGGTGGGCGTACGGATCGTAGGCGGACGGCGCCTGCACGAGGCCCGCAAGCAGGCTCGCCTGACCCCAGGTGAGCCGTGCCGGCGCCGTGCCGAAATACCCGCTGGCGGCGTCGGGGAGGCCGTAGAAGCCATGGCCGTAGTACACCCCTCCCAGGTACATCCGGAGGATCTCGTCCTTCGTGTAACGGGCGTCGAGCTTGAAGGCAAGCTCGACCTGCTCGACCTTGGCGACGAGGTTCGAGCGGCCCGGCGTGTAGAGGTTCTTGGCGAGCTGGATCTCGAGGGTGGCGGCTCCCGTGTCCCGGCTGCCCGTGAACTGGCCGGCTGCCGTCCGGAAGAGGCTCACGGCATCGACGCCGAAGTCCTTCGAGAACCTGCTGTTCTCGGTGGCGATGACCGCCTGCCCGACGCGGTCGGGGACCGGGAGCGCCGAGAGGTGCCGGGCGCCGTGAGCGTTCAGGATGCCGGCCACCAGTGCGGGCGCGGAGTCCACCGAGGGGGTGAGGGGCCAGAGCCCCAGGACGGCGCCGACCGCCAGGGCAACGACAGCGAGGACCACAACCACCAGCCGCAGCAGCCATCGTCCCCAGCGGATCCTCCTGCGTGGTTGGTCGCCGTCCATGGCCGCCATGATGCATCAGGCGGCTTTCCGGTGGTTGTGAACCGGAACCGCTTCCGGCCCTCAGGCGTCTTCTTGGGGTACGTTAAGGCCCGCGGCTGATGGGCCGGCCTGCTCGGAGGCAAACCATGAGGAACCCAATCATGAGTGGCTGCGCGTGTCGCTGATGGGCATGCGGACTCCGCCCGCCGACGGGGGCCGGGGCATGCCCCCCTGGCCGGCCGCGCTCGTGGTCGTCGTGCTGGTCGCCGCCCTGGGCATCGCCGTCCGCGGGTGGCTCCTCGTCGGGCCCAGTTCCCACTCGCGGCCCAAACCCGCTCCCCCATCAGCGACCAGGGCGAGCCTGACCCCGCCGCCCGCTCCCCCGGGCGCCCCGGGTTCCGACGAGGAGAACGCGAACGGCGCCATCGCGGCCACCTCGACGGTCGTCGCCGGGCCGCCGGGTCCCTACGGACCGACTGCTGCGTGGGTGGTCGCGGAGAACGCCAGGCCCGGCACGCCCAACTGGGCCCTCGGCAACCGCGCTCGGCAGCACCAGATCGAGGGGTACGCCGACCGCGTCAGCATCGACGTCAGCGGGACCGTCCACCTCCTCGTCTCCACGACCGCACCGACGTTCAAGGTGGAGGCGTACCGGATGGGGTACTACGGCGGAGCGGGCGGGCGCCTCGTGTGGACCTCGCCCGACCAGCCGGGAGCCGTCCAACCCGCCTACACGGTGTCGCCGGGCACGAACATGGTCGAGACCGCCTGGAAGCCGTCGCTCACCGTCACGACCGATGCCGCCTGGCCGCCCGGGCAGTACCTCTTCAAGCTCGTGGCCAGCTCGGGCTTCCAGTCGTACGTCCCGCTCACCATCCGTGACGACGCATCCCGGGCCGCCTACCTCGTCGACAGCGACGTGACCACCTGGCAGGCGTACAACCTCTACGGCGGCTACGACCTCTACCAGGGGCCGTCCGGCCGCTCCCGTATCGTCTCCTTCGACCGGCCCTACGCCCTGGGCGACGGATCGGGCGACTTCCTCGGCAACGAGTTCCACGTCGTCTCGCTCGTCGAGTCCCTCGGCCTCGACGTCGCCTACTCGACCGACGTCGACGTCCACGAGCACCCCGACCAGGTGCTCGACCACCGGGCCTTCATCTCGCTCGGCCACGACGAGTACTACTCGCTCGCCATGCGCAACGGCCTGCAGGCGGCCCGCGACCACGGGGTCAACCTCATGTTCCTCGGAGCGAACGCCATCTACCGCCACATCCGCTTCGAGCCCTCCGCCCTCGGCCCCAACCGCCACGAGGTCGACTACAAGGACGCCAAGGAGGACCCGCTCAACGGCAAGAACGGCGCCGACACGACGCCGGCGGCGTGGCGCTACCCGCCGAACAACAATCCGGAGAGCACCATCATCGGCAACTACTACCAGTGCAACCCCGTCGTGGCGGACATGGTGATCAGCGATCCGTCCAGCTGGATCTTCGCCGGCACCGGCGTGACCGCCGGGCAGCATCTGTCGGGCGTGGTCGGCACGGAGTACGACCACTACGACCCGAAGGCCCCCGGACCGCGCAACGTCGACGTCGCCGCCCGGTCACCGCTGGTCTGCCAGGGCCGTCCCGACTACGCCGACATGACCTACTACAGCGCCGCGTCGGGGGCGGGCGTCTTCGCCAGCGGCACCCTCTTGTGGATCCCGAAGCTGGACCCGAACTGCGCCATGCCGTGCCCGGGCCGGGTCGTGACGAGGGTGACCGAGAACCTCCTGGCAGCCTTCGGCGCCGGGCCTGCCGGCAAGACGCACCCGTCGACGGGAAACTGGCACTCGATGCCGACCGGCCTCTCCAGCCTCTCGCCGCCGGCGACCGGCCCCTCGCCCTCCCCGAAGGCCAGCCGCAAGAAGCACTGACAGAGGTTGGTAGGAAATCCCGCGCCGGCCAGGGTGCCGCAAAATAGCGAACGGGATTCCGGGGTATGGCTTGTCCGGACCTCCGGACGCCAGCCAGGGGCCGGAGGTTGGGAGCCTAGCGCGCGCATACGCGCGATTCGCTCCCAACTTCGGACTCGCCTCCCCCGAGCCCCCCTTACTCCGAGCGGTCCTCGGCCGCGATGGCCGCCGACCAGCCCTCGTCCGGGTCCTCCACGGCCAGGTGGAGGTTCCAGCCGCCTATCATCTCGTGCGGCTCCCACCGGTACCAGCGGAGGCGGCCCATCTCGCGGGCCAGCTCGTCGGGGTCGGGGGGCCAGTCCAGCCCCGACAGCTCGGCCGCGGCCCACCATGCCGCCGAGCGCCCCGCTGCCGCCCCGCGCCGCCGCCCGTGGGCGCCGCCGCTGGCGGCGGCCCAGGCCATGAGCGCCAGGGCCTCGCGCGGCGGGACCTCTCCGATGAGGAAGGACCGCACGCCCAGGGTGCCGATGGCGTCTGCGGCGTCCCCCTCGACGACGGCCGCCTCCGCCCTCCCCCCGGATCCCGTGACCCACGTGGTCGCGAGGTCAAGGAGCGCCCGGTGCAGCTCGTCGTCGTCGATCAGCTCGGCCGCGCGGCCGGGGCTGCCCTCGGTCGTCACCTGCGACACCTCGGGCGACGGGGCCTCGATTTCATGGGACTTGTAGGTCGCCAGCGTGTAGGGCGGCTCCCAGGCCTCGAGGCGCATCGGCAGCTCCAGGACCTCCGGATGCGCCTCGGGCCGGCCCGTCAGCACCTCGCCCCGGAGCACCCGTTCCGCCGCCACGACGCCTGCCACCTGCGGGGATGGCAGGTAGGGCTCCAGCTCGTCGAAGGTGTGGGTGGAGGCGGCAACCTCGGTCAAGGGTCCGAAGGCGAACCGGCCGGCGGAGGGGGTCAGCACCGACGCGGCGTAGGGTGCGGAGGCCTCGAGGGCCAGGCGGTAGTCGATGTGCTCGGCGATCGGCCAGAGCTGCTTGCCCCGCTCGTAGGCCTCCCGGCAGCGGCGGGCGAGCTCGACCAGGTCGTCCCACGCTCTCGCCTCACAGAGCGCGTCCACCCGGCGAAGGAGCGGATTCGGCTCGGCGGCCTCGACCAGGTCGTCGAGGTCGAGCGGCCGGGGCTCCTCGTCATAGAACGCCATGGCGACTCAGCGGATGCCGGTGTCGCAGCTGATGTCGACGGTCGCCAGCCTGCCGGCGACGACGGTCGCCGTGGGCGTGGGGCACCTGGGGAACGACCCGGAGGACGCCACCGTCAGGGTGTACTGCCCGGGCGGCAGGAGCAGCCGGTAGCGGCCGTCGCTGCCGGACCGGGACATCGCGGCGAGGCGACCCGCGGGATCCCTGGCGTCCACCTCTGCGCTCAGCGGCCTTGGAGGACACGGGCTGTCCACACGCTCGACAGGGCACGTCGGGCCGGCCGACACGGTCCCCTGCAGGCCCGTCACCGCGCCCGCGGCGGATGCGCTGTGCGATGGCGTCGCGCTCGGCGACAGGGTCCCCTGCAGGCCCGTCACCGTCACTCCGGCTGAGGCGCTGAGCGATGGCGTCGCGCTGGGCGAGACAGTGGCCGCCACGGGAGGCGAGGCCGGCTGCCGGCAGGCCGCCAGGGCAAGCAGGCCAAGCAACGCCGGCCGGGGAACGTTGTGATACCGCATCCCAAGAACATAACCGTTCGCAATCCCGCCTCCCTCCCAGGCCGTAGAACACGGCGACTGATCGAGTTGTCCCGAGAGGAGAGGTTATGCACACATCGCAGCTCATGCACCGGAGGGGGCGCCGCTTGCTGTCGGCAGGAGCCCTCGGCGCCGCAGCCGTTCTGGCGTTCGCCGCCTGCAGCAAGTCCACCACGGCGGGGACCGGGTCGACGTCGTCGCCCTCCTCCTCCGCCACGTCCTCGTCACCGACCGCCAACGCCGACGCCGACGCCGCCATCACGGTTGCGACCGCCAGCATCCCCGGCGTCGGCACGGTGTTGGTGAACGGCAGCGGCCAGACCCTCTACCTGCTCAGCTCGGAGAAGGGCGGCAACCTCACCTGCACCGACGCCAACGGCTGCACCAAGGTCTGGCCCGACACGGAACTGCCCAGCGGCAAGACCGCCGGGATCGCCGGCGCCGGGGTCCAGGCGAGCCTGCTGAGCACGGTCAAGACCGCCGACGGCAAGCTCTACCTGACCTACAACACCTTCCCGCTCTACACGTTCACCGGCGACACCAAGACCGGGACGGCGGCGGGCCAGGGCATCACCAGCTTCGGGGGCACCTGGTCGGCCATCACGCCCGCCGGCGCCGCCGCCACCACAAGCAGCGCCTCGTCCAGCCCCAGCGCCAAGACCTCGAGCAGCGGCTACGGCTACTGAACCAGGAATCCGCCGATCGCCCCTGGGGGGGCCCGGCTATGCGGGGCCCGGCTCGAGCGACCCGGGCCGGGCCCCCGCCCCGGGCTGGCCCCGCAGATCCTTGAGGGCCGCCTGCGCTGCCCACCACCCGCACATCCCGTGGACGCCGGCGCCCGGAGGCGTCGACGAGGAGCAGAGGTAGGCAGGCTGGTCCCGGAGCGGCACGGCGTAGGGATGGGTCGAGAGAACGGGACGGGCGAGGAGCTGGAGCCCCCCGTGGGAGCCGCCGGCGATGTCGCCGCCCACGTAGTTGCGGTTGTGGGCTTCGATGGCGGCCGGGGCCATGACGTGGCGCTCCAGGATGCGGTCCCGGAACCCCGGGGCGAAGCGCTCGATCTGGGTCTCCATCGCCGCCGTCATGTCCACGGTCGACCCATTGGGCACATGGCTGTAGGCCCAGAAGGTGTGCCGGCCGGCCGGAGCGCGCGTCTCGTCGAAGAGGCTCGGCTGGGTGCAGATCACGAAGGGCCGTTCGGGATGCCCGCCCCGGGCCACGTCGGCCTCCGCCGCCGCGATCTCCTCCAGCGTGCCCCCGACGTGCACGCTGCCCGCCCGGGCGACCTCCCCGGCCCTCCAGGGGACGGGACCGTCGAGCGCGTAGTCGATCTTGAAGGCCCCGGGGCCGTACCGGAAGCCTTCCAGGCGTCGCCGGTACCGGTTATCGAGGCGGTCCCCTGCGATGGCCACGAGCTGGCGGGGGGTGAGGTCGAAGAGGACGGTTCGGGCCGGGTGCAGGTCCGCCAGCGAATCGACAGGGCTGCCCACGACCACCTCACCGCCGAGCGAACGCAGATACGAGACCAGGGCGTCGGCGATCCGCTGCGAGCCCCCGACCGCCATCGGCCACCCGACGGTGTGCGCGGTCGCTATGAAGGTGAGCCCGAACGACGCCGTCATCGGCGCCCGCAGGTCCAGGATGGCGTGGGCGGCCAGTCCGGCGAACAGTGCCCGGGCACGGTCGGTGTCGAACGTATGCCGGGCGAGCATCGTGGCGGGCCACAGCGCGCGGAGCCCGAAGCGGGCCAGGGCGATGGGATGGCGGGGCACCCGGATCAACGGTCCAAGGATCGAGGCCGAGATCTCGTCCCAGTGGTCGACCAGGGGCCCGGCGAGGCGGCGCCATGCCGGCGCATCTCGGCCGAGCGACGCCGCCGTCGCCTCGAGGGACCGCTCCAGCACGACGGCGGAGCCGTCGGGCATCGGGTGGGCCGCCGGGGCGTCGGGGTGCCTCCAGGCCAGGCCGTGCTCGGCAAGGGGCTGGGCGGCGAAGAACGGTGAGGCGACGGCGAGGGGGTGCATCGCGGAGCACACGTCGTGGACAAAACCCGGGAGGGTGAGCTCCTCCGACCGGGTGCCGCCGCCGGCGCGCTGCTCCGCCTCCAGCACCACCACCGAGCAGCCCGCCCGGGCAAGCGTCACCGCGGCTGCGAGCCCGTTGGGCCCCGACCCGACCACGACCGCGTCGTAGCGCTCCGTCACCGATCGCTCCCTTCGTCTCCATCCCGAACCTCGGAATTTTTCGCGTGCATGCACGCGTTTTCTTCCGGACTTCGCAGGAAGTAGTCGAGGTTGGGCGGGGACTCATTGCGGTTCTGGATCGCCGGCACCTCCTGCGTGCGTTCCAACCGAACCACCTCCTGAGAATGCAAAAGGCCGCCCCGGGGTGATGGGGCGGCCGATGGAAAGGCGTACGAGAAACCAAGGCCGCTAGGGCGACCACCAGCTTCCGGGCGTCGTCGTCTCGTGTGGGAAGGGGGTGCACATGGTGGCGCAAGGATACCAGGGGAGACGCACCCTACCGTGAGCCGGTCAGACCCTTCACCGCCGACTCGACGTCGCTGTAGACGTGGTCGGCCCCGAGGTCCTGGAGCAGCTCGCTGTGCCGCAGGTCGTGCGGGACCAGCCCCGATGCCCGGGCCACGCCCACGGCGATCCCCCGCCGCTGCAGGTCCTTCACGGCCTCGTCGAGGGCTCGGGCGCCGGTGAAATCGATGTCCGCCACGCCCGCCGCGTCGAGCACGAAGGCACGCACCGGCTCGGGAGCCTCGTCGATCAGGTCGCGGATCCGGTGGGTTATGTACTGTGCGTTCCCGAACCACACGGGGGAAAGGGGCAGGTAGACGATGACGCCCGGAACACGCTCGGAGGGGTGCCCCGCCGTCGAGGGGATCCAGTGGTCGGTCCCCGTCTCCCGCTGCAGCACCGCGTCGCGGGGTCGGGCGGCGAGGCGCGTGCGGTCCACCAGCGAGAGGACCAGGGCGACGACGATGCCGGGCTCGATGCCGAACAGGGCCACGACGGCAAGGGTGACCATGGTCAGACCGAACTCGACAGTACCGAAGCGGCGGATCTCCCTCAGGTCGTGCAGATGGAGGAGCCGGGTGGCGACGAAGATGAGGATTGCGCCGAGCGCCGCCTGGGGAAGATTCGTCAGCACCCCCGTGGCGAAGGCGATGACGGCGATGGTGAGGCCCGCGGCGACCAGGCAGGCCACCTGCGACCTCCCTCCGGACGCAGCCACCACCGCGCTGCGCGGCGGGCTGGAGTTCACGGGGAATGAGCCGACCAGGCCGGCCAGCACGTTGCCCGCCCCGATACCCACCAGGTCGTTGTCGAGGGCCGCGGCGGCCGCGGCACCGCTATCGAGGGAGCGGGCAGTCGCTGCGCTCTGGACGACGCACAGGAAGGCGACCGTGAAGGCGGGGCCCGCCATCCTGGCAACCTGCGAGAGGCCCACCCGAGGCAGCCCCACCGCCGGCAGCCCTCCGGAGAGCGTCCCGAGCAGCGGGACGCCGTGGTTCTGCAGATGCAGCGCCGATGCAGCCGCTATGGACAGCACGAGCCCGACGAGGGCCCCCGGGATGCGGCGGTCGATGCCCTCTGCGACCAGTATCACCGCCAGCACCGTCGCCGCCAGTCCCAGGGTCCAGCCGTTGACCTGGTGCAACTGATGGGCGATGTGGCCCAACCGGTCCACCGTGGAGGACCCTCCCCCCGGTACACCGAGGACCGACGGCAGCTGGCGGACGAGGATCTCGACGGCGATCCCGGCGAGGATCCCCGTCACGACCGGGGTCGAGATGAAGTCGGCGATCCACCCGAGCTTGAGCAGGCCGGCCAGGAGCAGGATGGCGCCGACGGCGATGGCCATCCACGCGACCAGATGCTGGTACTGCGGCGTCCCGACCGCGGCGACCGTGACCACGCCGGCAGCCACCACCGGTGCGATCGTCGAGTCTGCGCCGACGGACATCTGCCGGCTCCCGCCGAAGACGGCGATCATCAGCGAGCCTGCGATGAAGGCGTAGAGGCCGGTGAGAGCCGGCATGCTGACGAGCCGGGCCGTGGCCATCTGCTCGGGAACGGCGATGGCCGCCAGCGTGAGCCCGGCGATCACGTCGTCGCTCAGCCATGACGACTGATAGCCCTGGAGCGTGGGGAGCAGGGGAAGCGTACGGGCGCGCGACGCCCTCAAGGTCTGCGGCCCCCCCAATGGACCATGCGGGAAGCCTACTTCTCCCGGCCCCCGGCACGGCAACTACGTTGTTCGCAGGGAACTACCCCGAGGCGATCGCGTCCCCTTCGCCGGCCCCGCCGATCGATTCGTCGAGCCAGTCCTCGAGTTCACCGGGCGAGATCGTCGACTTGGAGATCCGGGCCACCTCGGTCCCCTCGCGCATGAGCAGGAACGTCGGCAGCCCGTGGACCTGCATCTCGATGCAGATTCGGCGGGCCTTCGGTGCCTCGAGCTTCACGACGGCCAGTTCGGGCCGTTCTGCGGCGATGCGCTCGACGTGCGGCATGAGGGCGAGGCAGGGCCGGCAGTCCGGCCCCCACACGTCCACGAGTACGAGCCCCTCCGAGACGAGGGAGCGGAACGTCTCACGGGTGGCTTCGACGACGCCTTCCACAGTTCCTCCATCGGTGTCTTGAGGTCCGGTCCGGTAATGGAAGCAAGGTACCACGGAGGTACTTACCCCTTTCCACGGAACTTTGCTCCAAAATGCCCGCTTATGGTCACTTTTGGAGCAAGGTTGCTGTCCGATTTGGCGGCGGAGTACCCGACCAACCCTAGGCGGCTGAACGGCCCGACACCGCCTGGAGGACCTCGATCTGACGGGTGCGCAGCCGGTTGGCGGCCAGGCGGCTGCCGAGACGCCACAGCAGATACCCGTAGATCGCTGCGCCGGCGGCCACCACGACGAGGCCCACCCGCCACGCGGTCAGCGACACGGCCACCGCCGCCACAACCGGCCCCAGGAGCACCCCGGTGACGGCCATGGCCAGCAGCCCGGTCAGCGCCGTCAGACACCCGGCGTTGTTCCCCCAGAGGTTGGTCGGGGAGTCTGTCACCGGATAGGGGGCGAGGACGGAGGCCTGGTTGGCGACGCCCAGCGTGACCCCCATCGCCGCGGCCCCCAGGAGCAGGGCGGCCGGGATGTAAGCCCATCCCCCGCTCAACGCCGCCAGCCCGACCGCCTCCACGGCCACCACGACGGCCCCGGGGACCGCGATCGCCAGGTTCTTGCCCCGGAGGTCGGCGGCCGGGTCCCCTCCCGCGGCAACGTTCATCCAGAAGGCCGGGCCGTCGAGGCCGAACTGGTTGACCGCCTGCAGGCTCAGGACGAGCACACCTGCGCCCGCCAGCAGTACGAGCTGCCGGGCCTGTGTGCGGCCCATGACGATCCCCGCCACCGGGAAGGCGAGCAGGATGACCACCGACAGCAGCGAAGCCCGCCGGCGTGGGTCTCGCCACATGTAGCGCATTTCCTTCGCCGCCACCGCTCCCGTCCTCGTGCGGGGTAGGAAGGAGAGGGGCGGCGAGAACAGGCCCGGCCTCTTCCGAGCCTGCTTCGCGGTGGCCGGTTCGCTGGTCGTCAGCGCCCGTTGCAGCGCCCAGGCCCACAACCACAGGGCGGCCGCCACTGCGGCGCCGCCGGCGGCCAGCTCCGCCAGGGCCACCACGAGGTGCCCTGCCCGCGCCTGCAGGACGGCGTGGGCAAGCCAGCCCGAGGGCAGCCAGTAGAGGGCACGGCCCGCCGGCCCCACGGTGATGGTCCTGTGGTTCGGCGAGACGAGCAGCCTCGGGACGATCTGCCCCGCGATCGCCGGGACCAGGCCGGCGATCGCCAGGACGAACACGAGGACGTCCCTGCCGCGCCGGGACCGGAGGACGCCGGAGAAGAGCGTCGTCGTCGCCCGGGAGCCGGCGACGCACAGCAGGAGCTCGACCGCGACGAGGGCACCGATCACGAGGGTGCCCGCCAGACCGGGCCGCAGGCGGATCAGAGTCCCCGACAGGGCCAGCAGCGTTGCGATCGGGCCGAGCCCCACCAGCGAAGCGGTCATCAGGCCCCGCATGAGCGCCGGCCGATCCAGGGGAAGGAGTGCGAGCCGGGAGGGGTCGAGGGTCTCGTCGGTCCCCATGCCCAGCAGCGGGAGGAGGAGCCAGCCCAGGAAGAAGGCGTCGAAGACGAGCGGCACCACCAGCACCTGGGAGCGGCTCGCCAGGAGTAGGCCCAGGGCGGCCACCACCAGCCAGAACCAGGCGAAGACGCTGAAGCCGATGCCGAGCTTGCGCAGCCAGTTCGACCGCAGCCCGTTGCGCAGCAGCGTCAGCTTCAGCCGGAGGAAGTGCCGAGCCATCCGAAGTCCGAGCCGGACGTCCGCTCGCCGCCGACCAGCCGGACGAACGCGTCCTCGAGGGAGGTCCCCGCCCTGACCTCGTCCGTCGGGCCCTCGGCCACGAGCCGGCCCTGGTGCATGATCGCCACGCGGTCACAGAGCCGCTCCACCAGCTCCATGACGTGGCTCGAGAACACGACCGTGGCGCCCGACTCGATGTGGCGCTCCAGGACCGTCCGGATGCTCCGGGCCGACACCGGGTCCACCGCTTCGAACGGCTCGTCGAGGAAGAGGACCCGCGGTCCGTGGATCAGGGCGCATGCCAGCCCGATCTTCTTCTTCATGCCGTGGCTGTAGTCGATGACCATGGTTGCCGCCGCATCTGTCAAGCCGAAGATCTCGAGCAGCTCCTGGGAGCGGTCGGCCACGGTGTCCGCCGGCAAGCCCCGCAGCAGGCCGTTGAAGGTGAGCAGCTCGCTGCCGGTGAGCCGCTCGAAGAGCAGGAGGTCCTCCGGCAGCACGCCGATGACCGCCTTGGCCCGGACGAGGTTGTGCCACACCTCCGTGCCGTCGACCCAGACGGCCCCCGCATCGGGACGGAGCAGGCCGGTGCACATCTTGAGGGTCGTCGTCTTCCCCGCCCCGTTCGGCCCGACCAGCCCGAAGAAGGTCGACGCGGGGATGTCCAGGTCCAGGGCCGCCACCGCGACCTTGCCGCCGTACGCCTTGTGGAGGCCGCGGACCTGCAGGGCGTAACCGCCCGGAGCTTCGACGGGGATGGTCCCTTCCGTGCTCACGGATCCATCCTCGCGTGCCTCGTCGCCGGGCACCGTTTGAGACTGATTCTCAAAGGTTCTCAGTATGGCGGAATGAGGGTAGGCTCCCGCTGCGCGGTGAGCCAATCAAGTCGAGGAGATGGCTATGGCAGAGGAGAAGAAGTGTCCGATGGTGGGTTGCAACTGTCCGGTCCCCGAGGGCCAGGAGTACTGCAGCGACTACTGCAAGGAGCACCAGGCCCACGGCGGCCACGAGTGCGGCTGCGGCCACGCCGGCTGCCACTGACCAAGGGAACAGGCGACACCCAAATCCCTCCACAACGTTCTTCTAGATAGTCTTTGAGTATAAAGCGGTGTAGAGCACCACTTTATACTCACAGACTTCAGGCCCCCGGTCGTCGCGAGCAATCCGGCGGCGCTGACCAGGCACCGGTCCGGCGGGAGGCTCCCGATTGCCATATCGCACTCCCGGTGCGGAGGCCACCCCTCATCTGTATCAGACACCCGCTTGGTGTCTCGAATGAACGGAGGCCAGTGACACCACGGAGAGAGAGCCATGAGAAAGACGGAGACTGCATATCGCCGGTGCCCCCACTGCGCCGAGCGGCCCGCCGCCGGCCAACATCTGTGCCCGCTCAACCTCGAGGCCGATGGCTGCGAGTGCTGCGGTGCCTGCGCCAAGATCTGTTCCGACATCCGCAACCACATCGTGTTGCACACGCCGTCGGTCTTCGTTGACTACGGCATGGGAGAGATGCTGGTCACCTACATCGACGAGTCGCCGGAGCCGGGCGCCGAGGACGAGACGGGGGATGGCGCCGGGGACTACGGGCTCTCGGCGTAGCGGTTTTTCCTGCGGACCTCTCGGCGGCCCGGCTTCAGGAAACCGGCACTCCCCAGATCGGGAACCACCGCTGCAGGTCCTCCTCGACCTTGAGGTCCTTCTCGAGGATGCCCTTCAGGTGGAGCTCGGCGACGTTGTCACGCTTCTCGCCGCTCGCCGGGATGAAGGGGTAGAACGTCCCGCGCTTGAAGAGGTAGACCAGGTAGGCGTGCTGGGGTTTCGGGCTGTCCGGCGTCGACGTGAAGCCGAACACGGTGCACAGGAGCTGCGGCCCGTACCCCGCATCCTCCAGGCCGGAATTCACTGCATGGACGTTGGTAACCAGCTCGCCGATGTCCGGCTCGGTGATGATCACCCAGTGGTAGCCGAGCTTGTCGTCGAGTTCCTCCAGCTTGATCTCCTGCTGCTCCTTCACCATGGTGAGGAGCTGGCTGATGTCGCCCTGGACCTCGGCGAACGAGGCGTCGGTGACCGGCTTGAAGCACACGCCGGCCTGGCCGGTCGACACGAGGCCCGCTTCGGTCTGCAGCGTGATGGCCGCGCTCGGCAGGCCGAACAGGGCGTCGAGGCGGGCCGGGACCGGCTTGGTCCGCCCCAGGAGGGCGTCGAAGAACTTCGTCATCACGCCACCGCTTACGCCGGGTGCCGCATCTGCTCTTCGAGGCGGGCAAGCTGCTCCAGGCGCTTCTCGAGCGGCGGGTGCGTCGAGAACAGCGTGGACAGGCTGAAGCCCTTCGTCAGAGCAGGTGCGAAGAAGAAGGCGTTGAAGGCCTCGGCGCTGCGCAGGTCGCGGGTGGGGATCTGGCTCATGGCGCCGGTCACCTTGGTGAGGGCCGAGGCCAGGGCCGCCGGGGCGCCGATGAGGATGGCGCCGGAGCGGTCCGCCGAGAGTTCCCGGTACCGTGACAGCGCCCGGGTGAGCAGGAAGCTGATGGCGTAGACAACGATCGAGATGAGCATGATGGCGAGAACCGCCATCGCCCCGTTGTTGTTGTCGCGGTCCCGGCCCCCGCCGTACCCGCCGCCGAACATGCCGGCGTAGAGGGTGAACCGGGTGATCAGCCCGGCCAGGACGCCGAGGAAGCTCGCGATGGTCATGACGGCCACGTCGCGGTGCGCCACGTGCGAGAGCTCGTGGCTCAGCACAGCCTCCAGCTCCTGGTAGTCGAGCCGGCGCATGATGCCCGAGGTGACGCAGACGACGGCGGCCTTGGGGCTGCGCCCGGTCGCGAAGGCGTTGGGGACATCGCTCTCGGCGATGCCGACCTTGGGCTTCGGCATGTCGGCCAGGGCGCAGAGGCGGTCCACCATCGCATGCAGCTCGGGCGCCTCCTGCTCGGAGACCACCCGGGCGTGCATCGAGAACAGGGCGATCTTGTCGGAGAAGAAATACTGGGCGAACAGCAGTGCCCCGGCAATGACGATCACGACCCCGTACGAAACGCCGACCGCCAACAGGGCCCCGATGAACACGACGTAGAGCAGGCCGAGGAGGAAGATTGTGACCGTCATCCGGGCCGTCAGCCCGGGGTCCTTCGGATACCGTGTGCTCATGACCCTGCGTGCTCCTCTTCCACGAGTGCCTGCTCGTCTTCCAGAAGTGCCTTTATCTCGGCGAGCGACGAGCTCGGGTCAGGCAGGACCTGATCCGAAGGACGAAAATCGTCGTCACCCAACACGGTGCCATTGCGGCGCACGTACTCCAGCAGCGAGTCGAGATCCCGGCGGTAGGCCTCCTCGTCTCCGTCGTCGATGTGGCGCCCAAGGGCGTCGTCGAGGCTTGTGAACTCCTCCGCCTCGACGTTGTCCAGCTCGTACTGCCCGTCACCAAGAACGCGGACGATCATTTCGCCTCCTCGGGAGCTGCGTCGACC
Source organism: Actinomycetota bacterium (assembly GCA_025963875.1). Classification (GTDB taxonomy): domain Bacteria; phylum Actinomycetota; class CADDZG01; order JAHWKV01; family JAOPZY01; genus JAOPZY01. The sequence continues at coordinate 27,788 of JAOPZY010000071.1, forward strand.
GGAGCGGCGCCGAGCGACTTCGGGGTGCTCCCCTTCCCCAGCTCGGCCTTCATGCGCTCGAGCTCCGCGTCCACACCGACGGTCAGCAGCCCACGGTCGAGCTCCGCCTGGATGTGGTCGCCGGGGGCGGAGAGGTCGTCGAGGGCCCCGGAGGCCA
>JAOPZY010000090.1 GCA_025963875.1 Actinomycetota bacterium
AGCTCCTGCCGGCTGTAGCGGCCGAGGCGGAAGGTCTCGAGCCAGTAGCGGGCGTAGGAGAGGTAGGCACCCTTGACCAGGGCCTCCCCCGTCCCGCTGCCGGCCACCCTCGCCATGTTGCGCGCCACCATCTCCCGCCTCGGCGGCTTGGCGAGCCGGAAGGCGATCCGGCCTCCCAGGTTGGCAACTGCGTCCGTGAGGCGCAGTGGGAGGCGCTCGGCCAGCCACGCGCCGCCACGGAACGCGTAGTACCGGAGGCCGAGGGCGGTCCCGTCTTCGAAAGCCCCTCCCGGCACGTCGGGGGCTACGACTGCTTTGCCTGCCGCCAGACGGCAGCGAAGCGCTGCGCAACCGTGATCAGCGAGAGCACCGCGAGCACCGAGAGCGCGAGGAAGATGCGGTTGAAGAAGACCCCGGTGCAGGCGATGAACACGCGTTCGCCCCGCTCGGCGATCCCGACGTCACAGCGGAAGTCCATCGCCTCGGCCCGCGCCTTGATGTACGAGGTGAGGAAGCCGAGCACCAGGACCACCAGGGTGAGCAGCACCGCCACCGAGGGGTACTGCCGGCCCGGGATGATGCCGAGGAGGTCGGGACCCGTGGCGGGGCGGTGCATCAGGTACCAGACGATGCCCGCGAAGAAGATCCCGTCGGAGATCCGGTCGGTCGTCGAGTCGAGGAAGGAGCCGAAGCGCGTCACCCGGCCCGTGGCCTTGGCCACCGCCCCGTCGAACAGATCGGTGAAGCCGCCCACCGCCACGATGAGCGAACCCAGCACCAGGCGGCCGGCGCCGGCGAAGACGAAGGTCCCGACGGCGACGATGCAGACGCCCACCACCGTGATGAGGTTGGGCGAGATACCCGTCCGGCCGAGGGTCTTGCCCAACGGGCGGACCCAGCGGTCGATGGGCTGGCGAAGGTGGCTGGCGAGCATTTTAGCGGGCGAGGGGCAATGTCATGGCGTCAACATATATAGAATCGCCACCGGATGAAAACGTATCCGCCGGAAGCGATACGCAACGTCGGCCTGTTCGGGCATCAGGGGACGGGCAAAACCTCGCTCGCTGAGGCCCTCGTGTTCCTCTCCGGAGCCACGACGAGGGTGGGGCGGATCGAGGACGGCAACACCGTCTGCGACTTCGAGCCCGAGGAGATCAAGAAGGGCCTGTCGGTCTCGCTGGCGCTGGCCCCCGTCGAGTGGCACGGCCACAAGATCAACCTCATCGACGTCCCCGGCTACGCCGACTTCATCGGTGAGGCGCAGGCAGCGCTCCGGGTGGTGGACCTTGCCATCTTCGTGCTGTCGGCCGTGGAAGGCGTGCAGGTCCAGCACCAGATCGTCTGGTCGATGGCCGGCAAGCTGAACGTCCCCAGGGTGGTCTTCATCAACAAGCTCGACCGGGAGCGGGCCTCGTTCTCCCGTACCCTGGCCGAGCTGTCCGAGAAGTTGGGCAGCGGGTTCGCTCCGGTGGATCTGCCGATCGGCGAGGAGCACAACTTCTCCGGGGTGGTCGACGTCCTCTCCCGGAAGGCCTACCGCTACGACGGCTCCGGGAAGGCGGTGGAGACGGAGCTCTCCGGTCCGCTTGCGGACGAGGCGGAGCGCCTCCACACCCAGATCGAGGAATCGGTTGCCGAGACCGACGACGCCCTGCTGGAGCGGTACCTCGAGGGCGGCGAGATCAGCATGGAGGAGGTGGTCCACGGCCTGGCCAAGGGCCTGCTGGCCGGCTCGGTGACCCCGGTGCTCGTGGGCTCGGCCACCAAGCTGATCGGCATCGACCGGCTGGCGGACTCCATCGTCGAGGAGGGGCCCTCCCCGCTGGCCCGAGGGGCAACAGAGGGCATCAAGCCGGGTACCCAGCAGACCATGCAGCTGCCCCCGAGCCCCGACGCCCCCACCTCGGCCTTCGTCTTCAAGACCGTCTCCGACCCCTACGTGGGCCGGATCTCACTGTTCCGGGTCTTCTCCGGCAGGCTGCAGCCCGACTCCACCGTCTACAACGCCACGCAGGGCACCGACGAGCGGATCCACCAGATCTTCACCCTCCGGGGCAAGACCCAGGTTCCCCTCATGGAGGTGCTTGCCGGCGACATCGCCGCGGTCGCCAAGCTGTCCCACACCCACAGCGGCGACACGATCGCCGACAAGGCGACCCCCATCGTCTACCCGCCGCTCGATGCCCCGGACCGGGCGCTCGCCAAGGCCATCGCTCCCAAGACCAAGGGCGACGAGGACAAGCTCATGACCGGCCTCGCACGGCTGCAGGAGGAGGATCCGGCGCTGTCGGTCGAGCGCAACGGCGAGACCCACCAGACGCTGCTGTGGGGCACGGGCGAGACCCACCTGGAGGTGACGCTGGAGCGGCTGCACCGCAAGTTCGGCGTCGACGTCGCGGAGATCCCGCTCCGCATCGCCTACCGAGAGACCGTGCGCGGCAAGGCGCATGCCATGGGCCGCCACGTCAAGCAGACCGGGGGGCACGGGCAGTACGCCATCGCCCACGTCGACGTCGAGCCCTCCGAGCGGGGGGCCGGCTTCGAGTTCGTCGACAAGATCGTGGGCGGGGTCGTGCCGAACCAGTTCATCCCCTCGGTCCAGAAGGGGGTCGAGAAGCAGCTCACCGAGGGGGTCATCGCCGGGTACCCGGTCGTCGACGTGCGGGTGACGCTCTTCGACGGCAAGTTCCACCCGGTCGACTCCTCGGACATCGCCTTCCAGCTCGCCGGCGGCCACGGCTTCAAGGAGGCCGCCCACGCGGCCGGCGTCGTCCTGCTGGAACCGATCATGGACCTGGAGGTGGTGGTACCCGACGCCTACCTGGGCGACATCATGGGCGACCTCAACTCGAAGCGGGGCCGGATCCAGGGGACCGAGGCGGTCGGCGGCCACCAGATCGTCAAGGCCAAGGTCCCCATGGCCGAAGTGGCCCGCTACGCGATCGACCTGCGGTCCATGACCGGCGGCCAGGGGACGTTCCGGATGGAGCACTCGCACTACGAGGAGGTCCCGGCCCACCTCGCCGACAAGATCATCGCCGAGGCCAGGGAGGCCAAGGAGGCCAAGTAAGCCCGTTCAGCCCTCGAGCAGGATGGTGACCGGACCGTCGTTCACGAGGCTGACCTCCATCCGGGCCCCGAAGCGCCCCTCGGCCACCTCCACCCCCGCCGACTGCAGGCCGGCGACGAATGCCTCGAGCACCGGGACGGCAAGCTCGGGGCGGGCAGCCTCGACGAAGGACGGCCGGTACCCCTTCTTCGTGTCGGCGTAGAGGGTGAACTGCGAGACGACAAGCACCTCGCCCCCGACGTCGGTGAGCGAGCGGTTCATCCTGCCGTCGTCGTCACCGAAGATCCTCAAGGCCGCGACCTTGCGGGCCAGCCGGCGGGCCGCCTCGTCGTTGTCGTCCTTGCCTACGCCCGCCAGGACGAGCAGGCCGGCGCCGATGCCGGCGATCCGCTCCCCCGAAACCGTGACGGCAGCGGAGGACACCCGCTGGATCACCAGCCGCACCGTGCGGGCTACACGCGGCCGGGCGTCACGCGGAAGGCGTCGTAGACGGATTCGATGCGCCGGACGCCCAGCAGGATCGAGCCGAGGGAGGAGGGGTCTGCGAGCCCGACCGTGAAACGGAAGTGCGCGATGCCGTTCAGCGTCGACGACGACACCTGCGAGATGTTGACGCCGAACTCGGAGATGGCCGTCGAGATGTCCCGGAGGAGCTTCGGGCGGTCGAGCGCCTCGACGCCGATCGACACCGGGAACAGCCCGGATACCCGGGGATCCCACTTCACGTCCACGAGGCGCTCCCGCTCGGGCGAGTTCTCGAGGTTGACGCAGTCCTCACGGTGGACCGAGATGCCGCGCCCCCGCGTGATGAAGCCGACGATGGGGTCCCCCGGCACCGCCATGCAGCAGCGAGCCAGCTTGACCAGCACGTCGTCAACCCCCTCGACGATGACGCCCGACGTGGTCGGGGGCCTCGCACGGACCTTGGGAAGGAGGACCGGCTCCTCCACCAGCGGCTCGACCTGGTTGCGCAGCAGGCGGGCCACGACGGTGTTGACCGAGGTCCGGCCCTCGCCGATGGCCGCATAGAAGCTGTCGAGGTCCCGGAGCTTCAGCTCGGTCGCGATGGTCTCGAGCTGGTTCCCGGAGAGGATCTTCTGCAGCGGCAGGCCCGCCCGGCGCAGCGCCTTGGCGAGGGCGTCCTTGCCCTCGGCGATGGCCTCCTCCCGGCGCTCCTTCGTGAACCACTGGCGGATCTTCGTCCGTGCCCGTGGCGTGACGACCACCTTCAGCCAGTCCCGGCTGGGCCCGCTCGTCGTCTTGGACGTGACGACCTGCACCGTCTCGCCCGACGACAGCTGGTGATCGAGGGGCACCAGGCGGCCGTCCACCCGCGCCCCGGCGCAGGCATGGCCCACCTCGGTGTGGATGGCGTAGGCGAAGTCCACGGGCGTCGCACCCTTGGGGAGCTGGATGATGTCGCCCCTCGGCGTGAAGACGAACACCTCGCCGGCGAACAGGTCGAGGCGGAGGGTGTCGAGGAACTCGGCGTCGTCCTCGGTCTGGCCGAGCTCGAGCATCCGCCGCATCCAGGCCGCCTGCTCGTCGGTCGCGCCCTTGTCCCCCTTCGGGTCCTCTTTGTAGCGCCAGTGCGAGGCGACGCCCCATTCCGCCATGCGGTGCATGTCCCGGGTGCGCATCTGGACCTCGAGCGGCTTGCCCTCGGGGCCGATGACGGTGGTGTGCAGGGACTGGTACAGGTTGAACTTCGGCATGGCGATGTAGTCCTTGAACCGCCCGGGCACCGGCTTCCACAGCGAGTGGATGGCACCGAGCGCGGCGTAGCAGTCGCGCTCGCTCTCGACGATGATCCGGACCCCGACCAGGTCGAAGATCTGGTCGAACTCCCGACCCCGGCCGACCATCTTTTCGTAGATGGAGTAGAAGTGCTTCGGGCGCCCGGAGACCAGCCCCCGCACCCGGACCTCCCGCAGACGCGCCTGGACCTCGTCGACGACCTGCTGCAGGTAGACCTCGCGCTCGGGCTGGCGCAGGGCCACCATCTGCTGGATCTCCTCGTAGGGCTTGGGGTGCAGGGTCCTGAACGCCAGGTCCTCCAGCTCGGCGCGGAAGGGCTGCATGCCGAGGCGGTCGGCGAGCGGGGCGTAGATCTCGAGCGTCTCGGTCGCGACCAGCTCCCGCTTGGCGGGGGCCAGTGCGGTGAGCGTCCGCATGTTGTGGAGCCGGTCGGCCAGCTTGATGATCAGGACCCGGAGGTCCTTGGCCATCGCCACGATCATCTTGCGGAGGTTCTCGGCCCGTTCCTGCTCCTTGGTGCGGAACTGGATCTTGTCGAGCTTGGTGAGCCCGTCGATGATGAGCGCAACCTCGGCGCCGAACGAGGCCTCGATGTCCTCCAGCTCGACGTCGGTGTCCTCGACGGCGTCGTGCAGCAGGGCGCCGACGATGGTCGTCGAGTCCATGCCCAGGCGGGCCAGGATGCGGGCGACGCCGATGGGGTGCTCGATGAACAGCTCCCCCGATTTGCGGAGCTGCCCCTCGTGGGCGACCTGGGCGAGCTCGAAGGCCCGCACCATCTCCCGGACGTCGGCCTTCGGGTGATGGACCTTCACCTCACGGACGATGTCCTCGATCTCTTTCGGGGTGGGGCCAACCGGCAGGCGCCGCAGGCGCGAGAGCATGGCCTTGACGCCCTTGCGGCTGCGCGGAGGGTCCCGCAGCTCCCGCAGTTCCCGCCGGCCGGGGACCGGGGCTTTGGGCGGTACGTTGGGCTCGTGAGGGGAGGGGAGCAGGAAGGTGGGGAGCGGCTCGGTGACCTGCCCTGGCTCCTCCTCAACCGGGCTCTTGGGGCCCTCCCTGGGCCTGGTCTTGGGGACCGCCCTGGGCACGGTGTTCGGGCGGGTTGTGGGGTGCCCGTTGAAGACGGCCTCCACCTCGGGCGACGTGCCCGGAGGACGTCCTGAGGTGACATCTTGAGCCATGTTTCATTAAACACCGAACCGCCGGTGACAGACCGGCCGGTCAGCTCAGGACTTCGAGGTACGGCTCCCACGTAGGATCCGGCTTGCCCGACGAGACGACGAGGAAGTGGGTCCCCTTCGGCGCCCGGGGGATGCGGCGCAGCTTCAGGCCCACCTCGGCGGGGCTGCGGTTCTCCTTGTTCGAGTTGCAGCGCCTGCAGCAGGCGACGACGTTCTCCCACACGTGCTGCCCGCCGCGGGAGCGGGGGACCACGTGGTCGACGTTCTCGGCGGCGGCCCCGCAGTACTGGCACTCGAAGCCGTCCCGGATGAAGACCGCACGCCGCGACAGGGTGGCGCGTGCCCGGTAGGGCACCTTGACGAAGTAGGTGAGCCGGACGACCGACGGGACCGGCAGGCGGAGCTTCTCGGAGTGGTACGCCTCGCCGTTGGCCTGGACGATCTCAGCCTTGGCCTTGAGCACCAGCACGACCGCGCGCCGGGATGGCACGACGCACAGAGGCTCGTCGGTGGCATTCAGGACCAACGATCTCCCCAAGCCCCAGCTCCTAGCAGGATTGGCTGCCCAAAGTATATGTGCGGTGTTCGGCGAGGGATGCTGTGTCCGGCGGGCTCCACAATCCGGCGTACCTTCCGCGCGCGGGGAGCTCGTTGGCCGGATTAGTCGCCCTCCGGCCATCAGCATCCCTCGCCTTGCCCGCTCACGTCTTCCGGGATGCCTGGCTGCTCATTCGCTTCCTCCGCCCCTCTGGCGCGCCGGGGTGGGGTTCTTTGTGCGCCATGTTGCGGAATCCGCACCGTACGACGCGGCCGCTACAGCCAGTGCAGGACGTCGTTGGCGTCGCGGATCTCGGTGCCGGGGGGGATCGCCGCCGTGGTCGGGATCTTCAGGCGGGGGTAGATGCTGATCCGGTCCCGCAGGCGGGCCCCCGGCTGGACCAGGGCCTCGTCGCCGACTGCCACGTACTCCTCCAACACGGTTGGGCACTCCTCGGTCGAGCCGATCTCGGCCATCGACCCGACGTAGCTCCTGGACACCGTGGCCCCGGCGCCGATGATGGCGCCGTCCCGGACGGCGCTCTTCTCGATGGTGACGCCCGGCCCGATGTCAACGCCGTCGTCGACGTTGGAATCCCGGATGGTGACTCCGGGGCCGATCTCGACGTAACGGCCGAGCCGCACGTTGTCGCCCAAAGTCACCAAACCCTCCTCAAGCTTCTCCTCGAGGGACTTGCCCGACACCTCGTCGCGGAACTGCAGCGTCTCGGCCGGGATCCAGAGCCGCCGCTTGGCGTCATACGGCGTACCCATGAGCCCGCTGAGCGTCGGGAAGGCTCCCCGGAGCAGGTCCACCGTCGTCTCGATGTAATCCACCACGGTCCCGAGGTCGCCGGTGTGGTCAACGGGCTCCGCGTAGATCGCAAGGCCCCGATCGGCGGCCCAGGGCAGGAGGTCCATCCCGAAATCGAGCCGCCGTTCGCGCAGCCGCCGCAGCTCCGGCTCGTGTGCGTACTTCCGCATGGCGGCCGAGTCCATCAGGTACATGCCGGCATTCGTCATCAGGGTCTCGGCGCCCTCGCCGGTCCCAGCGTGGAACTGGCGGCGCAGTTCGTTCAGGCTGGGCTTCTCGAGGAAGTGGGTGACGCGACCGTCGTCCTCCCGGATCATGACCCCGTACTTGCCGGCCACCTCCGACGGCGACCTGGCCATGCCCGCCACGGTGAGCAGCGCCCCCCGTTGGTGATGGCTGGCGAGCAGCCGGGCGAGCGAGAAGTCGTACAGGGAGTCGGCCGGGCAGATCAGCGCCGGCGACTCGATGTCCCAATACTCCAGGCTCCGCAGCGTGGCGTCGCCGCTGCCGGTGTTGAGGCGGTCGTGGCGCACCCGGGAGTACCGGATGTTGAGCCCCAGGTCGTCGCCGTGGCCGACCAGGGTCTTGGTCTGGTAGCGGTTCTCCTTCCCCAGGGCGACGACGAAGAACTCGTGCACCCCCTGCCGCCGCATTCCCTCGAGCAGCCAGACGATGAGCCGCTTGCCGCAGAAGCTCATCGCCGCCTTGCTGCGCAGGTACCCCGCGGCCTTCACCGTGATCGGCCGGGCACGCTCGCCCCTACCACCGACGAGAATGACTCCGACAATGTCCATACGTCTTCATATCACCTTCGAGCGATGATTCCACCGGAAGGGACGAAACGACCCGGACAGAAGGGTCAATGAACCACGGTGACTGCCACAACGTAGTTACATAGAGGGCGCAGTGGACAATGGGCAATGACCGGAAACTGCCCGCAACCACCAGAACTTCACGAACGGAGTAGCAGCTTGGCGATCGCCGAACCTGACTACCGCGGCTTTGCGGAGACCTTCGAGGCCATCGCCACGAATGTGGAGCAGATCATCGAAGGGAAGGCGGAGGTCATTCGCCTCGCCCTCATCGGACTGGCGGCCGAGGGCCACCTGCTGATCGAGGACGTGCCCGGCGTGGGCAAGACCATGCTCGCCAAGGCCATCGCCCGGAGCATCAACTGCGAATGGCGGCGCCTGCAGTTCACGCCCGACCTGCTCCCCTCCGACGTGACCGGCGTCGGCGTGTACGACGCCGAGCTGAAGCACTTCGTCTTCAAGCCGGGCCCCATCTTCGCCAACATCGTGCTCGGCGACGAGATCAACCGGGCCTCCCCCAAGACCCAGTCGGCACTGCTGGAGTCGATGGAGGAGCACCAGGTCTCGGTCGACGGGGTCACCTACGCGCTGCCCCGGCCGTTCATGGTCATGGCGACGCAGAACCCCATCGAACACGTCGGGACCTATCCCCTCCCGGAGTCGCAGCTCGACCGGTTCATCATGCGCCTGTCGATGGGCTATCCGGACGCCGCAAGCTCCCTTCGCATCCTCGATCGCCACGGCGCCACCGAGCCGGTGTACTCCCTCGAGGCCGTGGTCAACGAGCAGGGAGTCGTCGCCCTGATCGAGGGCGCACGGTCGGTGCACGCCGCCGAGGCCCTGAAGCGGTACATCGTCGACCTGGCCGAGGCCACCCGTACCCATCCGGGCGTGAGCCTCGGCGCCAGCCCACGGGCCTGTCTGTTCCTGTTGCGGGCCAGCCGCGCCAAGGCCGCCTCCGAGGGGCGGGACTACGTGCTCCCCGACGACGTGAAGGCCCTCGCCAAGCCGGTCCTCGCCCACCGGCTGCTCCTGTCGCCCCAGGCCCAGTCCCGGGGCAGGACCCAGGAGGACCTGGTCACCGAGCTGCTCTCGACCATCCCCGTCCCCTCCCCCAGCAGGAAGTAGGCCGGGACTTGCTCGGTTGCTGACCACCCGGGGTTGGGCGCTGGCGGCCGGCAACCTCGCCCTGCTGATCGCCGGAAGGCTCCTGGGCGTGCGGGAGCTGTTCGAGTTGGGCCTCGGCCTCGCCACCCTCGTCATCGCCTCCTGCATCGTCGTGCGCCGCGGCGGGCACGACACCCGGCTCTCCCGCGCCGTCCAGCCGCTCGAGGTCTACCCGGGGACGCTCGTTCGGGTGGAGGTGAGCATCCGGGCCGGCGGCCGCCGGTCGCCGCCACTGCTGTTCGTCGAGGAGCTGCCCGCCGACCTGGCCGACGGGGTTCCGGCCCTGACGCCCAAGCTGACGCCCAAATTGGCGCCCAGGCTGACGTCCCGCCTGAGGCCCAGGCTCCCGAAGGCACCCGCCAAGACGCTCGCGACGACCACCGACGCCGGGGATCAGGCCCGCAGGCCCGGCCGGCGGGCGATCGCCTTCCCGATCGGCGCCATCGAGGCCCGGCAGGTTCACCACGTCGCTTACCAGGTGCTGCCGCCGAAGCGCGGCCGCTACGACATCGGTCCGGGCTCGACCGTGGTCACCGACCCGTTCGGCCTCGCCCGCGCCCCCGACCGCCCGCTCGCCCGGAGCTTCCTCCTGGTGTTCCCGGCCATCGAGGTGCTGCCGCCGATGGCCACCGCCAGCCCCCACTCCGTCGAGGGGACCCCCCGGCCGCTCGCGCCGACGCCCGTCGGCGACGAGTTCTTCACCATGCGGGAGTACCAGCCCGGCGACGACGTGAAGAAGATCCACTGGCGCACGACCGCCCGGCAGGGCCGGATCATGGTCCGCCAGGAGGACCGGCCCTCGGAGCCTCGCGCGATGGTCCTGCTCGACGACCGCCGCCGCTCGCACGCACGGCGCTCCGACGGCGCCGACTCCTTCGAGGCCTGCGTCTCCTCGGCAGCCTCGCTCATCCACCTCTTCACCTCCCAGGGCCTCGGCGTGGGTCTCGCCCTGGCATCCCGGATGGGCGTGCGCCCCGACGCCGGTCAGAACGCCGGCCGGGCCGACCCGCTGCGCCGGCCGGGCTCCAACGCCGATGCGCGCGGGGGGTCGGGGTTCGGCAAGGGGACCGACCACCAGCGCGAGCTGATGCAGCGCCTGGCCCTCCTCGGCCTGTCGGGGTCGGGCGACCTGGCGGCGGGGATCGGCGAACTGCTCGATCCCCGCACGGGCGCCACCTACCTGGCGGTCGTCACGACGGAGATCGACCCCGGATGGGAACTGCACGCGGCGGCGGGTGCCCGGCTCGAGCACGGGCTTCCGATCGTGGTGATCCGCCACCTCCGGCACACCTATCTCGGCCTGAGGGGCGAGCGGCTCCGGGAGGAAGAGGAGCAGGCCCGCGGCGCCGCCCTCCTGCTGGAGCGCTACGGCGGGACGATCATCGACGTCAGGGCCGGCGAGAGCCTCAAGCCGGCGTGGGAGCAGCGGGTGGGCGCACGGTCCCGCTCCGAGGCTGCCGCCGCCCGGTGAGGAGCCTTCGGTGACCCGGGAGGGCGAAGGCAGGCTCGTGCTCGCGCTGGGCCTGGTGGCCGGCACGTGCGTCTACGCCTTCTCCCGCGTCTTCTCCGGCCGGGCATGGCTGATCCCCGCCCTGGCCGCCGCCTGGGGCGCCATCGCCCTCTCCCGCTGGCTCGCGCACCTGCGGATCCCCAGGGTCGTGGCGACATTCGTGGTCGCCGTCGTCGGCGCCTTCCTCGTGCTCCTCGTCGTGTTCCCTCAGGCCACGTTCTACGGGCTGCCCGGCCCGGGGAGCGTGCAGCGGGCGCTTGCGACGGTGCGCGCCGCCAACGCCAGCATCGCCGATGTCACGGCCCCCGTCCCGGCGGATCCCGGCTACCTCGCCCTGGCGATGGCGGCGGCGTGGATCGCCGGCGGCCTGTCGAGTTCGCTCATCGGGTCGCCCGACCGTGTCGGACCCAAAGACGGGCGGAAAGAGGAGCGGGGGGGCCTGCGGTCCCTGTCCCCGTCGCTCATGGCGCCGCTGCCCTGGATCGTCCTGTTCACGGTCGCAGCGGGCGTCGGCCAGGGCAGGGGCCGCCTGTTCGTCGCCGCCCTCTTCTTCGCCGCGATCCTCGCCTTTCTGCTGGCCGAGAGCTGGAGCGGCCTCGGGCGACTGCCGAAGCTTGATGGCGCGATGCGCCTGGGGGCACTCTCCCTGGCGGGGGCCATCCTGCTGCCCAACCTCGTACCCGGCTACCGGGCCGGGCCGGTCTTCCCGTGGGCCCGGATCGGTCCCCTGACCGAGACGACCGTCAGCCCGCTCGTGCAGATCAAGCCCTTCCTGCTCAACCAGTCGAACGTGAGCCTGTTCAAGGTGAGCGCCGAGCAGCCCGCCTACTGGCGGCTCACGTCCCTCGACCACTTCGACGGCAACACCTGGTCGTCGCAGGGCACCTACAACCCCGCCGCCGGCGTGCTCGCCACGGCGTCACCCGCCATCGCGAGCCAGGTGATCCACCAGCACTACGCCATCACCGGGCTCGGCGGCATCTGGGTGCCGGCCGCCTACGAGGTGACCCGCGTCGCCGGGCTCAAGAGCTCCGTCGACCCCACCACGCAGACGCTCATCGTGGGCAGCCTGCATGCGGGGCTGACCTACGACCTGGTGTCGGCATCCCCCGACCCCACCGGCACCCAGCTCTCGGCCGCCGGGGCCGGCCCGCCACCTCGGACCGAGGACCTGGCGCTGCCCGCGCCGACGGTCTCCCTCATCCGCCCGCTCACCCTGCAGCTCGTCGGATCCAACACGAACGCGTACGACGATGCGGTGGCCATCCAACGGTACCTGCGGTCCTTCACCTACGACGAGCATGTCCAGGCGGACTCCAGCACCAACTACCTCTACGACTTCCTCACGAAGACCAAGGCGGGGTTCTGCCAGCAGTTCGCCGGGGCCATGGCCGTCATGCTCAGGACGCTGGGCATCCCGGCCAGGGTGGCCGTCGGGTTCCTGCCCGGCTCGCCCACGATCGGGCCATCGGGCACCACCTTCTCGGTGACCGGGCGGCATGCCCATGCCTGGCCGGAGGCGTTCTTCCAGGGGATCGGCTGGGTCGCCTTCGAGCCCACCCCCCGCGCGGACGCTCCGCCTCCCAACTATACGGTGGCCCCGGCTCCGGTCACCGCACCGACCCAGGTGACCTCGCCGAGCCCGGAGGGATCCGCAGCGCCCTCCGCCGCCTCGAGCGCACCCCAGCCGGCGCCGACCCGAGCCGAGGCACCGACGAAGGTGGCACACCCGGCGATCACGGCAGCCCGGCGAGCCTCGTACATCCTGCTGGCGGCCCTCGCCGGCGTGCTCGTGGCCCTCTTCGGCGCACGGGAGGTGCGTCTGCGCCTGGCGGGCTGGAGGGCGCGGTCGGTCCCCGAGAAGGCGTTGGCGGCCTACCAGGAGTTCACCCTGCGCGCCGGCGACGCCATCGGGGAAGGGAGACACTCCGGCGAGACCGAGGCGGAGTACGCCCGCTCGGTGGTCCAGACCCTGGCGTTGCCTGCCGTGGCTGCGGCGGGGGTCACGGCCCTCACGGGCGCCTACCAGCGGGCGGCGTACTCGCTCCGGTCCCCCACCGCCGCCGAACTGGAGGCGGCCCTGCAAGCCAACCGGGCGCTGCGCCGCCAGCTCTGGAAGGGAGCGGACCGGCGGGGGAAGATCCGGCTGATCTTCTCACCCCGCCCGCTCTACACGCGCTCCGGTTCCGGCACCCGCGTGGGTGCCTACAACCGGCCTCGCTCGAGGAGGGCCCCCTCGGCTGCCCGAAGGGTCTGAACGAACTCCTCCCGGTCGCGGAGGAACTCGGCGACACCCTGGTCGAGGTTGGCGGTGATCTTGTCGATCGCGAGGAAGAAGGCCATCTGACCCTGGCGCAGCGCGTCCAGGATCTCCCCGTCATCCTTGGCCACACGGAAGATGCTCTGGCCATCGGTGATGAGCTTGATCTCCGCCAGGTGCTCTTCCATGCCGGCCTTCTCTCTCAGGTACTTGTACGCTCTCCGGACCCGCTGCAGCGACATCCCGCCATCGAGCAACGACCGCACGACCTTGAGGGCCACGAGGTCGCGGAACGAGTAGAGACGGCGCACGCCAGGGCGCCCCCCCGTTGACTGGATGCTCGGCCGGACGAGACCGATCTGGTCCCAGTACCGAAGCTGATGTGCAGTGCAATTGGTGAATCGACAAGCCTGTAGGACAGTGAATCCCTCCACCTGACCCCTTTCCGCAAGAACGCACGCGCCCCACCCGGGGAAGAGGGAAGTGCGAACAGGACGATCCTGCACTTCTAACAAAGCCGCCGCCCCGCGGCAAGTCAGGAACCGAGCTTTTCCCTCCTAATTCACCCAGGGCGCGAAACAATTCCAGAGCCTGCCCACGGTGCTGCAGTTGATCGATTGGTCAGTCGGAGTCGCGACGGCGCAACTTCCGCACCTTGCCCAGTTGGTCGCGGAACCGCTTGCCCATCGAATCGCCACCCGGCCCGCGGCGTGCCGCGCGCTCTTCACCGCTCCGCTTCAAGCCGTTGTAGGCAAGGGTCGCTCCCGACAGCATGAGGAGGAAAGCGGCCACGCCAAAGAGGATCTGCGTGGTACCGAACCAGACGAACAGCGCCGCGACCCCGAGGACGAACAGGCCAATGCCACGCCGAAGATTTCGTGCGGAGTGACCCTTCCGGGCCTTGCTTGCCACGTTGCGGGCAAACTTCGGATCCTGCTCGTAGAGCTGGCGCTCGATCTCCTCGAGGATCTTCTGTTCGTGTTCCGAAAGTGGCATACGGTTGTCGCTCACCCTCCGGGTAGAGCCAGCGCCAGACCTTCCCAGTACCTTCGCAGCCGGGCACCTCGCCCGACTGTTCTCCAAAGCTAGATTATAGGGCTCCGGGCCGTGAACGGATCCCCCGGCGGCCCAGTTGCGACGCTTGTTTCTAACTCAGGAGCGTACCCAGCGTCACCGCCGTGTCACCGAACTTGCGGCGAATCTCGTCGAGGGCACCTTCCGCCGCCGACCACCGAGGTTCGTCCTCCAGGCTGATCTGCTCGGAAGCCGGCCACTCCCCGAGCTGCGACACCGACACCCCGAGAAGGCGGACCCTGGGGCTGGTGCTGCGGCTGTCGATGGCCTTGGCGCACAACGCCTTGGCGGTGGCGAAGATCGGTGCCGTGGAGTCCACCTCCCGGGGCAGCGTTTTGGCCCTGGTCAGGGTGACGAAGTTGGCGAAGCGGACCTTGACGTTGACCGTCTGCCCGCTGATGCCTGCCGAGCGCAGGCGCGAGGACACCCGATCCGAGAGCCGCAGCAGGGCCTGGGCGATCTCGGCATCGGTGACGAGGTCCCGCTCGAAGGTCTCCTCGGCCCCCACCGACTTGCGGGGAGGGTCGGCGATCACGGGGCGGCTGTCGCTTCCAGCGGCGAGCCTGGCGAGCTGGCCGCCCATGGTCCCGAGCGCACGCTGCAGCGTGGCGGCGGGGACGGCGGCGACGTCGCCGATCGTGCGCAGGCCGAGGCGCTCCAGAAGCTCGGCCGTCCGCTCCCCCACCCCCCAGAGATCGGACACCGGGAGCGGATGGAGGAACGCTGTGACGCTGTCGGGGCTGATGGCGAGGAGACCGTCGGGCTTGGCGTGGCGGGAGGCCAGCTTGGCGAGGAACTTGTTCGGCGCCAGGCCGACCGAGACCACGAGACCCGTCGCCCGCTTCACCTCGCGGCGGAGCGCCTCGCCGAGCGCCTCGGGGCCGGGCCACATGCGGGTGGCGCCTCGCAGGTCGAGGAAGGCCTCGTCGAGAGCGAGGGGCTCCACCACCGGGGAGAAGGAGTCGAACACCTCCCGGACCTGTTTCGAGTAGCGCCCGTAGGCGTCGAAGTCGGGCGGCAGGTAGATGCCGTAGGGGCACAGCCGCCGGGCGCGGGAGGTGGGCATGGCGGAGGTGACGCCCATGCGGCGGGCCTCGTAGGAGGCGGACGTAACGACGCCACGGGACGACGTTCCGCCCACGATGACCGGCTTGCCGGCGAGGGCCGGGTCCTTGATGACCTCGACGGAGGCATAGAAGGCGTCGAGGTCCGCATGGAGCACGGGCGTAGGCCAGCCCCCCTCCGTGGCGGTCATCGGGGGGGTGGTCCCAGTTTCCTACCGTATGCGGGGTAAACCAGGACCACCCCCGTCGCCGGAGGCCATCACCGGCCCGCCGAGCCCGGGCTCGAGTGCCAGATCTTTGAGCCCGGCGGGACCACGGGGGTCGCTCCCTTCAGCTTCGCCAGGTCGATCACCTCCTCACCCAGGACCGACACCCCCTTCACCCCCGTCCGGCGCAGCGTTCCCCGCACGGCGAGTATCCACCCGTCGAAGACACACCGGGCGTAGCGGGACTGCGCCTCCTCGAAGAGCGCGACGTCGGCGTTGCCGGTCCCATCGTCGAGCGTGAGGAAGATCACCCGCTTGCCGGAGCGGATCGGCGGCGTCTGGGTGGCGACCTTCACCCCGGCCACCACCACCTTGGTGTTGCCCCGGCGGGTCCGCAGCTCGGAGGCCGGGGTCCACCCGAGGGCGGCCAGCTCCTCGGCGTAGAACTCGATCACGTGGCTGGATACGTCGAGGCCCAGGACCTCCAGCTCCGCCTCCACCCGCTCCCTGGGGCTGTAGTCCTCCAGGCCGGGCAGGCGGATCTGCTCGGTCTCGGCGAGAGCGAACGACAGCTGGTCGGCTTGCTCCCGCATCCGGGCCGACCAGCTCTCCTCGACCTCCCACCACAGCTCCCGGCGGCTCCGCCTCCCCTTGATCGAGTCGAAGGCGCCGCAGTGCACCAGCGCCTCGGTGACGGGCCGGGACACCTCCGCCCGCCGGCAGAACCCGCCGAAGTCCCGCCACGGACGCCCGGCGACGATCGAGGCGATCTCGGCGTCGGAGATCCCCTTCACGTCCTGGAGGCCGAGCCTCAGGGCCGGTGGGTCAGCCGCCTCCACCCGGTAATCGGCGGCCGAGGCATTCACATCGACGGGCAGGATCGGCACCCCCATGGCCCGGGCGTCGGCGAGGATGGCCCGCCGCGGGTACATCCCCGGGTCATGCGTGAGCACCCCCGAGTAGAACGCTGCGGGGTAGTGCGCCTTCAGCCAGGCGGACTGGTAGGTGGGCACGGCGAAGGCCGCGGCATGGGCCTTGCAGAACCCGAACGAGGCGAACTGCAGCAGCTCGTGCCAGACCTTCGCCGCGGCGGGGCGCTCCCAGCCGCGCTCGAGGGCCTGCGCGACGAGCCAGGCGCCGATCTCGTCGGTGGCAACCGAGTCGTCGAGGAGGCGGCGGATGCGGTCGGCCTCCGCGAGGTCGCAACCGGTCAGGGTCGAGATCACCCGCATGACCTGCTCGTGGTAGACGACGACGCCTTTGGTCTCGGCGAGGATCGGGCGCATGGACGGGTGCGGGTAGACGGTGGGCTCCAGGCCCATCCGGCGCTCCAGGAACGGGCGCACCATGTCGGACTTCACCGGGCCGGGCCGGAACAGCGAGATGTCGATGATCAGGTCCTCGAAGCGGTCCGGCTGGAACTTGCCGAGGAGCTCGCGCTGGCCGGGCGACTCGATCTGGAAGCACCCCATCGTCGCCGAGTCCCGGATGAGCTCGAAGGTGGCGGGGTCGTCCCGGGCGGCCTGGTCGATGTCGGGTCGGACGCCATGGATGCGCTCGACCTCGTTCATGGTGTGGGCGATGGTCGAGAGCATCCGCACGCCGAGCACGTCGAGCTTGGCGAGCCCCAGGGCCTCCACGTCGTCCTTGTCGAACTGGGAGACGAGGAAGCCCTCGTAGGAGCGCTGCATCGGCATGAGCTCGGGCAGGGCGTCGTCGGAGAGGATCACCCCGGAGGGGTGCAGGGCCAGGTGCCGGGGGTAGCCGTCCAGGCGGCTGGCGAGGCTGAAGAGGGTCCCGAACCGCGCTGCGGGCAGCGACAGCTCCGCCACCTCCGGAAGGGCTTCCAGCGCCTCGGGGATGGCCCCCGCCGAGATGTGGGGGAAGGCCTTCGCCACGAGGTCCACCTCGCTGGGCGGCAGCCCGAGGGCCTTGCCGACCTCCCGCAGCGATGCCCGGGCCCGGAAGGTCTCCATCATCGCCACCATGGCGCAGCGCTGGCCGTAGGTCTCGAGGATGTAGGCGTTGACCTCCTCCCGGCGGGCGGACTCGAAGTCGACGTCGATGTCGGGGATCTCACGGCGGTGCTCGTTCATGAACCGCTCGAAGACCAGGCCGTAGCGGATGGGGTCGACGTCGGAGATGCCGAGGACGTAGGCGACGAGGGAGCCCGCCGCCGAGCCCCGGCAGGCGCAACGGATGCTGAGGCTCCGCTTGGCGTGGTCCACGATGTCGGCGACGAGGAGGAAGTAGCCGCAGAACCCGCCCCGGCGGATCGCCCGGAGCTCCATCTGCAGCCGGTCCTCCACCTCGCGGCTCGCCTCCGGATAACGCCGGCGGACCCCGTCCCAGCACCGCTTCGCCAGGACCTCGGTCGAGGATTCCCCCCGGCGTGGGTCGGCCCCACCCCGCTCGGGTGGGAGGCCCGGGAAGTGGAACTCGCCGAAGGGCAGCTCGTACGTGCAGACCTCGGCCACGGCATTCGCCCCGGCGATCGCCTCCTCGGGGTGGAGGCGACCCATCTCGGCGCCGGACTTCAACCAGTACTCGTGGTTGGTCCGGGGGGCGTTCGCCGGCGAGAGGGCGACGATGCGCCGGATGCAGTCGAGCACCTCGTGCATCACCGCGTCGGCGCGCTCGGCGTAGTGGACGTTGTTGGTGGCCACCACCGGAGCGCCGAGCCTGGCCGCGACCTCCAGGAGGAGCCGGTTGCGGTCGGCGTCGCCGGGCTCCAGGTGGTTGGAAACCTCGATGGCGAAGGCGGCGCCGAAGACCTCCCGCCATCGCCGGGCGGCGTCCAGTGCCTCCTCGCTGCGCCCGAGGGCGGCGAGCCAGGGCACCTCCCCCCTCAGGCAACCGGACAGGGCGACCAGGCCCTCGGACCGGCGGGCGATCGCCTCGAAGCTGGTGCGGGGCCGCCGTCCCGGCGGCAGCGACTGCGCCCGTTCGTCGAGGTGCATCTCGGTGACGAGGTGGCAGAGGTTGGACCAACCCCGGGCGTCCTTGGCGAGCAGGACCGCGTGGTAGCCCTCGCCCCACTCCAGCTCGGCGCCGAGGATCGGCCGGACCCCCACGTGCCGGCAGGCCTGGCTGAAGCGGACTGCGCCGTACATGCCGTCGTGGTCGGTGAGGGCGAGAGCCTCCATCCCCATCTCGGCGGCCCGGGCCGCGAGGTCCTCCACCCGGGCGGCCCCCTCCCGGAGGGAGTAGTTGGAGTGGACGTGGAGGTGGACGAATTGATCCACAGGCCCGGGGGCGAGGGTGAGCCGGGCGCCCGGAGGGGGAGCGCACACAACCCCTCCTGGGCGCCCGGCCCCGGAGCCCTTCCTAGGGGGCCCCGGTCAGATGATCAGTCCCACACCCTCGCAAGTCGCCATGGCTGCGCCTTCGGCCCAGCAAGTCGGTCGAACCGGAGGTCGTAGACACCGCCCTCTGCCTCGACCCTGAAGCACTCGTGGTCCCTCGCCCGCTGCGGGTCCCAACCCTCCCCTGCCTCTCGCCAGTACTTGAGCACCACTGCCACGGGGTAACGGCGGCCCCTCCAGGTGAACGCGGATGGCGTGAGGTGAGCCTGGCTGTTCTCAACTTCCACCTCGATCGGGTCGTTGTAGCGCTTGGTCACTGACCTCCCGCCACTCGAACGTATGTTCTGGGAGGCAGACCGTACACCTGTTCGCCCGAGGGTGTCAACATCGCGAAAAAGTCGCGCCCGGGGCGCCGGATAAGAACGGAGGAAGAGGTGTGGCGGGGGGGGTTAGAAGAAGCCGAGTGCGCTCTTGGCGAACTCGGACATCTTGTCCGGCCCCCAGGGCGGTTGCATGGTCATCTTGGTGTCGACGGCGGTGATGCCCTCCATCGACTCGACGGCCTCCCGGATCTCCTTCTCGAAGAGGGGGCCGACCGGGCATCCCATGGAGGTGAGGGTGTAGGTGACCGAAGCGGCCCCCTCCTCAGTCACGGCGACGTCGTAGACGAGGCCAAGGTCGACGATGTTGATCCCGATTTCGGGGTCGGTCACGACCTTGAGCGCTTCCCGGACTTCATCGGTGGTTGGCATCCCAGCCATTTTAGCTCTGATTCAGCCGGGGACGAAAAAGAAGGAGAGGGCGATGATCGCGTAGGCAGCCAGGAGCTGCGCCCCCTCCAGCCAGTCCGAGCGGCCGTCCCGGGAGATCAGCGCCACGATGGCGGTGGAGAAGCCGACCGCCGCGATCTCGAATCCCGAGAAGAAGAAGTCGAGGGGCTTGCCGACCACCAGGGAGAAGAAGACCAGGAAGGGCGCCACGAAGAGGGCGATCTGGGTGCTGGAGCCGACGGCGATCTCGATGGACACGTCCATCTGGTCGCGCATCGCGAGCCGGATGGCACCGGCGTGCTCGGCGGCGTTGCCGACCACCGGCACGAGGATCAGGCCGACGAAGGGCTTCGACAGGCCCAGGGCGTTGACCGCCGGCTGGAGTGACGCGACGAGGAAGTCGCTCAGCAGCGCCGTCCCGCCGGCCGCCGCGGCGAGCAGGAGGGTCGCCTGCCCCATCGACCACCTGGGTTCGGCCTCGGTGAGCGGGATGCCGAGGGCGTCGCGGTGGGTCTTGAAGGAGAACAGCAGCGAGCACAGGTAGAGGAGCATCAGGATGACGGCCACGCCCACCGACACCGTCTCCCGGGCGCTGGACGAGGCGGCGGGGGCGGCGCTGTGGAACAGGGTGGGCATGATGAGTCCCACGACCGCCAGGGCCAGGGAGACCGTGTGCATGCCGGCGACCTTGGCGTTGAAGGTCTGCTCGCGATGCTTCAGCCCCCCGAACAACACCGAGGCCCCCAGGACGAGCAGCAGGTTGCCCACGATGGCGCCGGTGATCGCCAGCTTCACGATCTCGAGCTCGCCGCCGATGATCAGGAAGGCCGAGACGATGACCTCGGGGAGGTTGGCGAAGGTGGCGTTGAGGAAGCCGCCCATCCGGGGGCCCAGCTTCACCGCCAGATCCTCGGTCGCCTGGCCGATGAGGGCCGCCAGCGGCACGATGCCCGACACCGACGCGACGAAGACGAGCCACTCGATACCGGCGGCCTTGGCAATGAGCGAGGCGGCGATGGAGACGAGCGCCCACCCGCCCATGACGGCCAGATTGTCCACTGGCCCGGAACCTTACCGGATGCAAGGATGGGCACCGTGATGAGCCCATGAAGGACGCGCTTCTCACGTTTTCCGACCCCAACCACGTTCCCTCCCGTCTGCTCGACCCCCCGGCCTGCGACTTCAGCGTCCTCACCCTCAATGGGGGATGGCCGGAGGACCTCGAGCGGTTCGCCGCTGCCCTGGCCCGCACGGGATCCGGGGCGGACTACGAGCTCATCGCCGCATCGAACGCGTCTGCAGAGGTGGAGGAGACGGTCCGGCGCCTGGCGGCGGAAGATGGCAGGGTTCGGGGGCTCGTGTTCTCCCAGCGGGTCGGGTTCGGGGCGGCGCGCAACGCGGGCATCCTCCAGGCCCACGGCCGCATCGTCGTGGTGGCCGACACCTCCGTCGAGCCACTGGGCGACGTGCTCGGCCCCACGGCCGAGATCCTTGCCGACCCGGCGGTCGGGATGGCAGGGGTGTGGGGGCTTCTCTCGGCGGACCTCCGGTCGTTCGAGGAGGCGACTCCGGGGGAGGTCGACGCACTGCAGGCCTACTGGCTTGCCTTCCGCCGGTCCGACGTCCGCCCGGAACTGCTCTTCGACCCCAAGTTCACGTTCTACCGGAACGCCGACATCGACTTCTCGCTGCGCTGGAGGGCGGCCGGCCACCGCCTGGTGGCGGCGCCCCTCCCGCTGGAGCGGCATACCCACCGGGAGTGGGAAGCGCTCGGGGACCACGAGCGCGAGCGCAAGAGCCGGGACAACTTCGCCAGGGTGCTGCGGAGCTGGCGGGATCGGACGGACCTGCTGACCGGGCGATCCAGGGCGCAGTGACCGGCTACGAGGAACTCGGGCCCCTTCATCCCATTGCCGGGCAGGGCGGGGCCGTCCGGGCCAGGCGGCCCTCCGACGGGGCCGAGGTCGTCCTGAAGCGCCTGTCGGGGGCGGGCAGCGAGGCCTGGCTGGGGCAGGTGGCCCGGCGGGCCGATTGGCTTGCTCGGATGGGGCACCCCGCCCTCCCCCGCATCTTCGAGGTGATGGCGGAAGAGTCCGGGCTGGTGATCGTCATGGAGTACGCCGCCGGTGGCTCGCTCGCGGACCGCCTGGCCGGAGGCGGGATGCTGCGCCCCGGGGTGGTTGCGGAGCTGTTCTCCACGTTGGGTGAGGGCCTGGAGGTGGCCCACCGGGCGGGGATCCTGCACCTCGATCTCAAGCCGTCCAACATCCTGTTCCGGGCCAACGGCGATGCGTTCCTTTCCGACTTCGGCCACGACCGCCTGCTGGAGACCACCGGTCAGCCCACGCCGGGTGCCGCCGAGTACCTGGATCCCGCCGTGGCCGAGGGCACCCCGCCGGACGCCCAGACCGACGTGTACGCCCTGGCGGCCCTCTCGTACCAGGCACTCACGGGGAGTCCTCCCTTCTCGGGCGAGAGCGTGGTGGAGGTGGCGGAGGCGGTCCGGGGGGATCGCCTGCGACCGGTGGCCGATGTCGTCAGCGGCCTTCCCGCCCTCCTCGCCGGTGCAGTGGAGCGGGCGCTGGCGCGGCCCCGGGAACACCGCTATCCCTCCGCCGGAGCATTCGCCGAGGCATTGCTGCCGGGCCAGGGCACGGTGCTCCCGGCGTTGCCGGCGAGCGACGTGCTCCCGCCGATGCCGCCGCCCGAGGCGGTCGCGGTGCCGTGGATGCCGGCACCGGAGGAGCCGCCCCCGGCCCGCGCCGGCCGGGGCAGGGCCCTCGGCCGGTGGCCGGTCGGAGCCGCCGTCCTGGGAGCCGTCATCCTTGTGGCGGCCCTTGTCGCGGTCCCCACCCTGCTCCGTGTGGTAGGGCTCCGCGGGACACCGACGACGCACCTGCTCGTCGGCCCCGCGCCGAGCTCCCCCGAGCCCCGCCCGACCCTCGCGTCGTTGCCCGTGGTGGAGGCGCCGACGAGCACCCCGCCAGGGCCCAGCCCGTCACCGTCCCCGCATCCCACGCCCACAGCCCCCAAACCCGGGCTGGCCCCGGCGCCGAGACGTCCAATTCCCGCCACGACAGCCGCGCCGGCGTTTGTGCCGTCCCCCAGCCCGATCCCGGCGCCGCCGCTGCCGCCCAAGGGCCAGCGGATCGCCTTCACCGGCACCAAGGACGGCAGGCCGTCGATCTATGTCACGGACCCCACGGGAAGCGTCGTGATCCGTTTGACGAACAGCCCCGTGGGTGAGGACTCGCAGCCCGCCTGGTCACCGGACGGCACCAGGATCGCCTTCACGAGCACGCGCGACGGCAGCCGGCAGATCTACCTGATGAACGCCGACGGGACCAACCAGCACCGCCTGACCGCGGGGACTGCCAACAACTACGACCCGGCCTGGGATCCGACCAGCGCCACGATTGCCTACGTGAGCGACCAGACCGGGACACCGGAGGTCTACGCGATCGGCGCCCTCGGCGGCCAGGGGCAGTACGCGGGGCCGGCACCTGTCCAGAACTACACCCACTCCACCTTCGCCCAGCCGGCGTTCTCGCCCGACGGCCGGACGCTGGCGGCCACCACGCTCCTCAGCGGCACGATGATCGTGACCTGGAAGATCTCCGGCGCCCTCATCGCGGGCCTGAACTCGCCGCCCATCCCCCACGTGGAGAATCCCGCCTGGTCGCCCAGCGGGTCGCAGATCGTGTACGGCAGCTCCGACGGCAAGGTCCAGGTGTGGGTCATGGCTCCGGACGGGTCCGGCAAGCTGGCCCTGACCGCCGGCCCGTCCAACAATGCCGAACCCCGGTTCTCCCCCACAGGGGACCGGATCGTCTTCGTCACCGACCGGGTGGGGCTGCGCCAGGTGTGGGCGATGAGCGCCGACGGCACCCACCAGGCCCTGGTCGTCAATGTCCCCGGGGAGACCTACGACCCATCCTGGGGATGAGGCAGTGGGGTGGTGCGCAGGGCCTGGCTGAGCCAGCGGGCCGCCGCCCCGGGGTCCGCCGCTTCGGTGAGCGCCCGCACCACGGCGATCCGGCGGGCCCCCGCCGCGAGGACCTCCGCCAGGTTCCCGGCATCGACTCCGCCGATGGCGAAGAACGGCTGGGCTGCCCGCTCGGCAGCGAAGCGCAGGAGGTCCGGGCCCACCGCCGGGCGGCCGGGCTTGGTGGGCGTCGCGTAGACGGGGCCCACGGCGATGTAGTCGGCCTCTGAGGAGGCGGACGAGGAGGACGAGGCGGCGTCGAGGATCTCTCCGGGAGCATGGGTCGACAGACCGATCAGCGCCTGCGGCCCCATCTGCCGCCGGGCCTCGGCTGGCGAGAGGTCCTGCTGGCCGACGTGGACCCCGTCGGCCTCGGCCGCGATGGCGAGGTCCACGCGGTCGTTGACGAGGAACAGGGCCCCGAACTCAAGGGTGCGGCGCCGGACGACGGCGGCAAGCTCCAGGAGCGGTCGGGCCTCGAGGTGCTTGTCGCGGAGCTGCACGATGTCGACGCCTGCCTCGAGAACCCGGGGCAGGAACTCGTCGAGCGGTCCTGCCGGAGGTTCCCCCGGCGTGACGAGGTAGAGCCTGGCGGCGAGGAGGCGCTCATTCAGCGTCAACGGTCCGGCCCCGGAACTGGAAATGACCTGGAAATGGCGGGAGGCCGGACCATACGGTCCGGCCTCCCGAACTGAATTGCGGTGGTTAGCCCTTGGTGCCCATCAGGGCCTTGAAGCCACGGCGACCGAATGCCAGGGCGCCGAGGGTGATGAGGAGAGCGACTGCGTAGTACCTGCCGGTCAGGCCACCGGTGACCGGGAGCGCCCTGCCGGCGCCGCCGCTGATGGTCGGCAACTGGATTGTTGCCGAGCCTGCCGCGGGCACGGCGATCGTCGACGAGCCCTGGGCGTTGGCGATGGCACAACTCGCCGTCACGTTGGCCTTCTCGGTGAAGGTCCCACCTCCCGAGTTCGAGGCAACCTTCATGTGCACCACAAGGTCCTTCGTGGCGCCAGGAGGCAGCGGGCCGATGTCGTTCCAGGTGAGGGTGGAGGAGGTGGCGCTGTCAGCCTTGGGGTCCTCGCCCAGGATGCTGAACCGAACACCGGAGGTCCCCGTCACCGTGTCCACAACCTTGACGCCCGTGAGGGTGCAGGAGTGGGGGTTGTGCACGTGGATGATGTAGTTGAAGGTGTCGCCCGGGTTCACCTTCTCGGGCTGCGCCTCCTTGCTGACGTCCACCTGGCAGAGGATCCCGCCAGCCGGAACCGTGGCGCTCGCCTCCATGTGGCCGACGCGGAGGTCGGCGACATTGGGGGCCGTGATGCTGACGAGGTCGGCTTCACCCGAGACCGACGTCCCGTCGGCAGCGGCCACCGGTGCGGAGCCGACGACGCCTCCGAGGGCGTGCGGCGGCGTAGCGACCGAGACGTTGATGACGCCGAGGGGAATGTTGATGCCCTGGCCCCCAATGAGCTGCTGGGCCGTGATGATGAACGGGACACCCCCGGCGGCTTGGATCGTGAGGATCGGGGTCGTGCCGGGAGTTCCGTCCGGAGGGCCGTACTGCATGTAGGCCCCGCCGGGAACGCCGGTGGCGACTGCCCGGAGGTGGATCGGGCCGACGACCGTGACGGTCACAGCGCCGCCGAGCAGGCCGATCGGAGCGTAGGTCTGGATGTTCTCGGACATGAGGCCGACGCCCGTGCCGCCGCCGATGGTGGCGCCGGTGGCATCGGTCTGCGGGACCAGCCGCAGATGCGACGTGGTCGAGAGCTCACCCGGGGCGTTGACTGCCGCCGTCGGGTTGGGCGAGCCGACCGCCGTGGCATTGGCGAGGTGCCCGAAGCCGTTGCTGATGTCCTGGCCCAGCACGCAGCCGTTGTTGCCCTGCGGGTCGGTGTACCAGTTGGCCTGGGCCCTGCCCTCGGCGAGGGTGGCGTTCACGACGGGGTCCAGGGCGAGGTTGGTCTTGTTGTCGATCAGCCCGCTGTTCGGCGGGGCCGTGGCGACCGCCTTCTGCGTGATGAGGGCACTCGCCGTGGCGACCGGGTTGTTCTGGCCGATGCCGAGCTCGATGCCGGCGCCCCGGGCGCCCGACTTCTTGGTTGCGTCGGCGGCCTGGATGACCGTGTTGATCTTGCTGTCGATCTGGCTGGTGAAGCCCGCCGAGTTCGCCGCCGCCCCCGCGAAGGCCTGGTCAAGCTCGGCGAGCGTCGTCGGGCCGCTGGTCAGGACACCGGCGTGGACGACAGCGCCGGAGGCGTAGCCGTTGTAGTTCGCCGAGGCCACAGACGTCTGCGCCGAGGCAGGCCCCCCCGCCAGCAGGCCTACCGCCCCCATCAGGGACACCGTTACTCCTGAAGCCAGAGCCCTCGACAGAGTTCTCCTTGTCGTTCTTGATGCCCCCACGCCTCCTCCTTCCTTCTTGGTCGTCATACCGACCATTTGGTGAGCCGGAGCCGTCCGGCCCGTCTGGCTGTGTTTCCCATCAGTGAAACTTTGTAGCCCGTTCTCTGTAGACAAACGCATGACTGGGCGAAACTACATCGCCATGTCACGGGGTTTGTCATGGAGCGTCTCCCTTCAAGAAAATTGGCCCCCTTGCGCCCGAGATGTATACGCCACATGAGACGAAATAGTCAAATGTTGGAACAACCCCGATATTCTCAAGTGTTCTAGGATTCAAGGATGGCGTGATGAACGTCGCTCCGCCCAAGCCGATTGCCTAGTCAAACGGCCGTACTCCGGGTGGAACCCTAGCCGTCCGCTGGGGTGATTCGCAAGCTTTGGCGGTGCCGGACCTGGGACCCCGGGCACATCGCATCACCCCCGGCCGGGAGGATGACCGGTTTGGTTCGGTCACGTCCCCAGGCATTCGGGGGAGGCGGACCAGCCCGATACGACGACAAGTCCGCCCGATTTGCTCTCTTCGACACGGAAGTCGGATGATATTTCCGTTTCCGGGGACGTTTTGCCGAATTTCGGGTGACGCCCCCGTGTGATTTCGGGGACCGGCCCGTTAATCCCAGTGAATGGGCTAGTTAAGCGCCCCAGAAGAGTGACCGATCTACATCAGAGATCGGAAGACCGAGAGGAGGAACTGCTCAGTGAAACGGCTGTTAGTGGTACCCGTAGTGATGATGTTCCTACTGACAGCGTTCGTGCCGGTGGCAAGCGCCGACACCTCGAACGTCGTTTTCATGGGCCAGGGACAGAGCAGCGCGCTTGACTTGTCGGTCCCGCTCCTCAACTCGCTTCCGACCAGCATCCTGAGCGGCATCCTGGGCAACCTCGGGGCACTCGGCAAGGGCATCACCGCCGGGCACACCGAGACCACCTTCGAGGGCCTCACCAACCCGTCGGTCAACGGTCTGGCCCTCGGCGTCTGCAGCCTGCTGGGTTCGAACCTTCTCTCGCTACCGGCCACCAGCGGTACCCTTCCCGGGACCCTGCCGGCCCTGGGTGGCCTGCCGAGCCTCGGCGGACTCTGCAACGGCCAGACGCAGGCGACCTCCAGCTCGGTCGGGAGCCACGGCACCACGAGCCCGACGTGCAACGACCTCAACATCGCCATCCTGGACATCAAGACCTCGTGCTCGCAGTCGTTCTCGACGATCGACGGCGGACGTCCCGTCAGCCAGAACAACGCGGGCGTCGCTGAGATCAACGTCGCCCTGCTCCCGAACGTCCTCGGCGGTCTCGGGCTGAACAGCCTGCTCGGCAGCCTCGGGCTCGGCAACCTGCTCGGCGGCGGCACGACAGGCACGGCAGGCTCCCTGCCGGTCGTCAGCCAGCTTCCGGTCGCCCCGCTCGTCGACAACCTGCTCAACGGCCTGTTGAAGGGGGTCGCAGGCAACGCCGGCGTCCCGCTCGCCACCAACGACCTGGTGGGCACGCTGACCAACACCCTGCAGCAGGTGCTCGGCAACGCCGGCAACCTCGTCACGATCCGCCTCGGCACCGGCTCGTCCGTGCTGTCGAACAACGGGTCTGCGACGCAGGAGACCACGCAGGCAGCCGGCGCACACATCGGCCTCATCGCCGACCTCATCCAGATCGACGTGGGCGCAGCCAACTCCACGGTCAGCTGGAACGACGCAACCGGCCAGGCGACCGGCGACGCTGCTCCGGCAATCGCCACGATCAAGATCGCCAACCCGCTTGGGGGCGCTCCCCTGCTGAACCTCCCGCTGACCATCCCCAGCGTGGGCGGTCTGCTGAGCCTGGGTGGCCTCACGCAGGCCGATCAGTCGGGCAACCTGACCCTGCTGGCCGGCACGCCACTGGAGACCACGATCAAGATCGCCAGCGCGACGCCGCACCAGACGGGCCGTAACGTCACCTCGTCTTCGGATGGTGTCTCGATCCTCGCCCTCAAGGGCCTCGGCGCCTCGTCGCTCGGAGCCATGGACGGCGGTCTTCGCCTGCGGCTGGCCTCGTCGAGTGCCTCCGTCGCCGGCGACATCCTGAAGGTGGCGGCCGCAGCTCCCTCGCTTCCCATCACCGGTGGGCCGACCTACGTCTTCCTCGCCGGTGCTGCGTTCCTGGCAGTCGCTGCGGCCCACGTCATCCGCAACTCCCGGCGCATCCGGGCAGGGGCGAGCAAGTAATGAAGGATAGAGGGATCGCTGCGTGAAGTATCTAGCGACCCCGAAGGCTCGGCGTGCGCTCGCCACCATCCTGTCGTGTCTCGCGATAGCGATGGTGGTGGGCGCCGTGGGTCTCCTCGGGTACCCCACGTACACGAACATCCGAGCCAGCCGGGAGCAGAAGGCTCTCCGCAACGAGTTCCTGACGTCCTCCAAGCTGAAGCAGGCGTACCAGGCAGCTTCCACGCCCGGGGCCGCCATGGGGACCAAGGTCACGCTCGCCGAGGGTTCCGCAGTGACCCGCATCCAGATCCCCAGGATGGGATTGGACACGGTGGTGGTGCAGGGCACGTCCAACCAGGCTCTTGCGGCCGGGTCGGGCCACTACCCGCAGACGCCGCTGCCGTGCTCGCCGCAGGGCAACGTGGGGATCGCCGGGCACCGGACGATGAACGGTCACCCGTTCCAGCACCTCGACCAGCTCGTCGCGGGGGACAAGGTCATCCTCACGACACCGTTCCAGACGTGCACCTACAAGATCGTCGCCAGCGTCGACGGCCACGCCAACCCGTACGTCACCGACCCCAACGACTGGACGGTCATCGCCCAGACACCGAAGCCGATGCTCACGATGAGCACCTGCACGCCCGAGGGAACCGCACGTCAACGCCTGGTGGCCCGTGCCGAACTCGTCTCGACGACGAACACGGTGCCGGGGGCGTCCGTCAAGTAGCCAGAAATATCCAAGTAGCGAAAAAAAGGGCCGAGTAGCAGAATTGGTCGCCGGTCAACGAGTCCGAGCTTAAAGGAGCGTCCCACACGATGAAGGTCAAGCGTCTTCTCGGGTCCCTCGCCGTTGCGGGGACACTCACGGCCCTCTCGATCGGCACGGCCGCCCCGGCGTTCGCCTCGCCGCACATCACCTTCACCCTGACCCCGTCCGACGGCACGCCGCT
>JAOPZY010000100.1 GCA_025963875.1 Actinomycetota bacterium
AAGATGCCGAGTGCCCAAACCTCGGGCCTGCCTCTTCTACTAAGATCCGTTAGACAGCCCGTTGCGAAATTCCACCCTCGGGCCTTGTCCCATCCGATGTCGTCACGTCGAATGTCGGGGACAAATATCGGCACTGCTCACTGAACGTGGCCAGCCCACCCGTTTGTCCCCGACCTTTTCCGACCAACTGCCCGGTTTCCCGCCCGGTGCCCGCACTCTTTGGTTGTTTCACCGCGTATTGCGCGGTGAAACAACCAAAGAATTCTCACAGCATTGGCAGGAACGCCCCAGGGCGGACCGATCCACCACTCAGAGTGCTGAATGGCATCCACTCTGGGATTCGACTCGCTATTTTCGCGGCACCCTTTGCTGTCCTTAAACTGTGGACCTTCCATGCGTCCGGGGGCGTTTTCCCTGGTCAGGGGCTCATATGAACAACCCACTGATAAAACCCCAGTTCAGAAGCCGGTTTTCTCTCTTGCGCCTCTACACTCGGCGATGCGACCAGGGGTTACGACGAGCACTTTTGCGCACCGAAACCCTTGACAACACCCGCGTGGCATTCCCGCGCTGTTCCCTTGTAGGTTGCCGGTCGCAGCCAGGGTCGTGACGCGATCCTGGAGCGCCGTGGCCAGGTACGCGCCGAGAGCCCGAGCAAGCCAGAACAGCTCAGTGCTTCCGAGCTTCCAGGACCAAGCCCCATGAAGTTGGCCGAAGCCATCCTTACCAAGACGCCCGTCTTCAGGGCGCCGTAGCACTCATACGCGAAGTTCTCATCGAGCCCGAAAGGGCAACATCCGACTTTGTGGGCACTGCGTCGGTATTCTATGGATATGAACAGTTCTTTTCACGAATTCTGATACTCTAGGGTGGTTTCTAGCGTTTTTGTAGAATGGCCAGAGAGAGGTTAGCAAGTGGATTTATCCACGGCTCCGATGGAGGCTGTTGATGCTTCGGTCCTTTTGAAGGTTCTGGCAAAGATCAAGGGGGGCGACTTCACGGCCCGGATGCCGCTGGAGTGGACGGGCGTCCCCGGCAAAGTTGCCGACGGCCTGAACGACCTGATCATCGCCAACCAGGCTCTCGACTCGGAGCTGGCCCGCGTCGCTGAGGCGGTTGGCAAGCAAGGCAAGCTGTCGCAACGCCTCGTCCTCGGTGGTTGGACGCAGAGCTGGTCCGGAAGTATCCATTCGGTCAACACATTGATCGACGACCTGGTGCGCCCAACCCTCGAGATGCAGCGGGTCATCGGTGCCGTGGCCGACGGGGACCTGAGCAAGAAGGTGACAGCCGATGTCGGTGGCGAAATGCTGGAACTGAAGAACACGATCAATGCCATGGTCGACCAGCTGAACGGGTTTGTCTCCGAGGTGACCCGGGTGGCCCGGGAGGTGGGAACCGAGGGCAAGCTGGGCCAGGCGGCCGCAGTCACCATCGAGGTCGGCGGCGTCTGGAAGGACCTGACCGACAACGTGAACCTGATGGCCGGCAACCTGACCGGGCAGGTACGCAACATCGCCGAGGTCACGACAGCGGTGGCCAACGGGGACCTGAGCAAGAAGATCTCCATCGACGTGAAGGGGGAGTTCCTGGAGCTGAAGAACACCGTCAACACGATGGTGGATCAGCTCAAGACGTTTGCCGGCGAGGTGACGCGAGTCGCCCGTGAAGTCGGGGTCGAGGGCAAGCTTGGTGGTCAGGCACAGTCGAGGGAAGTGGCCGGTGTCTGGAAGGACCTGACCGACAACGTCAACCAACTGGCCGCCAACCTCACCAACCAGGTGCGGGCCATCGCCGACGTTGCCGCCGCGGTGACGGAGGGCGACCTCACCCGCCAGGTCAGTGTCGAGGCAAGCGGCGAGGTTGCGGTGCTCAAGGACAAGCTCAATGAGATGATCCGCAACCTCCGGGAGACGACGAGGCAGAACATCCAGCAGGACTGGCTCAAGACCAACCTGGAACGCTTCACCCGGATGCTGCAGGGCCAGCGCGACCTTGCCGCGGTCTCCAACATGATTCTCTCCGAGCTCGCCCCCCTCGTCTCGGCCCAGCACGGGGTCTTCTACACGATGAGCCGCCCCCCGGACGGGGCTGAGCCGGTGCTGCAGTTCGAGGCCGGGTACGGCTACGAGGAGCGCAAGCACCTCGCCAAGACGTTCCACGTGGGCGAGGGCCTGGTCGGCCAGTGCGCCAAGGAGAAGAAACGGATTCTGCTCACGCAGGTACCGGGCGACTACGTCCGGATCAACTCGGGGCTCGGCGAGTCCTCGCCGCTCAACATCGTCGTCCTCCCGGTCCTGTTCGAGGGCTCGGTGCGGGCGGTGATCGAGCTCGCCTCGTTCTCCCCGTTCAGCGTCACCCACCAGGCGTTCCTCGATCAGCTGACCGACAGCATCGGCCTCGTGCTGAGCACCATCGAAGCCAGCACCCTCACGGAGGACCTGCTCAAGCAGTCCCAGTCCCTAGCGGAAGAGCTGCGTTCGCAGCAGGAGGAACTCCGGGGATCCAACGAAGACCTGGGACGGCAGGCGAGGCTCCTCGCCGACAGAAACATCGAG
This sequence comes from Actinomycetota bacterium, assembly GCA_025963875.1. Taxonomy (GTDB): domain Bacteria; phylum Actinomycetota; class CADDZG01; order JAHWKV01; family JAOPZY01; genus JAOPZY01. The sequence continues at coordinate 2,559 of JAOPZY010000100.1, forward strand.
GCGGAGCAGAAGAACAAGGAGGTGGAGCTCTCCAAACGGTTGGTGGAGGAGAAAGCGGGTGAACTCGCCGTCTCCGGGAAGTACAAGTCCGAGTTCATCGCAAACATGTCCCACGAGCTTCGCACCCCCCTCAACTCTCTACTGATCCTTGCCGAGCAACTGGAGGCGAATTCGGACGGCAACATGACCGCCAAGCAGGTGGAATGGGCCACTGTCATCCTCAGCTCCGGCCAGGACCTGCTCAACCTCCTCAACGAGATTCTGGACCTGGCGAAGGTCGAATCGGGCACGAGCACGGTCAAGATGACGGAACTCTCCATGTCCGACCTCCACACCTTCCTGCTCCGCGAGTTCGAACACGTCGCCCAGGGCAAGGGGCTCACCTACACCGTCGATGTCGCTCCCAACAGCCCAGGTCGTCTCATTACGGATCCTCAGCGACTCCGCCAGATCCTCAAGAACCTCCTGGCCAATGCATTCAAGTTCACCGAGGTCGGCCAGGTGCATGTAGCCATCGGCTCGGCAATCCAGGGGTGGAGCCCGGAGGTCACATCGCTCACAGATGCCCCCGGTGTGCTCGTCATCTCCGTGAGCGACACGGGTGTGGGCATAGAAAAGTCCCAACAACAACGGATTTTCGAGGCGTTCGCGCAAGGCGACGGCACCACTGCCCGCCTCTTCGGGGGCACGGGCCTCGGCCTTTCCATCAGTCGTGAACTGGTTGGCCTGCTCGGCGGCGAGATCACCGTCGCAAGCGCCCCAGGGCAGGGCAGCACGTTTACCGTCTATCTGCCATCCAGTAGGCCCCCGACCCAGACTCGTGCCGCGATCGCCAAGACCGCCACTCCCTCTCTTGAGCTACCAACCACCACGCTGCCGAAGATTGATGTCTCTCTGGCCCTTCCGGAACTCTCCCCACCGTCCCAGACTGAAGTGTCCCCGCCCCTCCCTGCCCTCCACACCACGACCAACGGGCACGGCCTCGATCCACCATCTCCCAGGCCTAGGGGTGTTCACGACCTTGGCGGGAAGAGGGTTCTTGTCGTCGACGACGACTTTCGAAACGTCTTCGCTATGACAGCGCTGCTCGAGCGAGCCCACGGCGACGTCACGGTCGCCGAGAGTGGTGCGGAGGCCATTGCTATCCTCGAACGATCCCCCGGCATCGATATCGTTCTCATGGACATCATGATGCCGGTGATGGACGGCTACGCCGCTATTCGCGCCATCCGGGCCGACGACGCCCTGAAGGCCGTCCCCATCATCGCCGTCACGGGCAAAGTCATGCCCGGCGAGCGCCAGCGCTGTATCGACGCTGGCGCGAATGACTTCGTTCCGAAGCCTACGAACACGCTGGAGCTCATGGCGGTCATGGCGCCCTGGCTCGGGCTGGCTGCCCGGCCAATTCATTGAACGCAATTCGTGGGAAATGCGCCCATCTCTGTGGACGATATCAGCTAGATTCGCGTCTGCGAAGGGCTGGCTCTGCCTGGACCGAATATTTGATCTCCGTCCGCGCGCCGGCTAGTCGGGTTTGTGTATGGCCCACTACCTTCGTTAAAGAGACGACCGGCGCAATGGCTGTGCCCACCCTGGTAGGGGCTTCCGGACACCGTCCGCCACCCTGCCTGGCATCGATCGGCGTCTGACTCTCCGGACATATGCCCCAGGACGACTCTCGTCCACATGATCCACCCTCCGGGGTCCAATGAGCGTTTGGGATGGCGATGCAGCCTATCGGGGTCCAACAATGGACGGGAGAGCGACCCGATTGAATCGGAGCCGGAAGAGCAAGCAATGACCTTGTCGAGTCCTGTCACAACGGAGACCCCAGTGTCCAGCGACCCCGTCACGACACGCCTCGGGGCTCACGTGGTCGAGTTCTATGGGACAGACGAGTGTCTGGTCGAAGGCCTCCGCGAGTACCTGACCAGAGGTCTGACCGACGGCGAGACTGTTGTCGTCCTGGCCACCCCGAATCGTCGCCGGCAGGTAAGGGTGGCCTTGATCGGCGCCGGGGTCAACGTCGTTGCCGTCGAAGCACTGGGCCAGTACGTACGATTGGACGCGTCCAAATGCCTGTCGATGATCATGGCTGACGGTCTGCCGGACCCGGTGCGGTTCCGCGAGTCCATTGGCGGCCTCATCGCCCAGGCAGGCGCAAAAGGACAACGTGTTCGGGTGTACAGCGAGATGGTGGCCATGCTGTGGGCCGATGGTCAGATCACCGCTGCCCTCGCCTTGGAGAGACTCTGGAACGACCTGGGCACCACCCATGCCTTCGCCCTCTATTGTGCCTACCCCGGGGCTGCGTTCGAGGGAGGCGCTGGCACCGAAGAGTTCCGGAGAATCTGCGACCTGCACTCCCGGGTCACGTTCAGCGACCCAGGCTCGATGCTCCCGCATGCCCTTCGGGAAGTTGGAGACTGTCCGGCCCGTGCGGGAGAGGTAATCGACGAGGTCGGTGTCCTGGCAAGCGCAGGCCCGAAGGAGAACGCCTTTCGCGTCCTCCTGGAGAACCTTTCGGAGGTCGTGGTTACGGTCGATGCCCAGACGAGGCTCCTGTACTGCAGTCCAGCCGTCGAAGTCACCCTTGGCCATAGCCCCGAGGCGCTCATCGGAACGGATCTACTGACGTTGCTCCACCCGGACGACCGTACTGCGATGCAGAGAGTGTTCCGGTTGACCGATACAGAAGTTGCTCTTGGGCCGTATCGGATGCGAGGTCGGCATGCCGACGGGAGTTGGCATTGGCTGGACCTGGTGACAAGTAAGCTTGATCCGGCATTTGGTCTCGGTGCTTTTGCAGTCATTGCCCAAGATGTCACTGACCCCGTTACCGGTTTGCCCGATCGGACGGGAATCATCGTCAATCTCAGTGAGGCCCTCAACACGTTCGGGCGCGAGGGGCAGCCCTTCACGGTTCTCCTGGTGGATCTCGACCGGTTCGCCGTCCTCAATGACAGCCTGGGGCCAATGGCGGGCGATCTCGTGCTTCGCGTGGTCGGCGAGCGAATCAGTGCCGCCTGTGGACCCGACGCGACTGTGGCCCGCTCCGGGGGAGACGAGTTCTGCGTCATCCTGCCGAGAGCTCCGCTCGCCGCCGAAACATGCGCCGCGGAGATTGCTGGCGCAATCAGGCAACAGATTGACGTCGGGGGCCAGCAGGTGCGAGTCAGCGCCAGCCTGGGGATCGTCCACGCCGGACCCGACGACACCCCCTATGGGCTGCTCGCCGATGCCGAGATGACCGTGCGCGAGGCGCGATCGGGCGAGCATCCCTCCGTCTTCGACGCCGTGATTCGCACGGCCCGTCGGAACCTGTTCGAGACCGAAGTCAAGCTCCGCATGGCTTTGGATGAAGATCAACTTGTGGTGTTCTATCAGCCGATCATCGATCTCACCACCGGTGCAGTCAGAGCCGTGGAAGCCCTGGTCCGGTGGGAACATCCCGACCTCGGGCTGATCCCACCCTCGGAGTTCATTCCTCTGGCCGAGGCCACAGGATTGATCGTCCCGCTCGGTGCCAGCGTTTTGACCAAGGCTCTCAGGGCATCGGTAGCGTGGCCGGCGGGTCCGACTGGCCGGGCACCACGGGTGTGCGTCAACCTCGCCGCCCGTCAGTTGTCCGACTCGGGCCTGGTGGACATGGTGGCCTCGCTGCTTGCGGAGACTGGTGCAGACCCATCTCAGCTCCTCCTGGAGGTCACCGAGAACGATGCGATGCGCGACGCTGATTCGGCTCTGGTCGTGCTCGGCCGGCTGCGGGCTCTCGGCGTAGGTCTGAGCCTCGACGACTTCGGCACCGGCTACAGTTCGCTCTCCTATCTGGAGCGCTTTCCCGTGCAGACGCTCAAGATCGACAGGTCTTTCGTGTCCAGGCTGATGGCCGACGGACGAGATCGGACCATCGTTGGCGCCGTGGTGCAGTTGGCCCGGAGTCTCGGCCTTGCCACGGTGGCCGAGGGCGTCGAGACCGAAGTCCAGCTTGACGCGGTGCGGAGCTTGGGCTGCACCATGGTCCAGGGGTACCTGTTTGTTCGACCGATGCCGGTGGAGCGCTTCCTCGAGTATCTGGTGCGCACGTACGTCGCTGTTGCCTCGGACTCTGGCTCCATCGGGCAGACGAGAGGTGAGGACTTGGCCCTGTTCGATGCAGAGGCCAGGCGAGCGATCGAGGAGAACCTCGTGCTTCAAGATGAACTGCGTGCCGACAAACCCGAAGGTGGACTCGACCAACGGACGGAAGAACTTGCCAGCGCCCCGAGGGCGGAGGTGACGGCAATCGCCGCGCTCAAAAGGCAACACATTCTGACCGCCACACAAGCCGAGGTCGATCCGCAAATGGCAGCGGCCCGCCTAGCGGCAACACGCGCCCTGATTCGCGTTGAGTCGGTTGAGGGCGCTGTCGGTGTCTGCATCGGGTTGGTTCATGATCTCGGCGGCTGGATGATACCCGCTCGGCTGGACAACGGCCAAGCTCTCCCGCTCGACTGTGCCTTCGGAAGCGGAGAGCCAATCTTCCCGATCGCAGACCCCGGCCTCGCCAGGCTCCGGCTCGAGCAGGCCCTGCCCGAGGTGCTCGAGGACGTCCGCGAGGCCATCGCCCGCATCCGTAAACATGGCGACTCGGATCGTGAGGCCCACACCGACCCACTGACCGGGCTCCTCAACCGCCGAACCGCGGTGCGCATTCTCGGCCGTCTCCGGCCAGACGATGCCCTTATCACGTTTGATCTCGACCGCTTCAAGGCTGTGAATGACACCTGGGGTCACGCGGCCGGCGACGCGGTGCTCATCGCCTTCTCCCGCACGCTGCGTGATGCGAGCAGGGCCACGGACTACTGCGTTCGCCTTGGGGGCGAAGAGTTTCTCGTCATCCTTACGGGCATGACGGACCCTGATGTGGGCGCCTTTCTCGAACGACTCCACGAGACGTGGGCAGTAAGTCGTCCCCGAGACCTCACCTACTCTGCAGGGGTCTCCTGGGTTGGGAACCGACCGCCATCCGAGGCCCTTGCCGACGCCGACAAGGCGCTGTATGCCGCGAAGGGCGCTGGCCGCGACCGGGTTCTGATCGCCCGGGACGGGCTGGGCGGGACAGCCTGGCAGGCCCTCGGATAAGGCGGACTTGGTTTCACGGTCTCAATCTCACGCAGCGTGGTCACCTTCGGGGTTGAAGGGCGGCGTCTTGGCCAAGATGTTGTATTCTCGGGAGGCCCAGAGAATCTTGTGGTTGTTTGACCGCGCCATGCGCGGTCAAACAGACACTCGATTTCGAGACAGCCCCCGCGGACGCTGGATACAACCACTCAGCGTGGTGAACCTTGCTCCCCACCCCCGCCGAACGCGAAGTCGAGTGAGTTCTCCGTGTCACACACGGCGAAGTCGCCGGACTTCCCTTTTGGCCGCTAAGTAAACGGTATTGCGATTAGCCCTGGGGATGTACTTCGGAAGGACCACCGCTCTGGCCGGGGACGACCAGACCGCTCTCGTAGGCCAGGACCACCAGCTGGGTGCGGTCCCGGGCGTCGAGCTTGGTCAGTATCCGGGACACATGCGATTTGCAGGTCAGGGGGCTGATGAAGAGTTGCTCGGCGATCTCGGCGTTGGTCAACCCGCCGGCGATCAGTCGGAGGATCTCGATCTCCCGGGCGGTGAGCGACGACGGCACCCCGGAGCCCGCAGGTTTCGGCGTCTTTTGATTGTCGAGGTAGGCCTCGATAAGGCGGCGGGTGGCTCCTGGCTCCAGGAGAGCATCGCCGCGGGCGACGGTCCTGACCGCGTCAATGAGCGCCGGCGGCTCCACCCCCTTGAGAAGAAAGCCGCTTGCGCCGGCCCGTATGGCCCCAAAAACATATTCGTCGAGATCGAATGTCGTCAACACAACGACTCTCGTGCCTCGAAGGCGGGGGTTGGCGGTGATGAGCCGAGTCGCCTGGAGGCCGTCCATTCCGGGCATGCGGATGTCCATCAGCACCACATCAGGGATTTCCCGGACCGCCACCGCGACCGCTTCTTCCCCGTCGGTGGCTTCTCCGACGACGTCAATGTCGGCCTCGCCGCTCAAGATCGAGTGGAACCCGGCCCGCACCAGGGGGTGGTCGTCGACGACCAGTACCCGGATCACCGCCATCACGATCCTTGCGCGCCAAGGGGAATACAGGCTCGCACGCGCCAGCCGACACCGTCGATCGGGCCAGCCTCGCAGCTCCCGCCGAGTGCAGCTGCCCGCTCCTTCATGCCCCGCACGCCATGACCGCCAGACGGCGGATCGTCCGACCGCGGCCGTCCGTTGTCTACCACCTCAACAACCAGCGCCCGGTCTTCAATGCCGACCATGACGGACGCCCGATCGGCGGTGGAATGGCGTAGGACGTTGGTGAGCCCCTCCTGGACGATTCGGTATCCGGCATGGCCGATGGTCGCAGGCAGCGACGGCGTTGCCCTGGTCATCTCGAGATTGACCCCGAGTCCCGCGCTTTGCACGCCGGCAACAAGATCCGCGAGATCGGCCAGCCCCTGGAGGGGGTGCAGCGGCGGCTCGTCAGCGTGAGCGGCGCGCAGGGTCCTCAGGGTCGATCGCAGCTCGGCAAGTGCCCCGGCCGACTCGGCGGCGATGTCGTCCAACGCCGAAATTGCATCGGGTCCAGGTCCCTGACGGGCACGATGGGCCGCCGCCGAGGCGCGAACGTTGATTGCCACGAGTGTGTGTCCGACAACGTCGTGCAATTCATGGGCCCACCCCAGGCGCTCCTCATCGAAGCGGTGCTGCGCCGACGCCTCGCGCTGCCGAGCCGCCTCCTCGGATTTGGTGCGCTCGAGCGCCTGACGGGCCCGGAGCGCCTCGCCCGCGAAGAGGGCGCCCAATACCAGCGAGAAGTAAGCCACAACATCGGCCGCTGATGGCCGGTGGGTGGTGAGAAGGACCGCGAGAGTCACCACCGGTGCCATCAGCGCGCCCACGATCAAGGAGCGGACTCGACCCCCCTCGACGGCTACTGTGAACACCAACAGCATCACCACGCCTACGGCAGCCCGATTCGGGTGAAACACGGCCAGACACACCAGCAGCAACGGCACGACACAGGCCAGGACGCCCAGAGGAAAACGCCGCCGAAGCAACAAGGGAAGCGATGACAGCAGGGACAGGATCACGGCCACGGGTGTCACCTCGCCGATTCCGTGGTTCATGACACGATCGAAGACCAGAGCTATGAAGGCGACCAGGGCCAAGGCCACGTCGACGTCTGGAGCCCGAAGCAGCTCGCGTAACCAGGTGCGGCCGCTGGCGACCAGCCGCGTCGTGATCATGTGGACCGCGGCTGGAAGATCAGTGCCAAGCCAAGAGCGTTGAGCGCCGCAGCACATCTGCCGCCTTCTCTCGGCCGGGTCGGCTCGATCGTGCCCTGGATCCCCAAAGCTGCTCCTTGTATCGACTCACCAGCAGCGGCCGAACAAGCCTGAACGTGGCACTCCCACGTACGTGTGCGCTCCGTCGCGCTTGCCCTGTCGCGAACCATTCCGTCGGTGGCACAGTAGTCCTCGTCTCCGGCGGCGTCCCCTATCAGGCGGTCCCCTGCGCCGAACTCAGGCATCTGCTGTCCAAGGGCAGCCGCTCCTCAAGGCTGGGCCATTGCGGTGATCGAGTCTGGGGCGCGCTCGATGTCCCTACCATCGAACGCCTTCCGGATTCGGGATGCGCCAGCGCCGATGTTCCTTTGCATCGTCCGGCTTGCCCGCTCGAATCTCTTGGTGAGCGAGCCTTCGGGCTTCATTTCCGCCACGACGACAAGGGCGACCTCACCCGCGTCCAGCAATTCACCCAGGTCCTTCATGTCTGCCCGTGACATCCCACCCCAGAGATGCCCAACCAGCGATCCGATCGCGATGTCGGCGACAAGCAGCGGAGGGACAGAAGGCCGACCACCGCTCCCGCGAGCGCACCCTGGCGCAATGTCTTTTCGTCCTTGTCGACGTGGACCCTGCCGTCGTCATCCTTCGTGATCACAGCTGCATCAAAGATTCCAACGGTGCCAACGTGATCGAGCAGGATGTCGTCGTAATCGCCTCCGCCTCCGCTTTCGAGTCATAGACACCGACGAACACCATGACGGCGTTCTCTTCCATTTCGGTCTCCTTCGTTGAGGGCCCTCGACTGACGGCCTCTCCATGGAGGTTACGGGGGGGCGGGCCTTAGGAACATCTGGCTCGCGGACGCAAATCGTGACGCCCAGCTCCTCCTCGGCGTGTAGCTCTGCAGGACGACCAGCAGCTACATGATGAGGAGCCTCCCGCTTTCCTACGGTGCCAGCCATTCTTGCTCCAGCCGTCCCGCCGGCCTGGGCGGCTATTCACCGTCCAGCAAGGGCCACATGACCACGAACGTGTGCATCCGGCGCACTACATCCCGAGGACGACCGATGCGACGCGATTGTGTCCGCTCGGCCGATGATCCTCGAGCCGCCCAGGATCATCGTCCTCTGCAGAGGTTCCTGCCCCCCGGAACCCATAGCGAAAGAGGGTGAAATGGAAACGAAACCGCTCACCGCACCATCAGCCAACGCGGCCGCCGTCCGCGCCGGTCCACTGACGAACGACGCAGGCTCCACCATGGGGCCTCGCGTCGGCGCCTCGGTCGTGCTGCTCGGCACGATCATCACCACGCTGGGCATAAGTTGGGACGTGCAGTGGCACAAGATGGTTGGCCCGGACACCTTCTTCACCCTCCCTCATCTGCTCCTCTACTCCGGTAGCGCGATCGCGGGGATCGCCAGCCTCGTCATGGTGCTGATGGCCACCTCTGCCCAGCGCGCCGGCCACCCCATGCCACGGACGGTGGGCGGCCCGCCCATCCGCCTGCTCGGCGGCACCTTCACCGCACCGTTCGGTTACCTGATGGCCGGGGTCGGCGCGGCGTTGTTCCTGCTCTACGGCCTGGCCGACCTGTGGTGGCACTCGATCTACGGCTTCGACGCAGTGCTCAACAGCCCCTCGCACATCGCCCTGTTCCTGTCGATCTCGATCACCATGCTCGGCAGCGTCGCCATCTTCGCCGCCGCCCGCGACCAGCGATGGGGCCAGCTCGGCATCGTGCTCGCGATCCCGATCCTGATCACCTTCGCGCCCATCACCACCAACGCCTTCGCCAACCTGTCGCTGCCCATCGACCCGACGATCGTCGGGATCATCTTCTTCTCGTCGCTGCTGCTGATCATGGGCGCGGGCATCCTGCGCCGCCCGGGCGGGGCCATCGCGATCGCCGCGGCGCTCGGGATTCTGCAGGCGTTTCTGTGGTGGTTCTCCCCGTGGGCCGCGGTGACCTACGCCGCGGCGGTCGGACTGCCACTGCGCGACGGGCTCGCCCCCCAGCCACCGGACCTGCCCAGCGCCATTCCCATGTTCCTGCTCGTCGCGGCGGTCGTCGAGGCACTGTTCTGGATGATCCGTACCCGCGGTCTCAACGCCAGGAAGGTCATGCCGCTGGTTGGCGGCGTGACGGGGTTGATCGTCGCCGACACCCTTCCGTTGCAGCAAGTCCTCACCGACCCCACCGCGAGCTTCAGCGCCGCGACGGTCGCCGTCATCGGGGTCGCCGGGATCCTGTTCGGACTCCTCGCCGGCTTCCTTGCCGCTCGGTTCATCACGATGCTACGCGCCTTGGCGCCTGACCCGAAGGAGGTCTGATGAACACTCGAATTCGCCCGCCACGGACGAGGCAGTACCACCGGTTGGCCGTTGCGGCCCTGGTGACCGCCGCCCTGAGCCTGGCAGGGGCCGCTCCCGCGATGGCCTCCGCGCCGGTCAAGGTCGTTCACACCGAACGGGTCCAGGTCGGCCCCTACGGCGTGACCGTCGGATTCTCCGTCTGGCCGATCCGCGCCATGCGGTCGCTGGACTTCACCTTCTTGCCCGACGGTGGCATCGTGGGCAAGTCCGGGAAGCTGCTCCTGAACGGGCCCGGCATCAAACCCGACGAGCGCGTCACGCCCCTCGTGCGCCATCCCCGCAAGTTGGACTCGTGGGGCTTGGACGTGAAGGCCCTCAACGCCCCCGGCGCGTACAGCTTCGGGTTCGCCATCGATGGCCCGTTCGGACATGGGGACGGCACCCTGCAAGGGGTCACGGTGCTCAATCAGCCCGGTCCGCCACTGGGGTCGAGCTGGACCGTCGGCTCGCTGCCGTTCCTCGGTCTGGTCGTCGTCCTCGTGGTCGCCTGGCGGCGTATCCGGCCCGGCCGCCAGCCCCTCGCCATCTAAGCGTCCCGCCCGACCCGATCGGCTGGCCCGCGCCCGCGGGCCAGCCCGAGCTCCAACGGTGCATCTGGTCTCCTCCCAATAGCAGCGCAAGGGCGGCTGCGGGGCAATGGTCGTCGAGCGGTTACGGTCGCCCCATGTCGCCCCGCGAGGCAACTGGGCCCAGGACGGTTGGGGATCGTCTCACCGTGACCCACAGACGCTCTAGGCGACCGGGCCCTTCAAGTGCTCGAGAAGAAGGCCGACGGTGCCGGCAGCTCCATCTGCCCCGAGCGCGTCTCCGAGATCCCTGCGCGGCCCAGGGCGGTCGGACTGAGGAAGTCGAGAATGACCATGGCGCGTCCAGCCGTGTAGGGCGTATCAAGTCGAGCGCTGTGCAGTGCCGTAATCCAGGCGGCGCCATGGGCATCCCCCAGATGCCCGGCCAGAACCACCAAGTCCGCCGGTGCCGCGTGCCGGCCGCTCACATACTCAAGCTGCATATGACGTGATCCCACCAACAGCAGGCGCGGTAGGGCAGGGGCCGGGCGTAAGCGGACAGCCACTGGTGGTGAAACCGCGCTGCCTCACACTCCTGCGTGGTCTCGTACCTCTTGGTGAATCGCTTCGGGCGCATCAAAGGTCCCCCTACCGGACGCCGATCACGTACGTCACCGTTGAGGTCGCGGTCACCGGCTCGTCGGGCAACCGGGCGCGCATGGCACCGGCCAGTAGCGCGGCTTCCCTTCTCAGCGGGGCCGGGATTGCATACTTCGGGCTGGTTGCCAGGTAGTCCGCGACGTGATCGAGGTCGGCGAAGGTGAACCGGTACTCAGCAGGGAAGACAATGCATTCGATGACGCCTGGCGAAGGAAGTGCCGCGTTTTCGCGCCCGGCTGGTCAGCGCGATCAAGCGGGCGCCTGAGGCATGCTGGTCGATCTTCGCCAGGACCCTTGGGCGCATCTTGCGCCGATACCCCAGGACGTACCGAAGAACGTGGCGGGTGATTCGGTTGTACACGCCGTTCTGATCGTTCTGCCCACGCCCGTGTCGCAGTTGCCGAGACAGGATGCCCCACAGGCAGACATGGGTGGGAAGGTCCATGAAGACGACCGTGTCGGCGGCTTCCAGACGCACCTGGACCGTCGAGTTGTAGTTCCCGTCGATCACCCATCGGGGGCCGGCGACCAGCTCGCGCTGCACGGCCTCGAATCGCTCCATGGGCAGGGGATTCCACTGGTCGTCGAAGTAGACGGCGTCCAAGTGCGTGACCGGCAGATTCAATAGCCGGCCGAGCTCCCGCGCGACGTAGGACTTCCCGCTTCCGCCACAACCCACGATGGCCACCCGTTTCACGGGGGGTGACGCTACAACAGTCGCGGCTTGCTGCTTCGCCCCACCTTTCCATTGGGAGGGTCTGGCTCCGGGGCGCCATGGCGGAATGGGGCACACCGCTGGGGAAGGCCAACGGCCCCCCTCGGGGGCCCGTTGGCAGTGGGTGGGCTCACCGGCTGCTCCGCTCACTCTCCCCCAAACCACGGGAGGGATGCCCGCGGTGGTAAAGGTCTCCTGGTAGGCGTCGCACGTTGGCAGCTTTGGCCCATATTCCTCCGAGGAGATCATCGGACAGCGAGATGGCCTGGATCCGAGTGAGAATGTGTGCTGCGGCCTCGTAACTGACCAGGCACGAAACGCCGAGCGCCGTCCCGTACGCCAGCCCTGGCCGCAGCACACCGGAGCGGACCACTGGGGTAGTCATTTAGGTGTTCACGGCATCGAGTCCGAGGTCGCGTCGCGGATGTCCGACCATGGTCTTCGGGTCGACGATGCGGTCGAAGTCGGCGGCCGAGACGCCGAGCGCGAGTGCCGCCTCGCGTAGCGAGGTGCCTTCGTCGTCGGCCCTGTGTGCGATCGCGGAGGCCTTGTCGTAGCCGATGTGTGGGCTGAGCGCGGTTACGAGCATCAACGACCGGCCGACGTATTCTTTGACCTTGGCTCGGTCGAGTTCGGTGCCGTGAACGCTGTACTGGCGTAGCTTCTCCGCCGCGTCGCCGAGGATGCGGGCGGAGTGGAGGACGTTGTTGATGATGATCGGTCGCATCGCGTTGAGCTCGAAGTTCCCTTGCGCTCCGGCTGCGGCGACGATCGAGTCCTCGCCGATCACCTGTAGGCAGACCATCACCATTGCTTCCTGCTGGGTCGGGTTGACCTTGCCGGGCATGATCGAGGAGCCTGGTTCGTTCGCTGGCAATCGCAGCTCGTGCAGGCCGGCGCGAGGGCCGGAGGCGAGCCAGCGCATGTCGTTGGCGATCTTCATCAGAGCGACGGCGACGCCGCGCAGGCTGGCACTGACGGCAACCATCGCGTCGAGCGAGCCTTGGGCGGCGAACTTGTTCGGCGCGGTCTTGAGAGGAAGACCGGTGAGCTCACTTAGCTTCAGGGCGATCTCCTCGCCGAACCCGTCGGGGGCGTTGATCCCGGTACCGACGGCGGTGCCGCCGGCGGCGAGCTCGTGTAATCCGTCGAGGGCCTGCTCGAGCCGCTGACCTGCGTCGCGGAGCTGCGTGGCCCAGCCTGACCACTCCTGCCCGACCGTGAGCGGAGTCGCGTCCTGCAGGTGCGTGCGCCCGATCTTCACGACGTCGACCCACTGCAGCGCCTTCTTCCAGATCTCGTCGGCGAGCTCGTCGAGGCGTGGCAGCGTGTGATGGCGGATCGACAGCAGCGTGGCTATGTGCATTGCCGTCGGGAAGCTGTCGTTCGACGACTGCCCCATGTTCACGTGATCGTTTGGGTGCACCGGGTGCTTGCTGCCGAGCTCGCCGCCCAGGAGCTGGGAGGCGCGGTTGCCGATCACCTCGTTGACGTTCATGTTCGACTGCGTGCCCGAGCCGGTCTGCCAGACGTAGAGCGGGAACTCCGAGTCGAGCTTGCCGGCGATCACCTCGTCGGCCGCCGCGACGATCGCCTCGGCAAGCGCGCCGTCGAGACGGCCAGCTTCGGCGTTGACGAGCGCGGCCGCCTTCTTGACGTACCCGTAGGCGTGATAGACCGCCTTTGGCATCCGGTCGTCGCCAATCGAGAAGTGGATCAGCGAGCGCCCCGTCTGTGCGCCCCAGTAGTGCTCGGCCGGCACCTCGATCTCGCCCATCGAGTCGCTCTCGATCCGCGTCCCGGTGGCGCTGGTCCCGATCGGCAGCTTGCGTAGGGCTTCCTTTGCAACGGTGGCCATCACGACACCTCCAGATCGGGGTAGGACGCCTGCCACATCGCTTCCCGTACGGCCTCGATCGGGTCGTCGAGCGCCTCGGCGACCGCGTCCGCCGTCGCCTGGTTGGCGACGGCGACGGCGACCGTCGCCGACGAGGTCCGAAGATTCTCGACGTCCGGTAGCAGCCCGGCGCCGGGGGTGCTGACGTCGACGAGGCTCGCGATCGCTTCCGCAGCTGCGAGCAACATGCCGTCGGTGACGTGTTCCGCTCCCGAAACGATGGTCCCAAGACCGATTCCCGGGTAGACGAGGGCGTTGTTGGCCTGGCCGATCGCGTACTCGACACCCTTGTAGAGAACCGGGTCCCAGGGCGTGCCCGTGCCGACGAGACCGCGCCCGTCTGTCCACTTGATCACGTCGGCCGGAACCGCCTCGATCCGCTCGGTCGGGTTCGAGAGCGGGAAGATCAGCGGCCGCTCCACGTGCTTGGCCATCTCGCGCACGATTGGCTCCGTGAAGGCGCCCCCCACGGTCGAGGTGCCGACGATGATCGTCGGATGCACGTTCGCGACGACGCCCGCGAGGTCGGTCGACTCCCACCCGGCGACCTCCGAGCGCGGCCGCGCGTACGGCTGCTGGAAGTCGCGCAGGTCGGTCATGTCGTCGATCAGCAGGCCCTGCTTATCGACCGCCCAGAACCGGCGCGTCGCCTCGTGCTGGCTGAGACCGTCGCCGATCATGATCATGCGGATCTGGTCGGCGATGCCCATGCCCGCGGTGCCGGCTCCGAAGATGACGACTCGCTGCTCGCTCGCCTGCGTCTTGGCGACGCGCATGCCGGCGAGCGTTGCGGCGACCGTGATCGCGCCGGTCCCCTGGATGTCGTCGTTGAAGATCCGCGCTTTGTCGCGGTACTTGTTCAGGATCCGCCGCGCGTTGGAGGCGCCGAAGTCCTCGAAGTGCAGCAGCGCTTTCGGGAACAGGTTCGTCGCCGCCTCGACATAGGCGGCGACCAGCGCGTCGTAGCGCTCGCCGCGTACCCGGCTGTGCCGGTTGCCGACATAGAGCGGGTCGTTCAGAAGCGACTCGCGATCGGTGCCGACGTCGAGGCTGACGGGGATGACCCGGTCGGGATCGATTCCCGCCGCCGCGGTGTAGACCGCAAGCTTGCCGATCGAGATCGCCATCCCGTTCGCGTCCCAGTCGCCGATCCCGAGGATCGCTTCGGCGTCTGTTGCGACGACCAGATCGACGTCGTCGGCGCCGAGCCCGTAGTTGCGAAGCGCCGTCTCGACGCCGTCGATGTCGTCGACGGAGAGATAGACGCCGTCCGGCCGCCGGTACTCGTGGCTGTAGCGCTCGATCGCCTGCGCCACCACCGGGTCGTACACCACGGGCAGCATCTCCTTCAGATGCTGCTGCAACAGCCGGTGATAGAGCACCTCGTTGCGATCGTGCAGCGCCGCGAGGAAGGTGTTGCGTGCCAAGTCGTCGGGCTGTGCCCGGTACTGCTCATACGACCGCTGCGCTTGCTCCTCGAGCGAGCTGACACCCGCCGGGAGCAGCCCTTCGAGTCCGAATGCAGCACGTTCCTCGGCGGTGAACGCGGTACCCCGCGTGTAGCGAGCGTCCCTCAGCAGGGCGCGTCCGCGGGGAACGGAAGGCGATGTCACATGCGTGGTCATTGGGCTTCCTTTCCTATTGGGTCCTTACGGGGGGTCAGGCTGGCGTGCCGAGCGCCTTGTTGAGGAAGTCGATCGCCTGTGTGATGGCGCCCTCGGCCGCGTGCGTCCCGCGCAGGGCGTTGAGCATCATGAAGTCGTGGATCATGCCCTGGTAGCGGACTGCGGTGACGGGGACGCCAGCTTGGCGGAGCTTGTTCGCGTAGGCCTCGCCCTCGTCGCGCAGGACGTCAGCTTCGTCGGTGATCACAAGTGCGGGCGGTAGGCCGGCGAGCTGATCGAGGCTCGCCCGCAGCGGCGAGGCGGTGATCTCGTTGCGCTTGTCCTCGTCGGTCGTGTACTGGTCCCAGAACCACTGCATCTCGTCGCGGCGCAGGTAGTAGCCCTCGGCGAACTGCTCGTAGGAACCGGTGTCGAAGCCGGCGTCGGTGACCGGATAGAAGAGCAGCTGCGCCACGAAGTGCACGTCGCCACGCTCCTTGGCCATCAAGGTCACTGCGGCGGTCATGTTGCCGCCGACCGAGTCGCCGGCGACGGCGAAACGGCTCACGTCGAGGCCCTTGCCGGCGCCCTCCTTGACGGTCCACTGCGCGACGGCGTAGTTCTGCTCGATCGCGACCGGGTACTGCGCCTCCGGCGAGAGGCTGTACTCCGGGAAGACGACCGCGGCGCCCGCGCCGACCGCCAGCTCGCGCACCAGCCGGTCGTGCGTCTTCGCATCCCCGAACACCCACCCGGCGCCGTGGATGTAGAGCACGACGGGAAGCGTGCCGGACACGCCGCGTGGCTTCACGATGCGGACCTTCACCTCACCGCTCGGGCCGCCCTTGACCGTGATCCACTCCTCGTCGATCTCGGGTTCGGCGATCTTGCCGGACTGCAGGTCGTCGAGGATCTTGCGGCCCTCGGCGGGCGGGACCTCCGAGATGAACGGATGCTTGGCTGTCGCCTCGACGAACGACTGCGCCGCCGGCTCCAACACCGGCGTCACCGCTTTGGTCTCGATCGTTGTGGACATGTGTTCTCCTTTCGCTCGTGGTCTTGCTCCTGTCTTGCCGTGGCCGGTTGACGCACGGCTTGAGGGTCGATTCTGAGGCGCGATCCGCATCCCCTCTTCGGTCAAATGACCTGATATTGGGGCGACCAATGCGATCGCTTCAGCGAGACTCGCGTGATCGAAGGAGCCTCAATGCGACTCGGGTCATTTGACCCAAGACGTCGTCGCCCCGTACTCGCAAGATGGACCTATGCGTCGCCACACAGATGGAAAGGAGGCACGCTGACGACCGAAGGATCTGAGCCGATGCAAGTCCGGGACGAGTCGGCCGCCGACGTTGGTGAGGGAGTTGTCACAAAGGTGAGTCCCTGGTTGCCGGCCGACACGGTCTCCCGTCTTTTGGCGGTGGTGGCCGCGAGGGCGATGAAGGTGTTCGCCGTGATCGATCAGAGCGACGAGGCGCAAAACGCCGGACTCGAATTGCGCGACACCAAGCTCGTCATCTTCGGCAGCCCGCAGGCGGAAACTCCGGTGATGGTGGCCGCGCCGCTGGCGGCACTGGACCTGCCGTTCAAGATCCTGGTGTGGGCTGACGGACACCAGACGAAGCTCAGCTACAGGGCGCCGGCTGCGCTCACCAGCCGCTACGGCCTCAACGGCGAGTTGGCAGCGCGGCTCGCCGACATCGACGCGCTCACGAACGCTGTCATCCAGAGGTAGCCGCGTCTCCTCGCGGAAATGTTCGCAGACCTCGTCGACTGGCACGCACTGGCGGAGCTCGTCGAGCGTGGATGCTCACCTCAGCTCGTGCTCAAAATCATCCACTGAAGGCGAAGGACTGTTAGCTGCGAGTCTCGCCGCGTTGCGCTTGGGGGAAGGAGGCGAGCGCGTCGCGCAGTGCCGCTCGCGTCGCGATGCCGAGCTTGGGAAAGAGCCGGTGTAGGTGACCGCCGACGGTCCGAGGAGAGAGGAAGAGCTGCGCCCCGATCTGCTTGTTCGTCAAGCCGGCGGCGGCGAGCATCGCTATCTCCCGTTCCTGTGGTGTGAGGGAGGCGCTCGCGTATTCGCCGGCGCGGAGCTTGGTCTGGCCGGTGGCTCGAAGCTCGTTGCCTGCTCGGGTTGCCCACGGCTGAGCGCCCAGACGCTGAAACGTTGCGAGCGCGGCGCTCAGATGTACCCGCGCCTCGGTCATCGCGCGGAACCGTCGCAGGCGCTCGCCGTAGGCGAGTTGGACGCGCGCGAGGTCGAACGACCACCGGTCGATGCCGGGGATCGCGAGCGCTTCTTCGAACAGCCCAAGGGCGCTCTCGTCCGGCGCGGCGATCGCCGCCGACGCGGCGGCCAGCAACGCTAGTCGCGAGGACAGCGCAGCGATGTTCGCTTCGCGCATCGCCGCGACATGGGTGGTTGCTTCGGCTTGGCGGCCGGTGCGTACCGCCGCCTCGACGAGATCCATGAGGACATAGAGCGCGTGCGGAACGTGCGAGGCGAGTGTGCCGGCCGGGCTGATCGCGGTCGCATGCTCGTAGGCCTCTTCGAAATCGCCCCGCCCGAGCGCAGCGAGTGCCTGTGCCTGCCAGGCGTACCGCTGCACCGACCGAACCCGCCGTGGTGCTGCCCATTGGATCATCTGGTTGGCCAACGCCCGTGTCGTGTCGTAGTCGCCGCGCGCCGCGGCGAGCCTGGCCTGGTAGACACGGCCCCGCCACGCCAAGAGCAGGTAGCCGTGCGCTTCGCACAACTCCACGGCTTCGTCGAACAGCTGCTGGGCTTCATCCCACTGGCCTGTCCAGAAGTCGTCGACGCCCAGCAGTATCAAGGCGTTGATGCACGAGGCGATCGCGCCGCCTTCGCGTCCGTCGCGGACGACCCGCCACAAGGCCTCGCGGCAGCCCGCCAGCCGGTCGACGAAAACGCCCGCGGTCGCGGTCCGCACGATCCGGGTCGGGTCGACCTCGTGGGCGAGCCCCTCGATCGCCGCGTCGAGCTGCTCGAGTGCCGCAGCCGCCGTGCGGACCGGGTCAGCCATGATCTTGCTGCTCAGGTAGAGAGCCGTAGGGACCTGACCGGTCAGGCGCGCAATCGCCTCGTAGAACGGTGCCCACTGTTCGGCTCGCCCCCCGAAAAGGCACACCACGATCAGGGTGTAGAGCGCTTCCTCGAGCGCGGCGTCGCTGAGATCGTTGCGTTCGGCTCGGCTCTCGATCGCGCCGACGAGCAGACGATGAGCGGTGTCGACGTCGCCGTCAGCGTTGAGCAGAAGGGCGGAGGCAGCGACGGCGGCCTGCAGCGACCCCTTGAGCTCCGGGTCGGCCCGGCGGATCTCGGCGAGCAGCTGCGAGGCGTTGCGCAGATCCCCGCCGGAGTCGGCGCCGACGTAGGCGGCCTCGGCCAGCCGGCGGCTTCGGTCCGCGCCAAGCGGACTCAGCTCAGAGGCCCGCGTCAACGCGGCAACGCACGCCACGGCATCGCCGCGCGCGAGGACCCGATGAGCCGCCTGCTCCAGCAGCGCCGCGACGTCTTCATCGGGCTCGACCGTCGCCTCGGCGAGATGCCACGCCCGACGGTCGGGCTGATCCGCCCACAACTCGGCCAGCACGCGATGTGCTAGACGACGCTCATCACCGCTCGCAAGCTCGACCACCGCTGAGCGAATCAGCGGATGGCGGAAGGCCGGCCGGTGGGTGCTCTCATCGACAGACGCCAACCCCCTCCGCTCCGCCGGAGCGAGGTCCCCGAGCCCAGGCGCCCCCGCCGCCCCCGCTTCCAGGACGCGAACGTCCCCGGTGCCGTCCAACGCCATCAGCAGCAGCAGCTGCCTCGTCCGCTCAGGGAGGTCGTCGATCCGGGACGCAAACAGTGTCTGGAGCCGTCTACCGAGCGGCAGAGCCGAAGGCAACGCCTGCAGCGCGGCGCGCTGCGCGCTGCTCAGTGCCAGCGGGAGCTCGAGCAGAGCGAGCGGGTTGCCCTGCGCCTCGAACAGAATCCGCTTACGGACCCCGGGGGCCAGTGCGGGGAAACGTGCCCCGACGAGACTGCTCGCTGCGTCGTCGTCGAGCGGCTGGAGCTCGAGCTCGGGAAGCCCGGCACGATCGAAGAAGCTCTCCTCGCCTGACCGCGACGCAGTCAGAACGCCGACCCGGCTGCAGGCCAGACGGCGCGCGACGAACCCCAGCACCCCGGCGCTCGTCCGGTCAAGCCAGGGGAGGTCGTCGACGATCATCAGCAGCGGGCGATCCGCCGCTGCCTGACGGAGCAGAGCAAGCGTCGCGTTGGACACCACTAGCCGGTCGGGAGCCGGGCCCTCACCGAAACCCAAAGCCACGTTGAGCGCGTCACGATGCGCAGCGGTCAACCCGGCGAACTCCCCGAAGAGAGGAAGCAGGGCCTGGTTGAGCCCGGAGAAACTCATCTCGGCCTCAAACTCCACGCCGCCGGTGCGCAGCACCCGCGTGCCGGCGGCCGAAGCCGCACCCGCCACGGCATCCAACAGCACCGTCTTGCCCACGCCTGGCTCCCCGAACAACAGCAGGGCATCCCCGTCCATCTCCGCCCGATCAACAAACTCCTGGACGAGGGCCAACTCCCCACCACGCCCGACCAGAGCTTCGGCTTCAGCAACGCCACGGTGCAGAGAGCCAAGCTCGTTCAACCGCGCTCCGTGCAATGAGAGATGGTGCCGAAAGCAGCATAAGTCTTCGACTCGACCCGCGCGGCGAACGACGTCGCTCAGCGTTTCGCGTACGACCCGGCCAGCAGGACGGCTCGGCCGTAGGAGCCTCGGGGATCGGCGGGGCAGTTTCCGTCAAAAAGTGTGCTCACGACCCTTTTTGACGGAATCTAAAGTTAAGCTCCGCCCGGCTGCGAGTGGAGCCTCCTCGCTTTACCGGGCGTTTGCCCTGCTCACCGAGTTCCCTGGACATCCCACCAACAGACTTACTTACACAGACCATCCAACCAACAGACAGACCCTCCAACTATCAGAGGAAACCGCTCGTCAGAGATCCGGCGCACAGACTCGCTTCGTCGTCGCCGATCTCGCTCAGCGTCGCCGGACGAAGGTGCGGAAAAAAAGTGTTGCCATAACAAACATTTCTTCCGCACCTCGGCCGCGGTCCTCGGTTCGGGTCTCTGGCCAGCTCGGGACAGGTCGGCACGTCGCGGCGGCGGCAGGTCTACCCGGGGGCTTGGGGCCCTCGGTAGACCTGCCGCCTGTTCCCAGGGCACAGACAGGCCCTGGTCTTCCCCCCAGCTTGGCTATGTGTCAGATCTCTTACGCCCTCATCAGAGGGCGCCCCTCGCAGAGATCGCAGGAGTCACCGAACTGCCCGCAGCCCGTCACAATGGCGTGCCGCAACCAGATGGCCTCACGGTGGTGCCGGCAAAGCATCGCTTCGAAGCCCTCGGGCTCCTCATCAGGTTGTGCGGCCTGCCAACGTACGAGCAGAAACGTCTCGCCCTTGACCTTGTCCCCCTCGAGTACCTTCATGACAGCTTCGAAACCCTTTCTCCCCCGCCTCTAGATGACAGTCATGTGCGCTCTTCAGATGCCCCCGGTGGTTCGACCCCGGACCGGGCCCGTGCAATCCCGGCGCCGCAACACCGTGAACAGAAGACCCCCATAGCAAACGGCTGCGCACCGCCCGTATGTGAGCCGAGTTGCTTCTCGTCCAGCGACCTCCGCGCATCGCTACCTCACTGATCAGGTCCTGAGGCAACTGGACGGCCTGCCTACAGCACGTGCAAGTGGTACACCCAAGCGCTCGGCCATCATCATAGATATTTCAACCATGCCGACGCAAACTCAAATGCACGTGCACAATCTCCCGTCCTCCGCGGGCCACCGGAGGAGGGTGCCTACAGCACTTGCAAGTGGCACACCCGAGGGATCGGGCATTATCATAGGTACCCGAGCGTGCCGAAGCAAACTCAAATGCACGTGCAGATACTCGCCCGGCTCCTCCCGAAAGGAGGTGAGGCCTCATACCATGAGAGCCGGAGAGGCGCTGAGATACTGACCACAGCTCAGAGGAGGAAGGGGACGTGGCCACAGCCAAGCCGGGGAACAGCCCCACTGCCCTGCGTATCGTCCTCGGCGCGCAGCTGCGGCAGCTGCGCGAGGCAAAGGGCCTCACCCGCGCGGCAGCGGGGTACACCATCCGGGCCTCCGAGTCCAAGATGAGCCGTTTGGAGCTGGGCCGCGTCAGTTTCAAGGACCGCGACATCAGGGACCTGCTCATGCTCTATGGCGTCGAGGACCCGGACGAGCGGGAGGCGCTGCTGTCTCTGGCCAAGGAGGCGAACCGGCCGGCTTGGTGGCAGCGCTACAGCGACATCCTGCCGAGCTGGTTCCAGACCTACGTGGGTCTCGAGGAGACGGCGACGCTGATCCGTACTTACGAGGGGCACCTCGTCCCCGGCTTGCTACAGACAGAGGACTACGCCCGTGCCGTCATGTTCGCAGGGCTGCCGGGCGAACCGGACGACGAGATCGAGCGATGGCTCAGATTGCGGATGGATCGCCAGGGACTGCTCACTCGCTCGGATCCTCCCCGGCTGTGGGCGGTGATGGACGAGGCGGCGTTGCGGCGGCCGATCGGCGGGCCGGAGGTGATGCGGGCACAGCTCGAGCATCTGGTCGCGGCCACGAAGCTGCCGAACGTCACTGTGCAGGTAGTCCTGTTTCGTACAGGTGCGCATGCGGCGCTGGGTCAACCGTTCGTCATCTTGCGGTTCGACGACCCGGACCTGCCGGACATGGTCTACCTCGAGCAGTTCACCAGCGGGCTCTGGCTGGACAAGCCTGACGAGGTGGACAGCTACGCGCAGGTGATGGATCGCCTGGCCGTTCAGGCCGAAGACCCGAACGACACCGGGGAGATCGTTACCAACATTCTCAATGACATGGAAACAGGGGCCTAGATGGATACGACGTACAACGGCATACCCGCCTCGGAGCTGCAGTGCGCGCGGTGGCGCAAGAGCAGCTTCAGTGGCAACGGAAACAACAACTGCGTCGAGATGACCCGGCTGGCCACCGGAGAGGTCGCCGTGCGCAACTCCCGGGACCCGGACGGCCCGACACTCATCTATACTCGGGCCGAGGTCGAGGCGCTCATTCGGGGTGTGAGGAACGGCGAGTTCGACGACCTGATCAGCTAACCAACCAACGGGCAGTGGTCCTGTTCTTGCCGCTGCACCGACTGCGTGGGCGGAGGGAGGAGTAGTGACGGAGAAGAACCGGGCGCCAGTCGGCGTCGATGTGCGCAAACCCCACGCCGCGCGCGTCTACGACTATGCCCTCGGGGGCAAGGACAACTACGCGGCCGACCGTGCGCTGATCGACAAGCTGACCTCCATCATCCCGGATACACCCCTCGCAGCGCGAGAGAACCGGGCGTTCCTGGGTCGTGCCGTGCACTTCCTCGCCGAGGCCGGCATCCGCCAGTTCGTCGACATCGGTACCGGCCTGCCCACCCAGGGCAATGTGCACGAGGTCGCGCACGAGGTGGCTCCCGACGCGCACGTGGTCTACGTGGATTACGACCCGATCGTGCTCGCTCACAGCCGTGAGCTGCTGTCCGGGGCCGACAACGCCATCGTGATCCCGGGAGACGTACGTCGGCCAGACGACATCATCGGCGATCCCAGGGTCCGGAAGGTGATCGATTTCGAGGAGCCGGTGGCGGTCCTGCTCGTGGGTCTCCTGCACCTCGTCGCCGACAGCGACGACCCTGCAGCGATCGCGGCCCGCTTCCGAGCGGCGATACCATCGGACGGCTACCTCGTCATCTGCCACATCACGGGGGACTATCACTCTCCAGAAGCCGTGGCCCAGTGGATAGAGGTGTTCGGCGGGATGGCGGAGCCGATGGTGCCGCGCACTCATGAGCAGGTCGGGCGCTACTTCGACGGCATGGAGCTCGTCGACCCCGGC
>JAOPZY010000101.1 GCA_025963875.1 Actinomycetota bacterium
GTTGTTGCAGGATGGGGCGATGCGCATCGTCTCGCTCCTGCCGTCGGCCACCGAGATCGCCTACGCCCTCGGCCTCGGCGACGATGTCGTGGGCGTGACGCACGAATGCGACTGGCCCCCCGAGGCCGCCGCTGCTCGGGTCGTCTCGACATCGACGCTACCTCCAGCGCCCACGCCCGCCGAGGTGGACCGGCTCGTCTCGGCCAGCATCCGCGGTGGCGAGCCGATCTACCGCCTCGACCATTCGGCCATCCGGGAGCTTCAGCCGGACCTGGTCCTCACCCAGGACCTCTGCGCCGTGTGCGCCGTCCCGGCCGGCCACGTCACGCAAGCCCTCTCGCTGCTCGGCTCCCCGGCCGAGGTCGTCTCGCTCGACCCCGGCTCGCTCGGCGAGGTGCTCGATTGCCTGGTGCAGGTGGGCCGGGTCACAGGTACCCTCCCCCGGGCCCAGGCGGTGGTGGACGGGCTGAACGCACGGCTGGCGGCGGTGGTCTCCGCGGTGGCCGGATTGCCCAGACCCCGCACCTTCGGCCTGGAATGGAGCGACCCGCCCTTCAATGCCGGGCACTGGGTGCCGGAGATGATCGAGCTGGCGGGTGGCGAGAGCGTCCTGAGCTCGCCCGGGATCCCGTCGGTACGGGTGACGTGGGAGCAGATCGCCGAGGCCGACCCCGAGGTCGTCGTCTTCATGCCGTGCGGCTACGGCCTCGAGGACGCAGCCCGGGAAGCCGAGGGTCTCCTGGCCCGGCCCGAGCTGGCCCGCGTGACGTCGTTGTTCGCGGTCGATGCCAGCGCGCACTTCTCCCGGCCCGGCCCCCGCCTTGTGGACGGCGTCGAGATCCTGGCAGCTGCGCTGCATCCCGAGGTCTTTCACACGGAGGGTCGGCACCTTATCCGTGTCCAGCGCGCATAACTGACCGAACCTCTACGCCAGCACCCTCGTTCCGACGCGCGTGTCCGATTTCCACTAGCACGAGCGGCACGCACCAGCCAGGATGGGGACATGGGACTCCGCGACCTCAACTTCGATCAGTGCTACTCGGCGGTGGCGAGCCGGGACTCCCGATTCGACGGACTGTTCATCGTCGGGGTCCGGACCACCGGGATCTACTGCCGGCCGAGCTGCCCGACGCCGATTACGCCCAAGCGGGAGAACGTGCAGTTCTACGTCTGCGCCGCCGCAGCGCAGCTCGCCGGCTTCCGGGCCTGCAAGCGCTGCCGCCCCGACGCGATCCCCGGCTCCCCGGAGTGGGACTCCCGGGCGGACCTGGTTGGGCGGGCGATGCGGCTCATCGCCGACGGGGTCGTCGACCGGGACGGAGTGACGGGGCTCGCCCGGCGGCTGGCCATCAGCGAGCGGCATCTGCACCGGATCCTCGTCGAGGCCGTCGGGGCACCGCCGCTCGCCCTGGCACGGGCCCAGCGGGCGCAGACGGCCCGGGTGCTCGTCGAGACGACGGAGCTTGCCTTCGGCGAGATCGCGTTCGCTGCCGGCTTCCCGAGCATCCGCCAGTTCAACGAGACCATCCGGGAGGTGTTCGCTGCCTCGCCCTCCGAGCTGCGGGGGGCGAAACGGCGCGGCGAGCGGGGCGAGGCGGGCAGCCTGACCGTCCGGCTGCCGCTCCGCACGCCCTACGACGCCGATGCGGTCCTGGGCTGGCTCGCTCACCGGGCGGTGGCCGGCATCGAGGAGTCGGACCGTGGCTGGTACCGCCGGACGCTGACGCTGCCGGGCGGCACCGGCACGGTGACGCTGGAGCCGAGTACGTCGAGCGGGGCGCCAAGGGCCAGACGTGACGTGGACCACGTGCTCGCCACGTTCCGCCTGGCGACGATCGCCGACCTGCCGGCGGCGGTCGCCCGCAGCAGGAGGCTGCTCGACCTCGATGCCGACCCCGAGGCCTTCGGTTCGGTCCTCCGAGCCGACGAGGTCATGGGACGGCTGGTCCGCTCCCACCCCGGCCTGCGGGCACCCGGAGCGGTCGACGGCGCCGAGTGGGCGGTCCGGGTGGTCCTGGGCCAGCACATCTCGGTGCGGGCGGCACGGACCGTGACCGGTCGCCTCGTGGCCGTCTACGGCAAGCCCCTCGACCGTCCGGACGGGGCGCTCACCCACGCCTTCCCGCCTCCGGAGACGCTCGCCGAGGCGGATCTCGAATCTCTCGGGCTCACGAAGGCACGGGCCGCCGCCGTGAGGGAGCTCGCACGCCAGATCTCGGGCGGGGACCTTGTGCTCGACGTCGGGGCCGACCGCAGCGCGGCCGAGGGGCGCCTGCTGGCGATCCCGGGTGTCGGCCCCTGGACGGTGGCACACGTCGCCCTGCGCTCGCTGGGCGATCCCGACGCCTTCCCGGCCGGCGACCTCGGGCTGCAGCTCGCCGCCACCCGGCTCGGCCTGGCGGACCATGCGGTGGCACTGACGCACCGCGCCAACCGGTGGCGCCCCTGGCGGGGCTACGCCGCCCACTACCTCTGGGAGGTGACCTCATGAAGTACGCACAGGTCGACACACTGATCGGCACGCTCACCGTGGTGACAGCCGAGACGGGGATCCGGCGGATCCTCTGGGACGGAGAGCCCCCGCCCGAGGGCGCCGTGGAAGGGGCCAGCGACATCCTCGACGCCGCCGTCACCCAGATCCAGGAGTACTTCGCCGGGGCACGCACGACGTTTGACCTGCCGCTCGACCTCGGGGGCACCCCCTTCCAGCAGAAGGTCTGGCTGGAGCTGGGCTCGATCCCCTTCGGGACCACGATCAGCTACGGCGAGCAGGCGCGGCGAGTCGGCCGGCCGCAGGCGGCGCGGGCGGTGGGGGCGGCGAACGGGCGCAACCCCGTGCCAATCGTGCTCCCGTGCCACCGGGTCATCGGCTCCGGCGGGGCGCTGACGGGGTTCGGGGGCGGGCTCGACACCAAGCGGACCCTCCTGCGCCACGAGGCGGAGGTGCTGGGTGCGCGCGGGTGAGGCGGCAAGTGCCGCATAGGAGTTCCTTACCTTTCCGACAGGATTGACAAGCCAAACCTTGTCGGTTACACATGGTTCCATGCTCCAAATTGACCCAATGGCGGGACTCTCTGCGAAGGATGGCCAGTGAGCAAGGAACGCCGCCCGGCGAGCTCCTTCGGAGCGCCCGAGGCAAGCCCCGCCGAGGAGCCGGGGGAGTCTGGGTTACCCCTGGGACCGCCGGCGACCAATGGAGCACTCCTTGCCGCACCGGCAACGCCGGCGAAGAAGGCCAAGCTGGCGCTGCTGGCGCTGGCGCGGAGGATCTTCCCCGCCCCCGGAGACGCCGAACTGAGAGCCTCGGCGCTCGAAGTGGCCCGGGCTGCCCAAGCGGGCGTCCCCGCCTCCGCCGGCGACCCTCCGGCGCCCGAGCCTACAGCGCCCGAACCGCCCTCCGAGGATCCGCCGCCGCCAGGCGCCGGCGGGCGGTCATCCCCCACCATCACCTCCGACTGGGCGCCGCCCGACGGTTCGACGGCGCCCGGGGAACCTGCGCCGTTCGTCGCGGCCCTGATGGACGGCGAGGTGGCAGCCGAAGTCGTCGACGCGGTCAAGATCTACGGGTACGGCGAGACCGCGGTCTACGCCCTCGCCGGCGTCTCGGTCTCGTTCGGCAAGGCCCACTTCACGGCCATCATGGGGCCGTCGGGCTCGGGGAAGTCGACATTGATGCACTGCCTGGCAGGCCTGGACCGGCTCACGCAGGGCACGGTCCTGATCGGGGACACCGACCTCAGCACCCTGAGCGACAAGTCCCTCACCCAGTTGCGGCGGGACCGTGTCGGGTTCATCTTCCAGCAGTACAACCTCGTGCCGACGCTCACCGCCATCGAGAACATCACGCTGCCGCTCGACCTCGCCGGGACCCGCCCGGACGCCGAGTGGCTCGACAGCGTGATCGACACCCTCCGCATCCGGGACCGGCTCAAGCACAAGCCCGACGAGCTGTCGGGTGGCCAGCAGCAGCGGGTGGCGGTGGCCAGGGCACTCGCGACCCGGCCGCAGATCATCTTCGCCGACGAGCCCACCGGCAACCTCGACACGAGGGCGGGGGCCGAGGTGCTGCACATCATGCAGGACTCGGTGCGGGAACTGGGCCAGACGGTGGTCATGGTCACCCACGACCCCGTCGCCGCCGGCTACGCCGACCGGGCGATCTTCCTCATGGACGGACGGGTGGTCAGCGAGATGTACGAGCCCACGGCGGAGCTGGTCCTCGACGAGATGAAGACCCTCGGGGGCTAGCCGGCGCGTGCTGAATGCAACCCTCAAGAGCCTCCTGGCCCACAAGCTGCGCCTCGCACTCACCGCGCTGGCGGTGGTGCTCGGCGTCATGTTCATGGCCGGCACCTTCGTCCTCACCGACACCATCAAGCACAGCATCAACGGCCTGATCAACCAGGGGACGGCGGGCAAAAGCGTCATCGTACGGGGCATCGCGCCCTTCTCGGCCGGCGGCCTGCGCAGCAGTCAGGACAGCCTGAGCGGCAACAACCGGCCCCTCGTCCCGCAGTCGCTCCTTGCGACGGTGAAGGGGGTGCCAGGGGTGGCCATCGCCGACGGTCAGGTGCAGGGGACCGTCAGCATCGTCGACGCCAAGGGAAAGGCGCTCGGCCCGCAGGGGGGTGCTCCCACCATTGCTCTCAACTGGCTGCCGGACCGGACGCTGTCGCTGCTGGCCCTCCGCAGCGGTCGCGAGCCTCGCAAGGCGGGCGAGGCGGCCCTCGACACCAAGACAGCTACCTCGAAGAAGGTGAAGCTCGGCGACACGATCACCGTCACCGGCAACCCGGGTCCCCAGCCCTACACCGTGGTCGGCACCATCGGCTTCGGCACCCAGGACACCATCGCCGG
>JAOPZY010000143.1 GCA_025963875.1 Actinomycetota bacterium
CGGCGCGACCGGCTCTGCCCGCGGCCCCGCTCGACGGCGTTCTTCTTGTCCCGAGCCGGCACTGCTCTGGAGCGAAGCGCCGTAGACAAGACGCTCAGGAACGTCACCACGTCCCTCGGCATCCGCACAGCGACGGTCCATCCGCGGGCACACGACCTCAGGCATAGCTTTGCTGTGGCCACCCTGATCGGATGGCTGCGCTCGGGCGTCAGCGTCGATGAGCGGATGGCGGTGCTGTCCACCTATCTCGGCCACGTCGCACCTGCCGACACCTACTGGTACCTGTCCGCCTCCCCCGAGCTGATGGCTCTGGCTGCTGAACGCCTCGACGTGAGCTTCGGAGCAAAGCCGTGAGCGCGCTTGCACCCGGCCTGCAGGCGTTCTTCACCGATCGTCTGATCGGCCAGCGCGCTGCCAGCCCGAACACCGTCGGGGCCTACAAGACCACGTTCCGGCTCCTGCTCGGCTTCGCCGCCGAGCGCACCGGCAAGCTGCCCGCCGCCCTGGACATCGCAGAGCTGGACGCGGCGCTCATCGCCGCGTTCTTGGACCATCTCGAAGCCGACCGGCACAACCGCGTCGCCACCAGGAACAACCGGCTGGCCGCCGTCCACTCCCTGTTCGGCTACCTGGCTCTGCACCACCCCGAGCACGCCGCCTCCATCCAGCGGGTGCTCGCCATCCCGCCCAAGCGCAGTGAGCGCAACGTGGTCACCTACCTCACCGACCCCGAGGTCGATGCGCTGCTGCATGCCTGCGACCAGACCCGCTGGACGGGCAGGCGGGACCACGCCATGTTTGCCCTCACCGTCCAGACCGGGCTGAGGATCTCGGAGCTGGCCGGCCTCAGCTGCCAAGACGTGACGCTCGGCGCCGGGGCCAACGTCCACACCGTCGGCAAAGGGCGCAAAGAGCGCCACACGCCCCTGGTTCCCTCCACCAGAGCCGTGCTCAAGGCGTGGCTCGGGGAGCGCGGCGGGGACACCACTGATCCGCTGTTCCCCACCATCACCGGCGGCCAGCTGAGCCGCGACGCCATCGAGCGACGGCTCACCCTGCACCTAGCCGTCGCGGCAGACAGGTGCCCGTCGCTGCGGACAAAGCATGTCACCGCGCACACCTTGCGGCACACCGCGGCCATGCGCCTACTGCTGGCCGGCAACGACATCACCGTCATCGCGCTGTGGCTCGGCCACGAGCAGATTGAGACGACCAACATCTACCTGCACGCGGACATGACCCACAAGCAACAGGCGATCGACAGGACCAAGCCGCTCGCCGCCAAGCCAGGCCGCTATCGACCCTCCGACTCGCTGCTGGCCTTCCTCGAAGGCCTCTGATTATGCCGACACGTTCAGCACGTTCACCGCCTCAGGCAAGCGAATCCCAGCCGAGGTCGGCATAACGCGGTGGTCGGCATAATCATGTTTGTGCCGACTTCGGCACAAACATGATTTGAGGCACACCTGTGCGGCGCTGCTGATCGCTGACCGGGCGCAGGCCAAGGAGGTCCAGGCCCACTTGCGACACGCCACGATCACCATGACATTCGACGCCTACGGGCATCTGTTCGAATAGAAGATGCAGGACCTGGCCGAGGGCCTGGACCGGACGTTCCGGGAGTCGAAAGCCCACCAATCGCCCACCACTTCGGACAAAGAGGTCATCCCATTTCCAAAGAAGGAGGAGGAAACCGGCCCGTGACCTGCGGAAACTCCCGGCGCGCCCGGAGGGACTCGAACCCCCGACCCTCGGATTAGAAGTCCGACGCTCTATCCAGCTGAGCTACGGGCGCAGGTGCTACAACTCACGGCCCTGGACCGGCATCCCGGTCCGGTGGCCGTGCGGTGAACCCCCTCCCTCCATCCTCGCAGGAACGCTGCGATCTCAGCGAGTCACCAGGACGTCGATACTCAACCGTTATCGGTCAGCAGGCGCAGGATACTGAAGCCGCCCCGCCCCGAACCTCCGTTCCCCTTGTCAGCCCCGGTCCGTCTCGGCCTCGAAGACCGATGCCCGCAGCCTCTCGCTTCTCGCGGGCCGCCACCTCACCAGAGCCAGGCCCGCCCCGGCCATCGTGGCGAGGTAGATGCTCGGCAATGAGCCTGGCCCCTGCTTGGCGTCGAGGCCGCCCCGCTCCTTTGTCCAGGTGCAGACGTAGCCCGGCGGCAGCGCCGACCAGCTGAGCGCTCCCTGGCTGGAGGCGCCATCCCGATAACAAGTCTGGCCCGGGAAGGCGACGGTCAAGGCCACAAAGCCGATGCCAGCAAGCAGCATCACCAACCAGAGCGTCAGCATGGCCCACCAGAGCCCTCCCGCCCACCTCCGCTGCGGCGATGGCATTGGCGGCGGAGGTCCTTCTTAGAGCTCGAGAGCTTTAGAGAAGGGCGAGAGACCCAGGCGGGCCTCCAAGCCAGCGAAGAGGCGCCAGAAACGACGCGCCCGGCTCACGGGCGCTTCTTGCCCAGGGCCGAGGCGGGCCGGCCTCGGGGCCGGGAGACCTCCCGCCGCCCCCGTGAGAAGGCAACGGTACCCCCATCCAGGCTCGCGCCCACCGTGGGCTCTCGCTTGGGCCGCAAGGCCCACGCCAGGCCGATGCCGAGCGAAACGGGGAGCAGGCCCGTCCACCAAGGGAATGGCGGTCCGGTGTTCGGCATGTTGTTCGGGCCGGCGGCCTGCGGTGGGGCGCCGCCCGGACGGGCTGTCGCGCCGGCAGACGGCGCAACGGCTCCCGACGAAGGCGCAACAGAAGGAGCAACAGAAGGAGCAACAGAAGGAGCAACGCTCGG
Organism: Actinomycetota bacterium; assembly: GCA_025963875.1. GTDB lineage: Bacteria > Actinomycetota > CADDZG01 > JAHWKV01 > JAOPZY01 > JAOPZY01. The sequence goes on from JAOPZY010000143.1 coordinate 2,790, forward strand.
TGTCGCGGCCGGGGTTGTCGAAGGGCTGGGGGAGCCGGACGGGGTGGACGTAGAGGTGGACGGCGAGATGGAGCTGCCAGGTCCCGACGGATTGCGGCCCGAGCGCACCATCAGCATGACCACACCGAGGATCATCAGGGCGGCGATGACCACTGCAACCGGAAGGAAGATCTGGGCCCCGGCCCCGCCCCGTCGTGCCATGGCTGCCTCGTATCTGTCGAATGCCCTTTACCGGAGTGCGGCAAAGCAGAACCATACCCCGATTGGTACTGAATTGAAATTACATCCTTGTGAGTTTGCGCCTACCCCCGCTCCGGCCTTGGCTACGGGCCGCAGCCCTCAGAGTTGCCCGTAGGCCGAGAGGTATGCCGCCGTGTAGCCGATGACATCATAGAAGTCGTCGACCCTGATTTGCTCGTTGGGCGCGTGGATCGCCGAGTCCGGCCTGGTCACCCCCGGCGGCGAGCAGATGGGGATCCCGAGCAGCCGGGCAACCGGGAACATCGGACCCGTGGCCGGCATCAAGGGCCATACGGCGGGCTCGAGCGACCACCAGGATGCCGCCTCGGACTCGATCGCCCGCCCGAGGACCGAGTCGGTGGGCGACCGCGACGGGTTCTCCTCACCGATGGTCTCCAGCTCGACGTCCCCGAAGCCGTTGTCGTCGAGGTGGCGCCGGAGCTTGCGGGCGATGTCCCCGGCATCCTGATTGGGCACGAGCCGGAAGTCGACTTTCGCCAGGGCTTCGGCCGGGAGGACCGTCTTCGCCGCCCCGGGAACGGTGTAGCCCGTCACAAACCCGGCGATGTTGGCTGTGGGGTTGTAGATGAGCGCCTTCCGCAGGTCCATGCCAGTCAGGCCGTCCGCGAAGGACGTGATGCCGAGGCGCTTGAGTTCGGACGCCTCGTCAAATGGCAGGCGCTCGATGAGCGGAGCATCCGCGGGCTCCGGGCCGAGCGCTTCGTCGTAGAAGCCCGGAATGGCCACCTTGCCGTCGGCCCCCCTGATAGAGGCGACCGCTCGCAGGAGGTGCCAGGCAGCCGAGGGGATGTAGCAGGCGTTCGAGGAGTGCTGGTCATACGTCAGCATCCGGCAGCGCAGCTCGACGTAGAGCAGGCCCTTGCACCCGTACACCAGCTCGGGCCGGCCCTCATGGTCGATCCGCCAGCCCTCCCAGACGCAGTGGTCGGCCTGGAGGCGGTCGGCGTGCGCCCGGCAGATCTGCTCGAAATGCAGGCTCCCCGTCTCCTCCTCGCCCTCGACGAAGAACTTGACGTTGAACGGCAGCTCGCCGAAGACCTCCTGATACGTCTCCAGCGCACACAGCCGCGCCACGAGGTCCCCCTTGTTGTCCGAGACTCCCCGGGCATAGATGCGCCCGTCCCGCTCGGCCGGCTCGAAGGGCGGCGAGTGCCACAGGTCGATGGGATCGACCGGCTGGACATCGTAGTGGTCATAGATCATGAGGGTCCTACCGGCATTCGACCCGGAACCGGAAGAAGAGCCAGAACCGGAAGCCGTTCCCCGGAACTCCCCGAGCAACGCCGGCGGCGCCCCCGCAACCTCCAGCCGGGACACCGTGGCCCCCATGCCTTTGAACCTGTCCTCCAGCCAGTCCGACATCTGCTCCAGCCCCAGCCCTTCAGCCGAGATGCTGGGGAACGAGCAGGCCTCCTTCAGGGTCTCGACGAAGCGCCTGCCGTTGGTCTCGACGAACTGCCTGATCTTGGCGTGCTCGGTCATCGGGACCCCTTTCTGGTGATGGCGGCCGGAACTGAGGAAACCTCAAGAGCGGGCGAAGGGGATCGAACCCTCACCACCAGCTTGGAAGGCTGGAGCTCTACCATTGAGCTACGCCCGCACCGGATGTCGCAGCCACTGCAACTGCAACCGGCACGTCGGGACGGGGAGATTTGAACTCCCGGCCTCCTGCTCCCAAAGCAGGCGCGCTGCCAAGCTGCGCTACGTCCCGAAAACACCCGGACCTCCGGGCGACCACCCTATTATCCCGCCGCGGGAACCGCGGCGGGGCGGCCCAGCAAGCGCACAGCCACCGTCGAGGCCCGCGAACTGTGCGCTACGATGCCTTTCTATGAAAACCACAGTCGAACGCGAAAGCCCCACGAAGGTCCGCCTCCTCGTCGAGGTGGAGCCGTCCGAGATCGACAAGCTCACCTCGGAGACGGTCAAAAAACTCAGCCAGGAGTTCAAGGTCCCCGGTTTCCGCAAGGGCAAGGTGCCCCGGCAGATCCTGGAGTCCCGGATGGGCAAGGACGCCATCCGTCAGCGGATGCTCGAGGATTCCCTGCCCCGGCTCTACACCGACGCCACCAAGGAGGAGTCCCTCCAGCCGGTGGCGACCCCCGACATCGAGGTCACCGACTTCGAGGGCGATACCCTCACCTTCACGGCCACGGTCGAGGTCCGGCCGCAGATCCACCTCCCCAATTACAAGGAGATGGAGATCGAGCGGCCGAGCGCCAGGGCCACCCGGGAGGAGATCGACGACCGCCTCGACGTCCTGCGCAAGCGGTTCGCCACCCTCGAGCCGGTCGCCCGCTACGCCGAAGCCGGGGACCACCTCCTCATCGATGTGAAGACCAGCATCCACGACCAGAAGATCGACGAGGCCAGCGCCGACGACTTCATGTACGAGCTCGGCTCCGCCACCCTGGCCCCCGAGCTGGACGACGAGCTCACCGGTACGCGGGCGGGAGACATCATCAAGTTCAACACCATCCTCCCGGAGCGCATGAGCAAGGACTACGGCGGCAAGGAGGTCACGATGACCGTCATCGTCAAGGAGGTCAACGCCAAGCGCCTCCCTGATGTCGACGACGACTTCGCCAAGACCGCCTCCGAGTTCGACACGATGGATGAACTCGAGGGCGAGATCCGGAACCGCATCGAAGAGTACAAAGGCGTGCAGGCCGACCGTGAGATACGTAACCGCCTCCTCGACGAGCTGATCGACCTGGCCGCCGTGCCGGTGCCGGAGAGCCTGGTCCAGGCCGAGTCCGACGCCCGGATGGAAGCCCTGTTGCGGGAGGTGCGCCAGCATGGCATGGGCCTCCCCGACTATCTGGACGTGCTGAAGATGAGCGAGGACGAACTGCGCGTCGCCCAGCGCCGGGCCGCCGAGCGGTCAATCGGCGCGGACTTCCTTCTCGACGAGATCGCCAAGACCGAAGGGATGAACGTCACCCGGGGCGAACTCGACGAGGAAGTGGAGCGCCTCTCCGCCAGAGCGGGCAAGACGCCCGAGGATCTGCGGCGGGACATCATCCAGGCAGGCCGGGTTGAGGCTCTTGCCGGTGATATCCTTCGAAGAAAGGTCCTCGACTATCTCGTGGAGCAGGCCAACATCACCGACGAAGCCAGCACGGAAGGCTGATCGGGCTCCACCGAAACCAAAGCAAGGAGCGGCTTGGATGGAGAACTACCTCGTGCCCGTCGTTGTTGAGCAGACCAACCGCGGGGAGCGGTCATTCGACATCTACTCTCGGCTGCTCAAGGACCGCATCATCTTCCTCGGTACCCCGATCGACGACAACGTCGCCAACCTCGTGACCGCGCAGCTCATCTTCTGCGAGTCCGAGGACCCCGACCGGGACATCTGGCTCTACATCAACTCGCCCGGCGGGTCGATCACCGCGCTGCTCGCCATCTACGACACCATGCAGTTCATCAAGCCGCACGTCGCCACCCTCTGCATCGGCCAGGCGGCCAGCGCAGCCGCGGTGCTGCTGGCGGCGGGGGAGAAGGGCAAGCGCTTCGCCCTCCCGAACTCCCGGGTGCTCATCCACCAGCCGGAGGTGGGCGGCCTCGGTGGCCAGGCGGTCGACATCGAGATCCACGCCAAGGAGATCCTGCGGATGCGGGCTCTGCTGGATCAGATCCTCGCCACGCACAGTGGCCAGCCCCTCGAGAAAGTCTCCCGCGACACCGATAGAGACTTCATCATGAACTCCGAGCAGGCGAAGTCGTACGGTATCATCGATGAGATCATCAGAGCCCGAGAGCAGTCCGACGTCCTCGCTGAGCAGCTCGAAGAAGTCACGGCCTAGCCACAAAGACGCCTAGCTGACCGAGGGGAGTGAGGGGATGCCGAAGTTCGGCGATGGGGGCGACCTGCTTAAATGCAGCTTCTGCGGCAAGTCACAGAAGCAGGTCAAGAAGCTGATCGCCGGGCCGGGCGTCTACATCTGCGACGAGTGCATCGACCTCTGCAACGAGATCATTGAAGAGGAGCTCACCGAGTCACCGGAGCTGAAGCTCGAAGAGCTGCCCAAGCCCCGTGAGATCTACGACTTCCTGAAGGACTACGTCGTCGGCCAGGAGCAGGCCAAGAAGATCCTCTCCGTCGCGGTCTACAACCACTACAAGCGCATCCAGGCCGACAACCGCCGGGACGGCGACGTCGAGCTCCAGAAGTCCAACATCCTGCTGCTCGGCCCCACGGGCTGCGGCAAGACCCTCCTGGCGCAGACGCTGGCCAAGATGCTGAACGTGCCCTTCGCGATCGCCGACGCCACGGCGCTCACCGAGGCCGGCTACGTGGGCGAAGACGTCGAGAACATCCTGCTGAAGCTCATCCAGGCCGCCGACTACGACGTGAAGAAGGCCGAGACCGGCATCATCTACATCGACGAGGCCGACAAGATCGCCCGCAAGTCGGAGAACCCCTCCATCACCCGGGACGTCTCCGGCGAGGGCGTGCAGCAGGCCCTGCTGAAGATCCTGGAGGGCACTACGGCCAGCGTGCCGCCCCAGGGGGGCCGCAAGCACCCCCACCAGGAGTTCATCCAGATCGACACGTCCAACATCCTGTTCATCTGCGGCGGTGCCTTCGCCGGCTTGGAGAAGATCATCGAGTCCCGCATCGGGGCACGGGGGATCGGCTTCGGGGGCGACGTCCGCAAGCGCGAGGACAAGGACATCGGCACGATCCTGGCCCAAGTGCTCCCGGAGGACCTCCTGAAGTACGGGCTCATCCCCGAGTTCGTCGGCCGCCTGCCGGTCATCTCCTACGTCCACAACCTCGACCGCCAGGCCCTCATCGAGATCCTGACCAAGCCCAAGAACGCCCTCGTCAAGCAGTTCAAGAAGGTCCTGGAGTACGACGGTGTCGAGTTGGGCTTCTCGGAGGACGCTCTCGCCGCTATCGCCGACCTGGCGATGCTGCGGGGCACCGGCGCCCGGGGCCTCAGGGCGATCATGGAGGAGGTCCTGCTCGACGTCATGTACGACCTGCCGTCCCGCAAGGACGTCGGCAAGTGCCTGATCGACAAGGACACGGTCCTGGAGAAGGTCAACCCCACGCTTGTCCCCCGCACCGTCGAGCGCCCGAAGCGCCCGGAGCGGGGCGAGCGCTCCGCCTAACTGAGCGACATCACCGCTGCACCCCAGCCTGTTCGGCGCGCCCGGACCAGGAAACAGCTAGGGGAGCAGGTTCGCGGGCACGTGGATCGGCAAGCTGTTCAGCAGGAACGCCAGGTCGGGGGCCGGGAGGCTGCCGACCAGCGACGACGGGTTGGCCAGGACCGCGCTCAGGTTCGGAACCGGCACCGGCAGGCCGGCGAGCAGGGCCGAGAGGTCGCCGGCAGGGAGCTGCGACAGCAGCGTCGTCGGGTTGCTCAGCAGTGAGGCCGGGTTGGCGAGGAGCCCGCTCAGGGTCGAGAGCAGGTTGCCCAGGAGGCCGCCGCGGTTGGCCAGGATGCCGGCGAGACCGGTCGGCACGGCGACGGGCAGGTTCGAGAGCAGCCACTGCTGGTCGGGCAACGGCAGGGCGCTCACGATCGTTGTCGGGTTGGCAAGGACTCCGGTGAGGTTCGGTACCGCAACCGGCAGATGGCCCAGCAGCGACATCAGGTCGGCCTGCGAGAGCGAGCTCAGCAGCGAGGTGACGCCCGCCTTTGCGGCGGTTCCGGAAGGGGTGGCGGTGGGCAGCCCGTTCGGCAGGACGCTGTTGACGATGCCGTTGACCGTGTTCAGTGCCCCGTCGACGGCACTGGTGTCGGTGGTGGGCGGCGTGCTGACGGGGCCTGCTGCCGGGCCCTTGGCCGGGTTGGGCGCCGCGGAGGAGTTCGGAGGGACCGAGGCAGCGCCCGGCCCGGCGGCGTGGGGGGTGGACGGCTTGGCATTGCCGGTTCCCGGGACCGCCGAGACGTTCGCGGCGGTCGAGGCGGCGAGGTCGGGCGCCGGGTCGCCGGTGACCTGCATGCCGGAACCGGCGACCAGACCGAACGCTGCAGCGCCGAGGACGAAGACGCCGAGGAAACCTCCGGCGAAGGGCATGACGAACTTTGGGATATGCATGAATTGCCTCCCTTTCTGTCTGTCGAGCCGTACGACGGGCAGCCCGACGGCAATGCTAATCAACCTCAGTCATTAAGGTCGGTAAATGTGGTCCATCCATGAATAGCCAGATGTAACTAATTCAGCTACCCCTTTTGGGGTAGCAAAAGGCGCCTATTCATGCCTCGATTGCTTCGCTGGAGCGGTTGCATGCCTCGATTGCCGAGCTGGTTCGGTTTGCCCGCCGGAAGCCAAAGGCCCTCAGCTAGACTGGCGCCATGGCCGATTTGCCGAAGGTCTACGACCCCCACGAGGTCGAGGAACGCCTCTACCGGTTCTGGGAGGAAGGCGGCTACTTCCACGCGGACCCCGACCCGGAGCGGCAGCCGTACACCATCGTCATGCCGCCGCCCAACATCACCGGGGTGCTGCACCTCGGCCACGGCATGGACGAGACCCTGCAGGACGTCCTGATCCGGTGGCGCCGCATGCAGGGCTACCAGGCCCTCTGGGTCCCGGGAACCGACCACGCCGGCATCGCAACGCAGAACGTGGTCGAGCGGGAGCTGGCCAAGCAGGGCATCTCCCGCCACGACCTTGGCCGTGAAGGCTTCATCGAGCGGGTCTGGGAGTGGCGGGAACAGTACGGCACGCGGATCATCGCCCAGCTCAAGCGCCTCGGCTGCTCCTGCGACTGGAGCCGCACCCGCTTCACCATGGATCCCGGACTCTCCCGGGCCGTGCGCAAGGTGTTCGTCGACCTCTTCAACGAGGGCCTCATCTACCGGGGCAACCGCATCATCAACTGGTGCCCCCGCTGCGGCACCGCCATCGCGGACGTCGAGCTCGACCACAGCGATCACGACGGCGAGCTGGTGGAGTTCCGCTACCCCCTCGAAGGTGGCGGCGACATCAGCGTCGCCACGACCCGGCTCGAGACGATGCTCGGCGACGTGGCCATCGCGGTCAACCCGAGCGACGAGCGGTACGCAGCGCTTGTCGGGCGCTACGCGATCCATCCCTTCGATGGCCGCCGGCTTCCCATCGTCGCCGACGAGGCGGTCGACCCTTCCTTCGGGAGCGGCGCGGTCAAGATCACGCCTGCGCACGACCAGACCGACTTCGAGATCGCGGAGCGCCACAACCTCGAGAAGATCAACATCTTCGACACCCGGGCGAGGGTGAACGAGCACGGGGGCCGCTTCGCCGGCATGGACCGCTACGACGCCCGTGAGGCAGTCCGTTCCGCCCTCGACGAGTTGGGCCTCATCGTCGGCACCACCCCGCACCGCTTCGCCATCGCTCGTTGCGACCGCTGCAAGACGATCGTCGAGCCGTGGCTGTCGGAGCAGTGGTTCGTGCGGATGGAGCCGCTCGCCCGGCCGGCCATCGAGGCCGTTGAGGAGGGCAGGACCCGGTTCTATCCGGAACGCTGGACCAAGTTCTACCTCAACTGGATGAACCAGATCCGGGACTGGTGCATCTCCCGGCAGCTCTGGTGGGGACACCGCATCCCGGTCTTCTACTGCGACGTCTGCGGGGAGGCGTGGGCGGCGCTGGAGGACCCGGAGACCTGCCGCAGCTGCGGGGCCGGCCACCCCCGCCAGGACCCCGACGTGCTCGACACATGGTTCTCCAGCCAGCTCTGGCCGTTCTCGACGCTGGGCTGGCCGGAGCAGACCCCGGACCTCGACTACTTCTATCCCACGTCGGTCCTCGTCACCGGCTACGAGATCATCCACCTCTGGGTCGCCAGGATGATGATGGCCGGCCTGCATTTCATGGGCGAGGTCCCGTTCTCGCGGGTGTTCGTCCACGGCATCGTCCGGGACGCCCAGGGCCGAAAGATGTCGAAGTCGCTTGGCAACGTCATCGACCCCCTCGACCTCATGGACCGCTACGGCACCGACGCCCTGCGCTTCATGCTCGCCGAGCACGCCACCGGGCAGGACATCTTCCTCCACGAGGAGTGGACGGCCGGGGCCCGCAACTTCGCCAACAAGCTCTGGAACGTCTCCCGGTTCGTGATCATGAACCTGGGCGACATGCCGCGCACGCTGGAAGCCCCAGCTCCCGAGGGCCTCGGAACCGCCGACCGCTGGATCCTGTCCCGGCTGGCCTCGACCATCGCCGACGTCACGGCCAACCTGGAGGGCTTCGAGCTCTCCGTGGCCGCCCGGTCGCTGTACTCCTTCGTGTGGAACGAGTTCTGCGACTGGTACGTCGAAGTCGCCAAGCTGGCGCTCCGGGAGGATGCCACCAGGCAGAAGGCAGCGGCACAGCAGGTGCTGCGCTTCGTCCTCGAATCGATCCTCCGGCTGCTCCACCCCTTCATGCCCTTCATCACCGACGAGATCTGGCAGCGGATGCCCGGCGGCGAGCAGGCGGCCGATCCTTCGATCATGCGGGCGCCCTGGCCATCGCTGCTGCCCGACCTTGTCGACGTCCGGGTCGAGGACGACTTCGACCGGGTCCGCGACGTCGTCTCGGCCATCCGCAGCTTCCGGGCCGACCACCACGTCGATTCCGACGCCAAGATGCGCGTCCACCTTTCTGCCGACGACCTGACGGTCGCGGAGTCGCTCGGCCGCCAACAGGCGACCATCGCCCTGCTGGGCAGGGTGCAGGAGGTGACGCTGCAAGGCGCCCGCGAGGATGGGCCCGCCACGCGGCTGGTCGCCGGACCGGTCGACATCGTCATCCCGCTGGAGGGCCTCCTCGACCTCGACGCGGAGCGTACCCGGCTTGCCAGGGCGCTCGAGAAGGTCCGCTCGGAGATCGCTCGGTTCGCGGGCAAGCTGGCGAGCGACGGGTTCCGCTCCAAGGCGCCGGCCGAGGTCGTGGCGGGTGAGCAGCGCAAGCTCGACGAAGCCAGGGCCACCGAGGAAAAGCTCCAGAGCCAGCTGCAGGAGATCGGCGGTTAGCGCCCAGGAGGTCCCCGGTGTCCCGGCCGCCCCGCTCTCGTACCGGGAGGCCTGGGCGCTCATCGAGGCACGGGGGCAGGCGATCTCGCCCGACCTCACCCGCGTCCAGGCCCTGGTTGACCTGCTCGACCACCCGGAAGCAACGTACCCGACCCTGCAGATCGCCGGGACCAACGGGAAGTCGTCGACCGCCCGCATCATCGGTGCCGTCCTCGCCGCCCACGGGCTGGCGGCGGGGGTCTACACGTCGCCGCACCTGCAGAGCATCCGGGAGCGGTACCTCCTGACCGGGCCTGTTCTCGAGCCGGCCGGGGACGCAGGGATCCTGCTCGAGGCCATCCCGCCGGACGAGTTCGCCGGCCTGGTCCAGTACCTCCTGCCCTTTGTCGAGCTGGTCGAGGCCCAGACGGGGCAGCAGGTAACGTACTTCGAATTCACGACGGTGCTCGCGTTCGAATGGATGGCGACGCACAGCGTCAAGGCTGGGATCTACGAGGCGGGCATGGGCGGGGCCTGGGACGCCACGAACGTCGTCCCGAGCGGCGTCGCAGTCCTGACGCACATCGCCGTCGATCACGCCGCCATGCTCGGCCCCACCCCTCTCGACAACGCCAGGGAGAAGGTGGGCATCATCAAGCCCGGGGCCAGCGTCGTCTCGGCGGTGCAGGCCCCCGACGTCGCGCAGCTGGTGGCGACGACCGCCGCCGATGTCGGGGCCAAGCTCGTGCTGATGGACCGCGACTTCCGGCTCCGGGTCGACGAGCTCGCCCTGCGGGGCCGCCTCATCACCGTCGAGGGGCCGGCCGGCGGCGTCTACGAGGAGGTGTTCCTGCCGCTCCTGGGCCACCACCAGGCCCTCAACGCCACGCTGGCACTTGCGGCGTGCGAGGAGCTGGTCGGCCGCCCGCTCGACGCCGGCGCGGTCGAGGCCGGGCTGGCGTCGGTCACCTCGCCCGGCCGGATGGAGGTCGTCGCCCGGGAACCGGTGGTGGTGCTCGACGGGGCCCACAACCCGGAGGCGGCTGGGGTGCTCGGCCAGGCGTTGCAGGAGACCTTCGGGCGCCGGGAGCGCACCATCGTGGCATCGATCTTCGAGGACAAGGACATCGAGGGCATGCTGGCGGCCCTCCTTCCGTACGCCACCCGGACGATCTTCACCCGCAACGCCAACCCGAGAGCCGCCGACCCCGTTCGCCTGGCCGAGGTCGCCACCCGCCTGGGCTTCGAGTCCGAGATCGTGGAGCCCCTCGCCGAAGCGATCGAGGTCGCCCGCCGGGCGGCGGGCGAGCACGGCGTCGTCGTGGTCACCGGCTCGCTCTCGACGGCGGGCGAGGCCCGCACGCTGCTGGTGGGGCCGGTGGAGTAGGAAGTTCGCGACTTCTCCGCGCCGGCAAGCCGTCGCGAAATTCCACTGAGGGGGGCCTCCGAGGTTGTACGCGGCCCGTTTTCCGCCCGAATTGCTCCGTTTTCGACCGGCCCTGGTCCGAAGTTGGGAGCGAATCGCGCGTATGCGCGCGCTAGGCTCCCAACCTCCTCCTCCTCCGGTCCCTGGGTGGCGCGGAGCTCCCGAGAAGCCATACCCCCGGCTCGCCATTTTGCGACGGGCTCCGAGGTACGGATAACTCGCCAAACCTCGCGTCCCATCCTCTATCATGCCGCCCGATGGCAACCACGGAGCGCACCCTCATGTTCGTCAAGCCCGACGGCGTCCGGCGCGGCCTCGTGGGCGAGGTCGTCCAGCGAGTCGAGCGCAAGGGGCTCAAGATCGTGGCTCTGCGGATGCTCCAGGCCGACGTTCGCCTCGCCGGCGCCCTCTACGCCGAGCATGAGGGCAAGCCCTTCTATGACGCCCTCGTCGCCTTCGTCACCTCGGGCCCGATCGTGGCGATGGCACTCGAGGCACCGCAGGCCCACGTGGTCGCTCGCTCCCTCATGGGAGCCACAGATCCGGTCAAAGCCGCGCCAGGCACGATCCGGGGAGACCTCGGCCTGGTGATCGACGCCAACGTCGTGCACGGCTCGGATTCCACGGCGTCGGCGGAGCGCGAACTGGGCCTGTTTTTTCCGGAGCTTCCGCCTGCCGGAGGCTGAGACTCGGCCGCCCAAGCCACACATGTTTGGCCTCTTTGGCGTAGGGTAGTCCGCGACCGGCCGCAGCGGTTTGCTTGCGGCTGGACGCGTCAGGCCCACGCGCGCGAGGAGAGCCGACGATGCCATGGGATCGTGCATTTCAATTCATGGGCAGGGACATGGCCGTCGACCTTGGGACGGCCAACACCCTGGTCTACGTGCGCGGCCGGGGCACGGTACTGAACGAGCCTTCGGTCGTCGCTATCAACACCAAGACCGGCGCCATCCTGGCGGTCGGTTCGGAGGCCAAGCGGATGATCGGCCGGACCCCCGGCCACATCCTTGCCATCCGGCCCCTGAAAGACGGCGTCATCGCCGACTTCGACGTCACGGAGAAGATGCTGCGCTACTTCATCCAAAAGGTGCACAAGCGCCGGGTACTCGCCAAGCCGCGCGTCGTGATCTGCGTACCCTCGGGGATCACGGGTGTCGAGCAGCGGGCAGTCGAGGAGGCTGCCATCGCCGCGGGAGCCCGGGCCGCCTACATCATCGAGGAGCCGATGGCCGCTGCCATTGGCGCCGGCCTGCCGGTGCACGAGCCGGCCGGCAACATGGTCGTCGACATCGGGGGAGGCACGACCGAAGTGGCCGTGATCTCCCTCGGGGGCATCGTCACCGCCCTCTCCATCCGCATCGGTGGGGACGAGCTCGACGAGGCGATCATCGCCTACATCAAGAAGGAGTACTCGCTGGCGCTGGGGGAGCGCACCGCCGAGGAGATCAAGATGGCCATCGGCTCCGCGTTCCCCCTGCCGGACGAGCCGAACGCAGAGATCCGTGGGCGCGACCTCGTCACCGGGCTGCCGAAGACGATCATCGTGTCGTCGGAGGAGATCCGCCGAGCCATCGAGGAGCCGGTGAACGCGGTCGTCGACGCCGTGAAGTCGACGCTCGACCGGACGCCACCGGAGCTGGCTGCAGACATCATGGACAAGGGAATCGTGCTGACCGGCGGGGGAGCCCTGCTGAAGGGCCTCGACGAGCGGCTGAAGCACGAGACCGGCATGCCCGTGCATCTGACCGAGAACCCGCTCTCGTGCGTGGCGATCGGTTCCGGCAAATGTCTGGAGGAATTCGAGGCGCTGAAGCCGATGCTCATCGCTTCGAGCCGCCACTGAGCCGGCAGCCTCCCCAAGCACTCTTCGGGAGGTAGCTTTGAGCAGAACGTCATATCGAAGGTCGACCCGGTCCCGGGTCGTCCTGGCGGCGCTGCTGGCGGCGAGCGTCACCGTCGTCACGCTCGACTTCCGGCAGGGCTCCGGCGGGCCGCTCCGCAAGGTGCAGGACCAGGTCCTGACCGTCATCGCCCCGCTGCAGTCCGGGGTCAGCCGCGCCCTGTCGCCCGTGGGCCACCTCTTCCGGTCCGTCGGCGACATCCCGAACCTGCAGAGCCAGAACGACAAGCTCCGCAAGCAGGTCTCCGCCCTGCAGGATCAGCAGAACCAGGTCCCCGAGATGCAGCGCCAGCTCAACGAGGCGCTGGCACTCCTGCACGAGCAGCGCTGGAACGCCGGCCACAAGCTCGGAGCGAGCGTGATCAGCGAGGGTCCCTCCAACGCGGAGTGGACGGTGTTCCTCGACAAGGGAGCCGCCGCCGGCGTGCAGGTGGGCATGGCGGTCGTGGCGCAGGCCGGCCTCGTCGGGCGCGTCACTGCGGTGAGCCCGGCGTCCTCCAAGGTCCTCCTTGCCGTGGATCCCCAGCACGCCGTGGGGGCCCGCCTCACGGGGAGCGGCGACACGGGCGTCGTCAGCGGCAAGGGACAGTCCGACCTGAGCTTCGACCTCATCGGGGTGACCACGACGGTGACGCCGGGCGAGACGGTCGTCACGTCCGGCTATGACGGCGGCATCTATCCGCCCAGCATCCCCATCGGCCGGGTGAAGGTCGCCCGACGGTCGCCCGACGGCCTCAACCAGACGGCCCTGGTGCAACCGTTCGTCGACTTCAACAAGCTCAGCCTGGTGCTGATCCTCCTCGACACCCGGCCCGTCAAGCTGCCGGGCCAGTAGCCGGCGGAGGCGGTCGAAGGGTATGCGCCGAAGCCTCGGGACCTCCCTGCTCATCGTCACCGCGCTCATCCTGCAGACGACGCTGCTGCCGCACCTCGCCCTGTTCCGGGTGGTCCCCGACCTGATGCTCGTCGTGGTGATCTGCATCGGCCTCGTCCGCGGGCCCTCCTCGGGCGCCACCGCCGGCTTTGCCGGGGGGATGCTGCGTGACCTCCTCCTCGACGCCCCCACGGGCCTCTCCGCGCTCGCCTACCTCACGGTGGGCTACGTGGTGGGGGCGGTCCGGCCCTACGTCCAGTCGTCCAGCGTCGCCGTGCCGCTGATCGGCGTCTTTGCGGGCAGCGTGGTCGGGACCGCGTTCTACACGATGCTCGCCCTGCTGCTCGGCGTGCCCGCCCAGCCGGTCGACCGGGTGGCACAGGTGATCCTACTGACCGGGGTGTACAACACGTTGCTCGTGCCGTTCGCATACCCTGTGGTCCGCCGCGTCGCCGGCGGGGCTCAAAGGTCCGGTGCGAGTTCGGGCCGTGGCGAGTCTGTCGTGCCGGGGAGGACCTTTTGAAGGCGATGAATCAGGGCGCGGACAAGGTCCATCTCCGTATCGCCGTCCTGGGGATGGTCTTCCTGTCGCTCGTCGTCGCCCTCGTCCTTCGCCTGTGGTTCCTCCAGGTCCTGTCCGTCGACAGTTTCCGGAAGCTGGCCGATCAGAACTACGTCCGGGTCGTGCCGAAGCTGGCGGCCCGGGGGCGGATCCTCGACCGCAACGGCCAGGTGCTCGTCGACAACCGCCAGTCGCTGGTCGTCACCGTCGACCGCGGCGCGGTGTCCACCACGGACGCAAAGAAGAAGCTCCACCTGACCCCGAAAGGGACAGTCACGCTCAACAACCTCTCGCAGCTCCTCGGGGTCCCCGTGGCGACGCTGCTCGACAAGCTGCAGACCACCCAGGTCGGCCCCTTGACGCCGGCGCCGGTGGCAACCGACGTGACCAAGGACCAGGTCGTCTACCTCGAGGAGCACCAGGACCTGTTCCCCGGCGTCTCCTACGTCCAGGAGCCGTTGCGCGACTACCCGAACGGGTCGCTCGCCGCCCACGCGCTCGGCACCGTCGGCATCTACCCGGTCGCCACGACCAGCGGAGCCTCCGACGCCAACCGCTACAAGGCGTACTCCCCCGGGACCGTGATCGGCCGCGGTGGCATCGAGTACGCCTACGAGAAGTACCTGCACGGCACCGACGGCTTCACCAAGTACCAGGTGGACGCCTCTGGCAACGTCCGTGGGATCCTCGGCACCCAGGAGCCGACGCCCGGCGACGACGTCGTGACGACGATCGACAAGAACATCCAGACGCTCGCCGAGGCGTCCCTGGCCGACGGCCTCGCCAAGGCCCGCACCATCTACGACAAGGTGTCGAACAAGGACTACGTGGCGCCGGCGGGCGGCGTCGTGGTGATGGACCCCAACAACGGCCAGGTCATCGCCATGGCGTCCTCGCCGACGTACGACCCCACCCAGTTCGCCGTGGGCATCACGAGCGCCCAGTACGCGGCGGAGTTCCAGAACAACCCGGCCCAGCCCTTGATCGACCGGGTGACCCAGGCGCAGTACCCGCCGGGTTCGACCTTCAAGGTCGTGACGGCGGCGGCGGCGATGACCGAGGGATTCGCCAACCCGAACGGCGGGTTTGCCTGCCCCTCCCAGGTCCGCCTCTACGACCAGACCTTCAACAACTGGCAGACGTTCGACAGCGGCACCATCTCGTTGCAGCAGGCCCTCATCCAGAGTTGCGACACCGTCTTCTACAACTTCGGCCAGACGTTCTGGCAGCGGTTCCGGGCGGGCCAGGGCGAACAGCTCCAGGCCTTCGCCCGCGACTTCGGCCTCGGCTCGACCACCGGCCTGGAGATCCCGGGCGAGCAGTCTGGGCGGGTGCCGGACGACGCCTGGCTGCAGAGCCAGCACAAGGCCAACCCGAAGGCGTTCCCCTACAACATCTGGCTCCCGGGCTACACGATCCAGATGGCGATCGGCCAGGGCGATCTCCTGGTGACGCCGCTGCAGCTCGCCGCTGCCTACGGGGCCATCGCCAACAACGGCACGCTGTACCAGCCTCAGCTCGGCATGAAGGTCCTGGATGTCAGCCAGACGGTGACGTCGGTGACGCCGAAGGTCACCCGGCAGGTGCCGGTGAACCCCCAGGCGATGAGCGTGATCCAGGAGGGCCTGAGGTCCGTCGCCGTCCAGCAGCCGCTGGGGACCGCCGTCGGCGCCTTCATCGGCTTCCCGTTCGACAAGGTGAGCGTTGCCGCCAAGACCGGGACCGCGGACATCAACGGCAAGCAGCCCTATGCCTGGTTCGCAAGCTACGCCCCCGCCGACCACCCGCAGTACGTCGTCGTCGTGATGCTCGAGCAGGCCGGACACGGCGGCGAGACGGCCGCCCCCATCGCCCGGCGCATCCTCGAGGGCCTCTTCAACCTGCCGGCGACCAAGATCGCCCCTGCGGCCAGGACCGACTGATGGGGAGGCCCTGATGGCGAAGCAGGACGTCTACCTCGGCAGGATCGAGACCATCGGCGGTCACCAGCTCCTGTCCGGCTGGCTCTCCGCCAAGCACCCGCTCCGCCACATGGACCTGCCGCTGTTCACCGCCGCCCTCGCCACGGCCGCCCTCGGGTGCATCGCCATCTACTCGGCGACGAGGCCCAGCCTGCTGGCGCTCGGCAGGGACCCCAACTTCTACCTGAAGCGCCAGCTCGCCTTCCTCGCCCTGGCGATGGTCGTCTTCGTCATCTCGCTGCTGTTCGACTACCGACAGCTCCGGGGCCTGGCGCCGCTCATCTACCTGGCCGGCATCGGGCTGCTGGTGCTCGTGCTGTCGCCCATCGGCCATACCACGCTCGGGGCGCAACGATGGATCACGGTCGGGATCCTGCAGATCCAGCCGTCCGAGATCATGAAACTTGTGCTGATCGTCGCGCTCTCGGCGCTCTGGGCGGACAAGGGAGCCAACACAGGTCTTGGGCGCGTGGTGCTGGCGGTCGCCCTTGCCGCCGTTCCTGCCGCGCTCATCTACCTCCAGCCCGACCTCGGGACGGTCCTCGTGCTGGTGTTCCTGGCGTTCTCGATCGTGGTCGTGGCGGGGGCGAGGCTGCGCTGGATCGGGCTCCTCGTGGCCCTCAGCGCCGGCGTCTTCGTGCTGGTGCTGCACCTGGGCCTGCTCCACGACTACCAGATCAAGCGGCTCACGGCGTTCCTCGACCAGAGCTCCAAGAGCACCGCCGCCTACAACCTCCAGCAGTCCCGTACGGCCGTGGCGTCGGGGGGCCTGACCGGCAAGGGCCTGTTTCGCGGCACCCAGACCAATCTGGACTACGTGCCCGAGAACCACACCGACTTCATCTTCACCGTGGTGGGGGAGGAGACGGGATTCGCCGGGTCCCTCCTGCTGATCGGGCTGTTTTCGTTCCTCATCTGGCGCGCCCTGCGGATCGCCATGATGTCCAAGGACCAGTTCGGCGCGCGATTGGCGGCCGGCGTGGGGGCCATGCTCGCGTTCCAGCTCTTCATCAACGTGGGGATGACCATCGGCATCGTGCCCGTGGTCGGTATCCCACTGCCGTTCGTCTCGTACGGCGGTTCGTCCCTCTTGACGAGCTTCTGCGCCGTCGGGATCCTCATGAACATCCATATGAGACGGTTCATCTAGCCGCTGTAAGCTGGAGTGCAGGAGGTGTGTAAACATTCCGTGGTATACGACGGTTTTCTTACAGACCTCTTTCCGCCCCGCACGCGATCCCTTCCCCTGGGGGGATTCGTTGCCCCCAGGGCCGCCTCGTGCGAGGATTCCGGAAGGTAAGCGCCGGACAAGCGGGTTCAACCAAAGGGTTCGGACCCACCGCGCGCACAAGGATTTCGCTGCCGGTAGAGAGGGAGCGGCCGCCAATGCTGGCAGGCCATCCCGGGTGAACCGGCGGCGGGCGGCGGGACAGTCCCCTTCTGTGGACCGCCTCGCCCCTGAGCAGTGAGGAGGTTATGTGGTCGACGATGCCGACCGCCGAGAGCCGGAACCGTCGCCGCCGGCAACTCGGACACGCAGGCGTAAGGCGGCGACGCCACCTGTAGAACCCGAAGTTCCCGCAGGAGCAGCACCGCCGGCGGAGACGGCCTCCGCCGAGCCGGCGGTCAAGAAGGCTCCGGCCCGGAAGCGTGCAACGCCGCGCAAAGCGGCGGCCAAGCCCAAGGCCACCCCGGCCCCGGTGGGCGAGGAGCCCGTCCCGGCGCCTGTCGCCGAGCCGGCGCCTGTCGCCGAGCCGACCCCGGCGCCTGTCGCCGAAGCGGCCCCGGACGCCCCGCCGAAGCGGGTCAGAGCAAAACGCAAGCCCGCGGCCGCGAAGGCGAAGCCGGCTCCCGAAGCCGCGCCCGCACCGCCCGCCGTGGTCGAGGCCTCGCCCCTTACCGTCGAGGCCCCGCCCCCCGCCGCCGACGTCCCGGCTGGCATGGTGGAGGCCCCGTCCCCTACTGTCGAGGCCCCGCCCCCCATCCGATTCCGGAGGTCAGAGCCGGAGCCCGAGCCTGAGCGGGGGCCGGTGTCCCAGAGCGAGGACCGGAGCGAGGAAGACCGAGAGCTTAGCGAGGGCGGAGCATCCTCCGAGGCCCGTCGCCGCCGCCGCCGGCGGCGGCGCAAGCCGTCGACCGCTGCGTTGCCCGAAGGTGCCGCTACGGAAAACGGCGATGTGGCAACGGTCCCGGTGCCCGAGGCCCCACAGCCCGAGACCCGGCAGGCCGAGGTCCCGGAGGGGGACATCGTGGCGGAAGCCCAGGAGGCCCGCCCTGCCCCCAGCCGCCGTCGCCGTCCGCCCGCTGCCCGGCGAGCGCCCGAGGAGGCGCCGGTCGTTGACGGCCCGACAGGCGAAGCCGCCGGCGCTGGCGTCGAAGCGGCTCCCACGACGGAAGCTGGAACCGAGGGCGAGACACCCGAGGTTGCCGCCCCAAGCCGCCGCCGGAGGCGGCGACGCCGGGGCGGAGGAGGCGGCCAGGCGTCGCAGGCCGGCGAAGGCGAGGCCCCCGAGCCAGGGACCCCCGAGCTCCAGACCGCCGGCGCCGAGAGGCCGGACGGGCAAACCAGAGCTCACAGGACGGTCGCCGAAGCCGGCCCCGAGCCACAGCCCGGCGGCCCGTCACCGGCGGAAGGTGAGCCGGCGCCCGGCCCCCGCCGCCGCCGGCGACGCCGGGGGTCCGGCAACGGTGCCGCGGCCGCCATTGACGGCGAAGCTCCCGCAACGGCGGCGGTGGCCCGACGGCCACCGGAGGAGCCGGCAGAGCCGGTATCCGAGGAGCCCGCAGGTGAGCCGTCCACCGCCCCGCGCCGCAGGCGGCGCCGGGGTAAGGCGACGGCGGCTCCCGAGCCCGATGCCCTCCCGGCGGCTCCGGCTGCGGTCGTCGACGATTCGGCCCCCATCGAGGGACCCGCCGACCGCAAGCGGCCCGCCCGCCGGAGCAGGCGGGGGCGCCCCGAACGTCAGCCCATCCCACCGTCCCGGCCCAAGACCATGCTCATCACCGTGCGCAAGGAGCGGACGCAGATCGGCGTGATGGAGGAGGGCGAGCTCGTCGAGCACTACGTCGCCTCGCAGCAGGACCACTCCATCGTCGGCAACATCTACATCGGCCGGGTCCAGAACGTGCTCCCGGGCATGGAGGCCGCCTTCATCAACATCGGCGAGGAGCGCAACGCCGTCATCTACGCCGGCGAGGTCACCTTCAGCGAGGACGTCGAAGGACCCAGCCGCCGCATCGAGAAGGTCCTCAAGTCCGGCCAGCCCATCCTGGCCCAGGTCACCAAGGACCCCATGGGATCCAAGGGGGCCCGGCTCTCTGCGGAGATCTCGCTGGCCGGCCGGTACGTGGTGCTCGTGCCCGACACCGAGTCGCTCGGTGTCAGCCGGCGCCTGCCCGACGACGAGCGCACCCGGCTGCGCGAGATCGGCCAGCGGTTGCGCCCTTCCGGCTACGGGCTCATCGTCCGGACGGCCGCCAAGGGGGTGGGAGAATCCGAGCTCGCCAACGACATCGAGCGCCTCGTCGAGACCTGGCAGGACATTTCCGAGAAGGCCAAGGAATCGCAGCCCCCTTCGCTCATCTACGCCGAGCCGGAGTTGGTGCTCCGGGCGGTCCGGGACCTGCTGACCGACGACGTGGAGCGGGTGATCATCGACGACGAAGAGGTGTACCGGCAGGTGCGGGACTACGTGGTCAACGTCACCCCCTCCCTCATGGAGCGGATGGAGCACTACCGGGGGGACGTCCCGCTCTTCGACGAGTACCACGTCAACGAGCAGATCCGGAAGGGTCTGGAGCGCCGGGTGGGCCTGCCCTCGGGTGGCCACCTCGTCATCGACCGGACCGAGGCCATGACCATCATCGACGTCAACACCGGGCGCTTCGTCGGGAAGTCCAACCTGGAAGAGACCGTCGTGAAGACCAACCTGGAGGCCGCCAACGAAGTCGCCAAACAGCTCCGCCTCCGGGATATCGGGGGCATCATCGTCATCGACTTCATCGATATGCTCCTCGAACGCAACCGCGAGGAACTGGTCCGGGAGTTCAGGGCGGCCCTCGCCCGGGACAAGACGAGGACCCAGGTCTATGGTGTCTCGGAGCTCGGGCTGGTGCAGATGACCCGGAAACGGGTGTCGGAGGGCCTGCTGGAGGCATTCTCCGAGGTGTGTCCGACATGTGAGGGCCGGGGCATCATCCTCCTGGACGTGGAAGCCTGACGCCGAACCGCTGGTATCATGCCCTGTCCCGGTTTTTCGAGGGCCCAACCGCGTCTCAAGGAGCGTCAGGAAGGCGAGAGCGATGTACGCAGTGATACGCACCGGAGGAAAGCAGTACCGGGTCAAGGCCGGGGACGTCCTCGAGATCGAGCACCTGTCCGTGAAGGACACCGACGTGACCTTCACGCCGATCCTGGTGTCCACCGACGACGGCCGCACCCTGCACGGCCGCGAGGCGGGCGAGTTCGCCGTGAGCGCGAAGATGCTCGGCGATGCCAAGGGCGACAAGGTGATCGTCTTCAAGTACAAGAACAAGACCGGCTACACCAACCGGACCGGCCACCGCCAGCTCTACTCCCTGATCGAGATCACCTCGATCGGCGACGGTGGCGCCCAGCCGGAGGCACCGGCGGAGCCGGAGCCGGCGGCGGAGCCCGACCTGGTAGTTTAGGAGTCGACATGGCACACAAAAAAGGCGCAGCAGCCTCCCGCAACGGCCGTGACTCCAAGGCACAACGCCTCGGGGTCAAGGTCTTCGGTGGCCAACTCGTGAAGGGCGGCGCCATCCTGGTCCGCCAGCGCGGCACGCGCATCCACCCGGGCCTCGGCGTGGGCCTTGGCCGCGACGACACCCTGTTCGCCATCACGCCGGGCAAGGTGCGCTACCACGAGCGCCGGGGCCGGCACTTCGTCGCCATCGACGCCTAAGCGCGGCCCGAATTACACCGTTTCTGACGGGCTTTCGGCCTCCTCGCGGCGCGCAACTCCTGATGTTTGCACCAGATAACTGCGGATAGCAGGCTTTCCGCACATCTGAAACGAGATTTCTGCGCCGAGGTCAGGACGTTGCACCGGTGTAGGCGGCCGGTGAGATGCCGAGGAGTCCCAAGACCTCGCGCTGGAGGGCCGAGAACT
>JAOPZY010000165.1 GCA_025963875.1 Actinomycetota bacterium
AGGGGCCCGTGGGCGTGGTGTACCCGGGTTTGCGCGATCCCGTCGGGGGAGCGTTCGCGGGTGAGGCTAGGGTGTTGGGACATTGTCTGTCTCCTTGGCTGGTGGGGGGATTGCAGAGCAGGTGCTACTCAGTTCCGGGGCGAGGCCTCCGGAGGGCTTCTCCCGGGGGGTGGCCCGTTGGACCTGACGGGGGGGTCGATTGTCTGTCTCATGGTCGGCCCTTCTTCACGCTCGATCCGGTTGGTCGTCGAGGCTTGGACCATCTGCTACCCACGAGATTGAGCCAGAGCGGTCCGGGGATCTGCCCGGCTGGCGCCCGTCCCGGCCCCCCGCTAGCCGGAATTCGTTCTCCCCGGCCAACGGGACCGAAACCCCTGGTCCGAACTTGGGAGCGAATCGCGCGCATGCGCGCGCTAGGCTCCCAACCTCCTCCTGCGGCGGGTCAGAGCGAGAGAGAGGACAACGGTGCCGGCGACCAGCGCGACGGGGAAGAACGGTGTCCACGACGGTGCGAAATGGAGGATCAGTGCGCCGATGACGGCGCCGGCAAGGAGTGAGAGCAACCGGACCAGGCCGGTTCCGCCAGTACCGATCAGGTGTGGATCGGTGGCGACGGCGCGCATGAAGTTGGTGAGCGTTCCCGTCATATACGTGGTCGACGCGTCGTGCACCCCGGTGCTCAACGTCACCGCACTTTGCACGCCCATCGCAGCGGCGGCGAGTACGAGCAGAGCGATCGCCTGACCGGTGCCCGGGGAACCGTCCGTGATCAGCCATCCGACGAGGACGCCGACCAGCAGGAACAGTTCGAACGATGCCACGAGAGAGGTGCGGAGGCGCCAACCGGGCAGCGAGCCGCGGAGGGCCACCGTCCCCATCGCCACACCGGCGGCATAGCTTGCCACCGAGCTCGAGGTGCTGACGGCCAGCTGCCGGTTTGGGATGGCGAGACTTCGGCCAAGCTGAACCACATTGCCGGTGACCACGCTGGCGAAGGGCCCACCGAGCCTGGACACCGCCATGATGTCCACGCACCCCGCAGCTGCGGCGAGGACCACGAGCAGACGGATCACCACCCGCCCCGGGAGGGCGCCACCGCCTAGGCCCACATCCGGCTTGCCTTGCTCGCCTCGGATCTCCGTCGACATTCCGGGCCTCCTTCCGGAGGTTACGGTCGACGGCCCGCTACGCAACGATGATGGGCTTGTCCTTGCACAGACCGGCGATCGTCTCTCGATCCAGGTTCAGGTGCTCCCGCACCATCTCCGGGGGCATGAGCGCCATCCACTGGCGCAGCGAGAAGTCGGCGAAGTAGTCGCTGCGGAACATCTCCAGGAAGCGGACCGGTTCGTCGCCCGTGTTCTCGATGTAGTGCCCCATCGCGAACGGCACGTAGCCGACGTCGCCCGCCTGGTAGTCGAAGGTCCGCGCCTTGCCACCGGACGCGAACACCGTCATGCGCCCCTTCCCCGAGATCCAGTACTGCCACTCGTCGTTGTTGGGGTGCCAGTGCAGCTCGCGCATGGCGCCCGGGTCGAGCTCCACGAGGGCCGCGGCGATGGTGTTTGCGGCAGGGAAGTTGGACGAGTCGGTGATACGGACGCGCCCTCCCGGCACCTCGATGGGTACCTGAGCCAGCATGCGGTGGCTCATGGGAATGGGCACCGGGCCAGCGGGTGAGCGCACCGCATCCGAAGCCAGCGGGCCGGGCAACGTCCCGTTGAAGATGTAGCGCTCGTGATCGATGACGCCCGCGTCTGGAATGTTGTCGAAGGCGGCCTCGGGGACGCCGAAGTTCTTGGCCAGCACCTCGCGAGGAGTATGGGCGAACCAGTCGGTGATGAGGAAGGTCTCGTTCTCCGAGAAGTTGCCGTCGTCGAACACCAGCAGAAACTCGCAACCCTCCTCCAGCGCCTGGATGGCGTGGGGGATGCCCGCCCGGAAGTTCCACAAGTCGCCATAGCTGAGATCGTCGGTGAAAATGCGTCCCTGCGTGTCGATGGCGGAGATGCGCACGCTCCCGGCGAGCATGAAGGCCCACTCGGCCTCCTTGTGCCAGTGCAGCTCGCGGTAGGCACCGGGCTTCAGGCGCATGTCCACTCCGGCCAGCGTCGTGGAGACCGGCAGCTCGCGCGCCGTCACCTCCCGCGCCCAGCCGCCCGGGAGGATCCGGTTGCGGGCAGCGGCAAAGGAGAACTTGAGGTTGGGGACTGTGCCCGAGTCGGTGTACGGCGAGGCCACCTGATCGGGGTTCTCGAGCTCGAGGGGGATATTGCGCGGCCCCAGGATGGTGGCCCCCTCATCGCCGCGAACTGTCTGCACCACTTCGTTGTTGCCACTCGCTGTCATGACCACCCTCCCTCTGTTTGTCAGATGACGTGCAGCTACCTCCGACAATGGGGGCAGACGGTTCGGGTGTCTTCACGGCTGGCATCCATTCCCTCCTCCTGCCAGCAGGAGGGTGCAGGACGCTCAGGAACAGGCGGGCAACGAGACGAGCTCCGTCAGCAGACGTCGGCGTTGGCTTCGTCCCAAGGAGGTACGGGGCAGAGGGGGGCAGGTACCTCGTCGAAGTGGCAGCCTTGCGGCCCTGCAAGGCTCCGGGTCAGGAGGTCCACCGTCGTGCGCAGCGCCGTGGAATTGAGGCGCGAGGAGCCCTCGCTCAGCTCCACCCGGAGCGCTACGAGCAATGCGGCCACCGCCGTGGCATCCACTCTGAAGGGGCCAGTCAGTTCGGCCCCGGGGCCGGCACGCTCCAAGACCACCAGGACGTCCTCCGCAACGGTGAACACCGCGCCCGGGCCCGCAACGATGTTGCCGATCTCCACCCTCGGATGCCCGTCGGAGAGGATGCTGACGCGGGACACCTGGCGCCGTGCCAGTTCGGTCTTCATGTCGGGGACAACCCCTTATCTATTGCGCATGGATACGGGCATCTGCAGTGACTGGGCTCCCCCGGTCAGGGCCCGACGTCACGTTGTTCTCCTCCGCCCCGGGAAGGACAAAGAGTTAGGAACCTCACGAACATTACAATCGCGCCGCAACTCCGGCTTTGCAAGACCTGGCAGGCCTTAGAAGACCGGGCCGTAGCGTTGGTTGTTGGTCGCAACGATGACGTAGCAAGATCCCCCGATGGTCGCCGCATCCTGTTGCTCCTGCGCGGTGGTGGGGGGCTCGAGGTGGTGTGCGGTGCGGTTGGCGAAGAACGACTTGCCGTTGGCGCCGCCCCGGTAGGGGGCACTGCCGCAGGTGATGATTGCGCCGTCCGGCTGCAGCTGCCAGGCGCCGCCGGCAGGGCAGTCCAGATCCGCGCAGATGGTCAGCTGAAGCGGGGGATTGAACACGTGTCCTCCTTGGATTGTCGTTTGGGGCGCTCCCCACATGCCGTCGAGATTGAACGCCGTGTCGAGGTCCACCTTGACGCCGCCGATGGTGGTTGCACCTCCCTGTGCCGCCGGAACCTGCACGACGTCGGCGAAGGGGAAGCCACCGCCCTGCCACGACGTGGCGTTGGTGGCCCAGGTGCCCGACACGAGGCGTCGATCGTGCATTGCCTGGCAGACAGCCCCGTCCGCGTAGACGCCGGTTGGGTGGGGGGCCACGGCCTGTGCGAACCCCTGAGCGTACGCGGCGATTGAGTCGAGATCGCCCGGGCCCGCGTCCGTGTCGACGGTCCACCATGCCCGGACTTCCTGAGGGATCCCGAGACGGTCCGCCTGGCTCTTCCAGTCCTGCCCGTGAGCCTGCCCGGCGCTGAAGCTGCTGAGGGCTTCGCGAGCGGCACCCTCCCATACCGGCATGATGGAGATCCCGGCGTCGAGGTAGCTCCTGGCCTCATCCGCGGTGAGGTTCTTGAACCTGCCGTCGTTGCCCAACGAGTCGGCCAGGTAACGGGCGACGAACCCTATCCCCGCCGTGCGCAGCGCATCCGCTCCCGGGCGGCCCCCCGCGAAGTCACATCCTTTAACTGTCATGAGTCCCCTCTCTCTCACGGAGAGCCCCGCAGACGACGGACTGCACCGTTTCGGTCCGAAGGTCTGGTCGGTCGCTCTCGACTCTGGTGTGTCTTGTCAGAGGGATGAGAGGGTACGGTGATACACGACTTTGCTTGTCGCTGCCAGACACGCCGGGCGGGCGCCAGGCCGACGTGAGTCCGAAATCGCGCGTATCCGCGCGAAGAGCGACCAGCCAAGGCGACCACTTCCGACATTGCTCGCTCTTCTCCAAGTTTTTACGAGTTGGTAACCGGGCTGAAATCACGGCCACCTAGTCTGGCTGACACAAGACGATGGAAAAAGCCCGCCAGGAGGGGCCGGGCTAATTTTGTGCTTTCGTAACGTCGCTGCCTCCCCGGGCAAGCGGCACACCTTGTACGAACTAGCCAGAAGGAGGAGGCCATATGGTGCAGCGATCCCGGGTAAGGACGAAGCCCGACCCGAAGGCGACCACCACCGCCCAGACTGAGGGCGCCCTCGTTACTCCCGGCTTCCACCCGCTCGCCGACTTCGCCAATTTCGGTCCCAGTGAGGCCGAGATGCTGCTGGAGGGCGGCACCGATCTCGAGGTCTTCACCAGGGCCATCGCCGACTCGGTCTGCGGATACCTTGTCCCGCGCCTTCCTCGCCTGGTCAGCGGCGCCACCGTGGACAAGGATGTCGTCGAGGAATGGCTGACCCGCAGCTCCACCGGACCCTTCGACGAGGACTTCGCGAATTACATCCGGGGCCTCACCCATGTCGGAGGCGGGACGACGTTTCCCGGCATGTCCGTGCCGTTGCCGCCCCAAATGGTCATCGGCCTCATCGCCTGGCTGGAGGGGGAGATCCTCGCCTACCTCGGTGACGTGAGCGACACGATCACGCTGTCCGGAGTCGGCGGGATCTGGATGGATCAGCTCATGCTCCAGTTGGGGATCATGCTCGAGCCGGTCCTGGGCTCGCCCAACGGCCCGCGGGACTACAGCCGGGGTCACAACGCCGAGCTTCATCCCTACGCCGACCTCGCCGGTTTCGGTATGGCGGAGGGCCGCACGCTCGGGGAGACCGGCGCTCTGCTGGAACCGGCGGGCAACGGTGTGATCTCCCTGGCGTACGGCTACCTCCTCAGCCGGCCGGAGTCGGCTGGCTACTTCCAGGACCCCGAGCACCTTGCGATGCGCAAGTCGACCCTGAAGGGATGGTGGACTCGCACCGCCGCGGATCCCTTCGAAACCCAAGGGAACTTCGGCGACTACATGCGCAAGGTTGCCAACGCCCACGTCAAGGGAGGCGGCGCCGATCCCCACCAGGAAATCCCCGCGCAGCTCACCATCGCCCTGATGGGCTGGGTGGAGATGCGCGTCATGACCGCGCTCAACACCATCTCCTACGACCCCGCAGGTGACGCGACCTTTGGGGAGCTCGGCGACCCAGGTGTCCTGGCCGATGTGGGCAAGGCCTGGATAAAGATGCTCACTCTGCAACTGGGGGTGTTGATCGACCCCTACCTGAAGGATTCCGCCTAAGAACTCACGCCCTCGGGGGAGCAGTGCGGATCGATCAGGACGCCGAGTTGTAGCGTCAGCATCGACATCCAGGCGCGGCCGATCCGGGCAATGGCGGTGGGGTCACCGAACAGCCCGAATATGGCGGACGCGCCTCCGTCGACGATGTTGATCGTGTTGACGGCCGCCATGACCCGCATCTCCACCCATCCCATGAGGGCAATCGTCAACTGAGCCGGGATGCCGACATCCGGGTGTGTTCCGGCGTTCTTCACGTGTGCATTGGCCACTCGGCGCATGTATGTGCCAAAGTCGCCGTCCGCATCGTAGGGATCGCAGGCAGTGCGCACCCACCAGGCCATCAGCGTCTCCTTACGCTGAGCCAGGTGGTGGGCGTCCTGGAAGTAGCCGGCCGACTCCGGCCTGCTGAGCAGGTAGGAGTAGGCAAGGGAGACGACGCCGCTCGCCAGCGGCGCAAGGAGCGTCCCTGTCTCTTCGAGGATCCTGCCCTCCGCAGCGTTGAACCCGGCGAGATCTGCGTAGGGATGCAGCTCTGGCCCGTGGTCGCCGGTCTCGTAGTCTCGGGGGCCGGTCGGCTCGCGCAGAACGGGCTCGAGCATGATGCCGAGCTGGAGCATGAGCTGGTCCATCCATATGCCCCCCAGGCCCGACAGCGTGATGGTGTCGGTGACATTGCCCAAGGCCAGCAGGATCTCCCCCTGCACCAAGGCCATGGTGGCG
Source organism: Actinomycetota bacterium (assembly GCA_025963875.1). GTDB lineage: Bacteria > Actinomycetota > CADDZG01 > JAHWKV01 > JAOPZY01 > JAOPZY01. Next base: position 6,224 of record JAOPZY010000165.1, read on the forward strand.
ACGATCATTTGGGGCGGCATCGGGACGGTCACCCCGGGGAAGGTTGCCCCACCGCCGACGTGGGTGAGCCCCCTCACGAAATCAGCAAAGTGTGCGTCGAACGGACCGGTACTGCTCCTGGCAAGCCAGTTCGCGACTGCCTGTCGGCTGATATCTCCGCCCAAACCGGCGGAGAGGAGTCGGGGGGCGAGTTGGTCGATGACCGCCCCTGCCACCGCGTCGGCAAACGGAGGGGTGCGGAAGCGCCAGTCGCGGAGCATCTCGGCTTCGGCATCCCCGAAGTCGGCGAAATCCGCGAGCGGATGGAAATCGGGAGTGACGAGGGGCCGGCCATGCAGTCGCTGCGTCATCGGTGCTTCCGAATCCCGGGCTCGCCGGATCACGTGCAACGCTCCTCTCGGGACCGTTCGTAAGCGTCGCAGTCCGCGGCGGCCAAGCCACCAGACTAGGACTGATCCTAAGAGGCGGAGATTTCTATCGCGTTACCAGCCCATGAACAACTCATTTCCACTGCCCCCGCGTCAGCCTTGTGATGCCGCCCGGGCGTCCTATGCCTTGACAGTTATATTCTCCGCTGAGTATATTTGCGGTCGTGACGCCCTTTGACGTGCTGGCCGAACCAACCCGCCGCCGGATCCTGGATCTCCTGCGGGCCGGGGAACGGCCCGTGGGCGACCTGGTCGACGGCCTGCGTGTAAGCCAACCGTCCGTTTCCAAGCACCTCAAGGTGCTCCGAGATTCGGGCGTGGTCGAAGCGCGGGTCGAGGCCCAGCGTCGCCTGTACCGGATCCGGCCAGAACCGCTGCGCGAAGTCGACGACTGGCTGGCTCCCTTCCGAGGCCTCTGGGGTCCGAGTCTCGACGCCCTCGAACAGCACCTTGACCTGATGGACGGAAGCCCAGCCCCGGAGAAGCCGGGGGAGAGGAGCTCATCGACATGAATGGGAAGCTGGAAGCACTCGACGCCGATCGGTGGACCTTGCGCTTCGAGCGCCACCTGGCCCACCCGGTCGAGAAGGTCTGGCGGGCGCTGACCGAAGCCGAGCAACTCCGGAGCTGGTTCCCGCACCGCATCGTGGGCGACCTGCTCACCCCTGGAGCAGCGCTGCGCTTCGAGTACCCGAACGGGGAGTACCCCGCCTTCGAAGGAACGGTGCTGCGGGTCGAGGAGCCAACCCTCCTCGAGTTCCAGTGGGCGACGGACACGATCCGGTTCGAGCTGGTCGCGGATGATGGCAGTTGCACGTTGACCCTGACCGACACCTTCGACGAGCTGGGGAAAGCAGCACGAGACGGTGCCGGGTGGCACACCTGCCTGGACTTCCTCGAGGCGGCGCTCGACGCTGCGACGCCCTCGTTCACCTCGAGCGAGCGCTGGCAGTCCGTGCATCCCGGCTACGTCAAGGCATTCGGGCCCGCGGCATCGACCCTTGGTCCTCCAGAAGCCGCATCGGCATAGATCCTGGCTGGCCGGTGACTCAGCGAACGACGAGCGTGGTCGTGGTGCTCCGCGTGTTGTTCGGCGGCGGCGACGTTGCGGCGGTGGAACGTCCCGATGCAGCTGCCACGGCCGGCAAAGGGGTCAGCGCTCCGAGCATCAGGGGCACGAGGGGTGGTCCCAGTTTCCCACGAATATGGTGGGTTTCTGGGACCACCCCTTGAGGGGCGATGTGCTCAGGCCGGGGCAGGGACCCACCTGCAGTCCGGGATCGGACGTCTCACGCTATCCGCTCCTCCCATCCACTCACCTCGGCGGTACCTCCGAGCATCTCGGCTGGGCCGGCGAAGCGATGCCCCGCGGCGCACGTGACCTCCACGATCACGAGAACCTCGTCGGCCTCGGTGACATAGGTGATGGGGCCGGAGTTGATGGCCTCCCACGTATGGCAAGGCGCTGCGCCCTTCTCCGTTACCTCCGCCGGGGCGCCGCACTGTGGGCAGGAGATCATGCATGCAGCCATCGAGGCCCCTCCCGACTATTTGAGCCCATCTGCGGTCCACCGGAGCCGATAGTCCGCTGCCCGGACGAGTCGTGTGTACGTATCTTTAGAGTCACGAGAGCAACCGCGAATACAAGCGTGCCCGAGGAACCGTCAGCCGGGCGGGGCAGCGGTCACCTGGATGGAAGGATCGTCCGCTGGCTCGAGCGCCGACGTGAGGTTGGAGGAGGTAGCGCCCCGGGCCTGGAGCGCAACATCGAGGAAGCGCACGGTCTCACGACGCACGGCCAGCGCCTGGGGAGATGAACCGATATAGATGCCCATGTGATCACCACCGGCCACGGTCAACAGGACCTTCGACGTGACCCTGGCGGCTTCGAAGACCTGTCTTGCCCGAGGCAGCAATCCGTACTTGTCGCGGGTTCCGACGGCTACGAGCAAGGCCCCGGATGTCGGGGTGCCCCAGGGTCCCGGCATTCCGGAAGGGATCTCACCGGACAGCGAGAGGTATGCCCGCACTCGGGGGTCGGCGTAGGAGGGATGAAGGGCGAGCAGCGCAACGTCCGTCCCCCCGTCGGAGTGGCCGGCGACGGCGATCCGAGTCGGGTCGACGGGCCCCGCCCTGCCCCCGAGCAGAGAGGTGATGACGAGGGAGATGTCACGGGCCTGCTCGGGGTAGTTGCTCACGGGAGAGCCGGGCAAGGTGTTGGCGGAGTCAGGAAACGTGGGAGCCGCAACCAGGTAGCCGGCAGCTGCCCACGCGTCGAGCAGCGGCTCGTAGACCGTGGGGTTGACGTTCCATCCATGGCCGAATACGACCAGGGGCAGCGGTCCGGGCAGTCCCGTCGGCCGGCGGATGACGATGAGCAGCGTGCGCCCCGCGTGGGCTGGGACGTCGCCCCGGGCGGGCGTGTCACGACTGGGATCGCCCAGGCTGAACGTTGCCTGCTCGACGGGGTAGGGGGGTGCGGGGGTCAACGGAGCCGGGCTCATCGTCGGCGTGGTGGTCGCGGTGGGAGTGGTGCTCGCCGCGGGGTTGGAGACGCGGGTTGTGACCACCGTGCCCGGGCTGATGGTCTTCACACCCATGACGTTGACTGCCACGGTAGCGATGCCTACCGCAGTCACTACGAGAACGGCACGTGACCTCATCCCGGTCAGGCTAGCTGTTGACCTCCGCCCTTGTGGCATTCTGGCGGCATGCCAGAGGCGCGTGAGGGCTACGCCCACGGCCATCACGAGAGTGTCCTGCGCTCGCATCGGTGGCGGACCGCGGCCAACTCTGCCGCCTACCTCCTCGACCGGCTGGTCCCAGCGGCCGACGTGCTCGACGTCGGCTGCGGCCCGGGCACGATCACGGTCGACTTCGCCCGCAGGGTGGCCCCCGGCCAGGTGGTAGGCATCGACAGTGCCAGCGAGGTGGTCGCAGCGGCCCGGCAAGAGGCAGACGGTGTCGCCAACGTCGAGTTTCGAGTCGGTGACGTCTACCGGCTGCCCACGCCGGATGCGGCCTTCGACGTGGTCCACGCTCATCAGGTGCTCCACCACATCGCCGACCCGGTCGCTGCGCTGGTGGAGATGCGTCGGGTCTGCCGGCCGGCTGGCGTCGTCGCTGCCCGCGACACCGACTACATGGCGCTTGCCTGGTATCCGGAGGATCCTGCCCTCGAACGCTGCTTCGACCTCCAGCGCCACGTGCTGCGCGCACACGGCGGCCATCCTGATGCGGGGCGGCGGCTGTTGGGTTGGGCGCGCAGCGCGGGATTCTCGGACGTGGTCCCGTCGGCTTCGCTCTGGTGCTTTGCCACCCCCGAGGACCGCAGTTGGTGGGGTGGAATGTGGGCGGACCGGGTTGTCGACTCAGCGCTCGCCGAGCACGCCGTAGCGCATGGGCTGGCATCGAGGACGGATCTGGAGGCAATCGCCGAGGCTTGGCGCCGGTGGGCCGACACGGGCGATGGCTGGTTGGTCGTAGTCCATGGGGAAGTCATCTGTACTCCGTGAGGGCGCATCCAGGAATGTTCTTGGCGGCCCTGTCCAATGTCGAACTGGGCCGAAGCCGTTCGTATAGAGGGTGAGAAGCCGGCACGATGCCTGGCCCTGACGTAAAGGAGGAACACCAGATGAAGCAGTACCTGCTCAGCGTTATCCAACCAGAGGGGGATCCTCCCTCGGCCGAGGTCCTGGACAAGGTGATGCGGGACGTCGATGCCCTGAACCAGGAGATCAGGGCTGCCGGCGCATGGGTCTTCGCCGGCGGGCTCTACCCCCCGAGCACCGCCACCGTGGTGCGGCTCCGGAACGGCGACGTGCTCACGACCGACGGCCCTTTCGCCGAGGGCAAGGAGCACGTCGGCGGGTTCTCGATCATCAAGGCGCCCGATCTCGACGCCGCGCTCGAGTGGGGCCGCAAGCTCACCCGGGCGACCACCCTTCCGACCGAGGTTCGGCCGTTCCAAGGCGAAGCCGAGAACTGACACCTGGCGTGCGTTCACGACGGGCATGGCGGAGGCCTCAAGGATCCTGTTGAAATGGCACCTGGGTGGCTGGGATTCTTCTCGGCTGGCGAGAACTTTTCCGGCCACCCTCGCGCGACCACCGTCGTCAGCCATCCGCCGAGGTTCTCGACGCCGCTCGTGCCGGAGCGGCTGAGATGGAGCCAGGACTCCTGGACGGCGTCGTCCGCCTCGCCCTGCGAACCGAGCATCCGGTAGGCGACGGCTCGCAGGTGGTCCGGTTGGCCTCGAAGTGCTCTTCTATCCCGTCAAGGACATTGATCAAGCAAGGAAGCTTTATAGCAAGCTTTTGGGCGTCGAGCCCATCATGGATGAGGCTTGCAAGGTTGGCTTCAGGGTTGGGGGCCTCGACGTGGGTCTCGAGATGCAGATCGACTGGGCGATGAAGCGCCGCCGCTGACGTTTGAGTAAATCCCGCCCCTATAGGGGCGGAAAACGCTCAAACGTTTATAGAATAGCGTTATGGAGCCTTGGATGGCGCATGCTACACGCCAGCATGGCGTCATCTCGACGGTCGAACTCCGACGATTCGGACTCATGGAGAAGGCCATCAGGTGGAGGGCTGCGACCGGGATCCTTCAACCGCTGTTCGTCGGCGTGTTCCTCGTCGCTGGCTCGCCCCAGACGTTGGGAGCAGCGGATCAGGGCTTAGTCACAACTCGGCTGGCTCGGCCAGGCACCTCGCTCAGACCCAGCGAGGAGCCGGAAATCTTCTTCCTCGACTTGACATCGGCGTAGGCCGTATTTTACCATCTAGTTAATTAACCGTACGGTGTAACAGCGAGGCAGAATTGCATGACGCAGGCAGAAGAGGAGTTTCTCGACAGAGCTTTTGCAGCACTGGCGGACCCGACCCGCCGAGCGATTCTCGCCCGGTTGGCCCTCGGGGAGGCAGCGGTGACGGAGCTGGCAGAGCCGTTTGAGATGAGTCTCCCGGCAGTCTCGAAGCACCTGAAGGTGCTCGAACGGGCAGGACTCATCACCCGAAGCAACCAGGCGCAGTGGCGGTACTGCCGATTGGACCCGGCTCCGCTGAAGCAGGTTGCCCAATGGGTGGGAGATTACAAACGGTTCTGGGATGAGAGCTACGAACGTCTCGATGAGTACTTGGAAGATCTCAAAAGGAAAACCGCACAGGAAGGAGTCGAAGGATGAACGCCACCGTCGGCAATTTGAACGTAGAAGCTCCCGAGGACCGCCCCGTTACCATCATGAGCCGCACGTTCAACGCCCCTCGTGACCTTGTCTTCAAGGCGCACAGCAGCTGCGAGCACGTCTCCAAGTGGTGGGGCCCGAGGAGGCACTCGTTCGCCAGCTGCGAGATGGACTTCGTTGAAGGCGGCGCTTGGCGGTACGTGCTCCGGGGCGCCGATGGCAGCGAGTACCCCTTCAAGGGCGAGTTCCGCGAGATTCAAGCCCCCGAGCGCCTGACCTGGACCTTCGTCTACGACGTCGCGCCGTTCAACGAGCACGAGGGAGTCGAGACGATGATCTTCAGCGAAGAGGACGGCCGGACGACCCTCACGGTCACCTCGGTCTATCCCTCGATCGAGATCCGTGACGCCGTCGTCTCCACCGGGATGGTTGAAGGTGCCGCCGAGACCTACGAGCGTCTGGAGGAGTACGCCGCCACCCTGAGCTAGGGCCCGTCGCTCTGCACCCCCGGACCATCAAGCCGGGGGTGCAGTCGCGTCCATCGCCCGGCGCTGGTCCTGTCGACCGTGGGCTTTATTCGGGTGTATCCGGGGCGCGGTGTTCACTCCGGGAAATGCGTTCCAATAGCCATACTTCGCCGCCATCACCGCCCAGGACAACTTTGTTGGCTTTACCGCTACCGCGTATAGCGCGGCGAAACAAACAAAGTTGTTGAGACCTGAGGTGAAGGCCATCAGGCCAGGGCGGCGTTGACAACCGCTTGTGCAGCGCCCAGAACCGGAAGCAGTTCATCAGGCAGTCCATGGCGTTGAAGCAGGTAGAGGGCATCGTTGACGGCAACCCAAACATGTTCGGTCTCGTCTTGCCAGATCAGAATCTTGAGCGGCAGATCGATCGCCGCTTCGGGCGACACCTCCATCACCTTGGTTCCGGCCGCTGGGCTGCCGAAGACGAGCAGGGTAGTGGGCCGAAGCCGCAAACCGGCGCGCTCCGCCTCCCGCGCCTGGTCAATCACGGTGAAGAGGGTGAGCTGTCGCCGTTCGATCTCCGAGCGCAGCCGGGCGATCGTGTCCTGATAGCTATGCGGGCTCGGTGTCCGGACAATTCCCCTGGCTTCGCTCGGGCGGCTCATCAGGCGATTATGCAGCCCTCGGCAGGTAGAGAGCTACACGACCGGGGGAAGTTGGTCATGCTGCATCCGTCCCGGGCGTTGTTCGGGGCCGGGAGGCCGCGACGTCGCCTGCCGCCTCCACGGCGGACGGGAGCTCCCACACGGCCCGTCTACCGAGCAGCGTGGTGACGAACGCGGCAGCCACCAGGGCGACGGCCACCGCTACCAGCAGCGTGACGTGCAGGGCGTCGACGAATGCGCCTCGGGCAGAGGTTGCGAACACGGAGCCTGGGCCGGCGGGCAGGTTGGATGCCGAGCCGAGCGCAGCGCCGAGGTTGGCGGTGCCCGCCCGGCCCAGCGCCGGCAGACCCTGGATCGCCGGCAGGAGGTTGCGTCGAAACTGCGATGCCAGGATGCTCCCGAGGACCGCAACGCCCAGGGCACCGCCGAGCTCGCGCGTGGCGTCGTTGACGGCGGAGCCGACACCGGCTTTCCGCAGCGGCAGCGACCTCATGATGGCGCCGGTCGACGGCGCCATGGTCACGCCCATGCCGAGGGCGCTGACCGCCAGCCCCAGCGTCAGCACCGAGTAGTCCGCCCTGATGCCGGCACGGGAGATGATCGCCATGCCGGCGGCAAGGGTCACGAGGCCGAGCCCCACCACCCGGCGCTGGCCCCACCGCTCCACCATCCTGGCCGACAGGGGGGCGGTGGCCATGAAGACGATGGGGATCGGGAGGATGCGAAGCCCTGCCAGCAGCGGCGAGAGACCCAGCACGAGCTGGAGGTACTGGGTGAGGAGGAACACCATCCCGTACATCGTGAAGAAGATGAACGTCAGCGTTGTGGTGGCCGCCGTGAACGTCGGGTTGCCGAAGAACGCCATGTCGAGCATGGGGTTCTCGCACCGTCGCTCCCACCAGACGAAGGCGACGAGGAAGGCGGCAGCGATCCCGAGCCATGCGACGGTCGCCGGGGCAGCCCAACCCCTGGCCGGCGCTTCGATGATGGCGTAGATGAGGGCACCGAGGGCGCCGATGGACAGGACGGCGCCGGGTGGGTCGAGCGGCGCCTCGTGGTGATCGCCGGCCCGGGGGATGAGCCAGGCCCCCGCAGCCAGCGCCACGAGCGCCACTGCGATGTTGGTGAGGAAGATCGATCCCCACCAGAAGTGGAGCAGGAGCCACCCGCTCAGCACGGACCCGCCCGCGCCGCCAGCTCCGGCGAAGCCCGCCCAGATCGCGATGGCCCTGGGCCGCTCCCGTTGCGGGAAGACCTGGGCGAGCACGGACAGGGTGGCCGGCATGACGAGGGCTGCCCCGACGCCCATCACTCCCCGCGCGGCAACGAGCTGGCCGGCGGACGTCGATACGGCTGCGGCACCGGAAGCGAGAGCGAAGATCACCAGGCCGACGTTGAGCGCTCGCTTCCGGCCGTACCGATCACCCAGGGAGCCGGCGGTCAGCAGGAGCCCGGCAAAGACCAGGCTGTAGGCGTCGACGATCCACTGGAGCTGGCTGGCGCTGGCGTGCAGATTGCGAGCCAGCGACGGTAACCCGACGTTGAGTGATGTGTTCGAGACAGAGATGAGGACGAGGCTCAGACAGAGGACGGCCAGAATCCACCACCGGCGCTCGTAGTCTCGGGTCATCGACGATCAGGCCATGGAAGGCACGACTGGCTGCGGTGACCGGAGGTGCCAGGTGGTCGCTGCCTGGTAGGCCATGCCCACCTTGAGGGCGATGGCATCGCTGAGCGGCGCCGCAGCGATCTGCAGGCCGAGCGGAAGCCCCGTTGCCGTGAAGCCCATCGGCACCGAGATCGCCGGGTACCCGACGGCGTTCCACACCGGGGTGAAGACGCTCTCCATGACGGACTCGAAGTCCAGGTCCGCCAAGGTCAACGCGCCGACACCGGCGGTTGGTGTGACCACCACGTCGCAGGTTTCGAAGAGATCGGCCATTGCCTGGGAGCCCACCTGGCGAACGCATTGCGACTGCACGTAATCCCCGCTGGAGACGAACGCGCCGCGTGCGAGCGTGAGCCGGGTTGGCCTGCCGTAGTCCGCCCACCGGGCTTGCAGATCGGCTGCATGGTACGCGCAGCCCTCGCTCAGGAATCCGAGGGCGGTGGCGGCGGTCAGGGCCTCGTAGTGCGGGATGGCGATGTCGATGATGGTGGCGCCGGCGTCGGCGAGCGCTGCGACCGCGTCGTCGAGGCAGCCGGGCACCGCTGGGTCCACGGCGTGGCGCGTCTGGATGGTGCGGTCGACGCCGACGCGCAGCCCCGCGAGCGACGCCGGCTCGAACGTCAGCGGTTCCGCGAGGGTGCCGGGCGAGCACATGGGATCGGAGGCGTCGTAGCCGGCCATGACGGCGAGCATGAGGGCGCAGTCCTGGGCGCTGCGCGCCATGGGACCGATGTGGTCGTAGGTGTAGCCGAGCGGTGTGCATCCCGACTTGGGCACCAGCCCGAACGTGGGCTTGTGGCCGCTGATCCCGCAGAATGCGGCCGGCAGACGGATGCTCCCGCCCGTGTCGGTGCCCAGGCCGCCGAAGAACAGGCCGGCGGCGACGCCGCTGCCGGTCCCCGAGCTCGAGCCACCGGGCCAGGTGGTCGTGTCCCACGGGTTGCGGGGCACCGGGAAGGGCTTGGTGTCGTCCGGCATGCCGATGGCGAACTCGCACGTCGTGGTCTTGCCGGCGATCACGCCGCCGGCGTCACGCAGGCGCCGCACGACCGGGGCGTCCCCCTGGTCGCCCCAGGCCGGGTCCAGGATGAGGCTCTGGGCCGTCGTCGGGCCGTCGTCGGTGGCGATGATGTCCTTGATGCCGAGCGGGACCCCGTGCAGGGGGCCGCGGTCGTGTCCCGCGGCCAGCTCCGCATCGAGGGCGGCTGCCGCGGCGAGGGCCGCGTCGTCGAACCGGACAAGGTAGGTGCCCAGCACCGGGTCCAGGCGGTCGGCCCGTTCCAGCAGCTCCGTCGTCACCTCGACACTGGTCGTCTCACCCGCGTGGATCGCTGCCGATACCTCTGCCAACGTCAGGTACTCGTTCATGATCTCGCGCTCCATTCCGGCCCCCGTCGGATTCGGGCGCCACTGGACACACCTTGCACGCCGGAAATATCTGTGACAAGGGAATACCGGTAAACCTTCTGTTACGCCACCTGGGCGGCCACAAAATGCCAGCATGCAGGCGGTAATTGGTCGCGGTTTGCCATCGCTCCGCCACCGTAGGCGGGAAGGATCTCGCGAGCGTTGGGGCTTGGGGAGACAACGGTGTCGTGTTGTATCCCGCCGGTGACTTGGCCGGACCGAGGTGGCGGAAGCGGCCGCTCGGTGGCGGAGCGCCCCACCCGGCGGGGCGTTTCCGCAGGAGACCAGGCATTTCATGCCCAACGGCATGTGGCGTAACTCAGGCTTTACCGGCGCGACTCTTCGAGGAAACGCTACACCGCTAAGCTTTATCCTCGTAGCGTACCTGCACCAGCCCAGGGCGATGACGAGGGCCAAGGTGGTCCTTAATCTGCCCGTCTATCGCATCGCGAGACTCAACATTCATGCATGGAGCTTTCCACACCAAACTGGACATCAAACGTGACGTTAAGACTTGACCTTGAACGCAAGGGGGGAATGGTATGAGCACCCTCAGCAGTGAGGTTCGCCTCGCACCACGTCTCGCACCCGCCGACGCACTGCCCAGCGAGGCGGTCACGCGGCGCCGGAAGAGCCTCGGACTCGCCGCCACGGCTGCCGCAGTTCTCGTGGGCGCGACCGTGCTCGCCGCAGTTCTGGCTCCGGTTATCGCCCCCTACGCACCGAACGTCGGCATCACCGCCGACCGCCTGGCGGGCTTCGGTAGCCATGGCCACCTGCTCGGGACCGACGGGCAGGGCCGTGACGTCCTCAGCCGCCTGATCTGGGGGGCACGCCTCAGCCTGCTCACCGGGTTCGTGCCGGTCGCCGTGGCGGGGACTGTCGGCACCGCACTCGGGGTGATCGCCGGGCTCGCCGGCCGCACGCTCCACGGCACCGTGATGCGCACCCTCGACGTCTTCTATGCCTTCCCCGCCGTGCTGCTGGCCATCACGATCGCGGCGGCCCTGGGCTCGGGCATCTCCAACGCCATCATCGCCCTCACCGTCATCCTCATCCCGCCGATCGCCAGGGTGGCCGAGACCGAGACCGCCCGCCTGCGCCGGGCCGACTTCCTGGAGGCCGCGGCCGCCAGCGGGGCACGCCGCTCCTCCGTGGCCGTGCGCCAGGTCCTCCCCAACGTCGCACCCGCCATCACCGTCTACTGCACAACGCTCGTCGGCCTCTCCATCGTCTACGCAGCCGGGCTCAGCTTCCTGGGCCTCGGCGTCTCCCCGCCCACCGCCGAGTGGGGGCTGATGATCTCCGACGCCCGCCAGTACATCTACTCCGCCCCAATGGTTGCCCTCGCCCCCGCCTTCGCCATCCTGCTCGCCTCCGTGGCCTTCAACGTCCTGGGCGACGGTATGCGCCGGGTGCTCGACGTCCGATCGGAGAACTTCGCATGACGATCTCCGCGAGGGACCTCGAGCAGTTGCGGAGCAGCCTCCCGCTCCTGTCGGTCGAGCAACTGAGCACTACGTTCGTATCGGGCGACTGGAGGGTGGCCGCGGTCCGTGGTGTGTCGTTCTCCATCGCCCGTGGGGAGACGCTGGTCCTGCTCGGCGAGAGCGGCAGCGGCAAGTCAGTCACCGCCCGCTCGATCCTCCGCCTCTACGGGCCACGGACCGAACTCAAGGGCCGGGTGATGCTGGATGGCATCGACCTGGTGCAAGCGACGCAGAACGATGTGAATCACCTCCGGGGGAGTCGCATGGGCCTGGTATCGCAGGATCCGGGCAGTGCCCTCGATCCGGTCCGGCGGGTCGGCTCCCAGTTGCGGGAGGTGCTGCGGGTGCACCAGCCGGCCCTGTCCCGCAACGAAGCGGCAGCGCGGGCGATCGATCTGCTCACGCTGGTCGGCCTCCCCGACCCGACGCGGGCCGCACGCTCCTATCCGCACGAGCTTTCTGGCGGGATGCGACAGCGGGTGGTCATCGCCCTCGCCGTCTCCTGCGAGCCAGACCTACTGATCGCCGACGAGCCGACGACAGCGCTCGACGTCACCGTCCAGGCCCAGATCCTCGAGCTGATCGGGGAGCTCAAGGGCCGGCTCGGGATGGGGACCCTGCTGGTGACGCACGACGTCGGCGTGGCCCGGCAGATGGCGGACCGGGTTGCCGTCATGTACGCCGGCAGGATCGTCGAGCAGGGGGCTGCCGACCAGGTCCTCGGAGATCCCGCCCACCCGTACACGGCGGCACTGCTGGCGGCCCTGCCAACCTCCGGAGCCGTTCGTGGATCCCTTCTGCCCATCCCGGGCCGCCCTCCTCAGCCCGGCGAACTCGGGTCCGGCTGCCCGTTCGCCCCGCGATGCCGGTTCGCCGACGAGGCGTGCGCGGCCGAGGAGCCTGCCCTGACGCCGGTCCCCGGGCGCGGGGCCGCCGCCTGTATCCGCCCGCTGACGATGGCGGGGACGATGGCGGGGAGCCGTACGTGAGCGCCCTGCTGGAGGCCCGGGGCTTGCGGATGACCTACGGCAACGGGGTGCGGGCCGTCGACGACGTCGACATCGACATCGAGCCGGGGGAGACCTTCGGCCTGGTGGGGGAGTCGGGGTGCGGCAAGTCGACGACTGCCAAGGTGATCCTGCGTCTCGAAGCCGGGCAGGCGGAGACCATGCGGTTCGAGGACGCGGACCTCATGGCCGCGAAGGGAGCCGAGCTGCGCCGCCTCCGAGCCCGTCTCCAGGTCGTGCCGCAGCACCCGGCGACATCGCTGAACCCCCGCCTGCGAGTCTCGGAGTCGATCGTGTTCAACCTCCGTGCCCACGGGTGGTCCCGGGCGGATCGGGCACCGAGGGTGGCCGAGTTGCTCGACCGGGTGGGACTCGCCGCCCAGCAGGGCCGGGCGTACCCCCACGAGCTCTCGGGAGGCCAGTTGCAACGGGCGGCGATCGCCCGGGCTCTTGCCACCGACCCCCGCCTGGTCATCTGCGACGAGGCGGTGTCGGCCCTGGACAAGAGCGTCCAGGCCCAGGTGCTCAACCTCCTCGTCCAGCTCCAGCGAGACCTCGGCATTGCCTACCTGTTCATCTCCCACGATCTCTCGGTCGTCGAGCACGTCTCCGATCGGGTCGCGGTCATGTACCTGGGGCGGGTGGTCGAGGAGGGACCGGCCGAGGAGCTGTGGGCTCGCCCCCTCCACCCGTACACCCAGGCACTCCTGTCGGCGGAACCGGGACAGGGCCGTGAGCGGATCGTCCTGCAGGGCGATCCGCCGAGTCCCTCGGACCCCCCGTCAGGCTGCACGTTCCGAACCCGTTGCGCCTACGCCACCGAGGTGTGTGCCGGCGACCGTCCACCGCTTATCGAGATCACGCCTGGGCATCGCGTCGCCTGCACCCTGCATCCCCACCCGGAGGCGCTGCTGGCCTGAGGCGTTCTCGAGCAGCTACATCCGATGCCGATCCGCACGCTCCCGAGACCCTCCCGAGACCCCTCCCGAGACCAAGGAGAGAGCATGTTGCGTAGTGGCCGTTGGGTTGCGATCACCGCTGTCCTTGCCGTCGTGGCTACCGCCTGTGGCTCTTCATCGACAACGACCGCCGGGTCACCCAGCACCTCGGGTGGGTCTGGAACGGGCGGCACCCTCATCATCGGCATGACGGCAACCAATATCCCCGGCCTCGACACGGGCATGTTCCAGAGCGAGGGTGGCGAGGGCGGTCGCTTCGTCGGCGTCCAGCTCTACGACGGGCTGACCCGGTTTGAACTCACGCAGGGGACGCATGCCCCGGACATCAAGCCGGGCCTGGCCACATCGTGGGACGTCACGCCGGATGCCACGAACTGGACCTTCCACCTGAGGCCCGGCGTGAAGTTCACGGACGGTACGCCGTGGAACGCCGACGCGGCCATCTTCAACCTCGACCGCATGACGAACAAGTCGAGCCCCGACTACTACCCGGAGCTCAATGCGACGGCCGGCCTGTTCCTGGGAGGCATCGCCTCCTCCAAGAAGATCGACGACATGACGATCCAGATCACCACGAAGGGTCCCTACTCGTACCTCCTCGGCGACCTGGCCCTGCTGCCCTTCGGGAGTCCGACGGCTATCAAGGCCGAGGGCAAGGACGGCTTCGCCACGAAGCCGGTGGGGACCGGCCCCTTCAAGGTTGAGTCGTACGTACGGGGCCAGAAACTGGTGATGGTCCGCAACCCCGACTACTGGAGGGGTCCTGCAAAGCTGGACCGGGTCATCCTCCGACCGATCCCGGACGCCACCGCCCGGGCCGCCGCCCTGCAGTCGGGTGAGGTGAACTGGATCGAGGTTCCGCCGCCGGACTCGGTCACGGCGCTCAAGGCCGGGGGGTTCCAGGTCCTCACCAACGCTTACAGCCACGTGTGGCCATGGGTGTTCGACTTGACGAAGAAGCCCCTGGACGACGTGCGGGTGCGTCAGGCCCTCAACTACGCCATCGACCGTGCCACGTTGTCGAAGTCGATCCTCAACGGAACTGGCCGCCCAGCCCTGCAGTACGCCCCGGTCGGCGACGCCGGCTACGACCCGAGCCTCGACACCTACACCTACGACGCGGCCAAGGCGAAGCAACTCCTCGCCGCCGCCGGCTACCCGAACGGCTTCAGCATGACCCTCTCGTTCCCCACGAGCGGCTCCGGGAACATGGTGCCCATCCCGATGAACGAGTCGCTGCAGAAGGACCTGGCGGCGGTCGGCGTGCAGGTCAAGCTCCAACCTGTTGAGTGGGCGTCCATGCTGCAGGACTTCTTCCAAGCCAAGATCCCGGGCGGCGCCGATGCCATGAACATCTCCCTCGGGTACGTGCTCCCGTCGCTGTGGGCCGACTGGTTCGGAAGCGGCCAGGGGTCGTTGAACGTCGGCCACTACGCCAACCCCACGGTGGACGCCCTGCTTGCCCAGACGAAGGCGGAGCTGGACAACACCAAGCGGGCGGCACTCTTCACCCAGATCAACGCCCAGCTCCTCAAGGACGCTCCCTGGCTGCTCGTCGTCAACGACCTGAACCCCCGGGTGCTCTCGCCCACGGTGCACGGGTTCGTCATGCCGCAGTCCTGGTACGTCGACCTGACCAACGTGTGGGTGAAGTGATGGGGCGCCGCATCCGGGGCTTCCTCCGGGCCCCCACGCCGAAGGAGCTGATCGACGTCGGGGCGGCCGAGCACCTGCACCTCACCGACGACGAGGCGGCTGCCTACAGCGAGATCCTGGCCGGGGTCCTGACCCAGCTCGACCGCCTCGACGACCTGGTGGCAACGCAACCCGGCTCCCGGTACCTCCTCCGGGATCCCGGGCGGCGACCGCAGCCGGACGAGGACCCCTTCAACGCCTTCACCCGGTTCTGCCGGGTCGCCGGGGCCGCAGACGGACCACTGTCGGGACTACGCGCTGCGGTGAAGGACAACCTGGCCGTCGCCGGGGTGCCGATCACGAACGCCTCTCGCACGTCGGCGTACGTGCCGGTGACCGACGCGGTGGTCGTCGAGCGGCTGCTGGACGCCGGGGCCACCATCGTCGGCAAGCTCAACATGGACGACTTCGCCACCTCCGGCACCGGCGAGTCGAGCTGGTTCGGCCCGCCGCGCAACCCCGTCGATCCGACCCGTTCGGCGGGGGGATCCTCGGGCGGTTCCGGCTCGGCGGTGGCGTCGGGCACTGTGGACATCTCCATCGGGGTCGACGAGGGCGGCTCCGCCCGCATCCCCGCCTCCTTCTGCGGCGTCGTGAGCCTCAAGGCAACCCACGGGCTCATCCCGTCACACGGCCTCACCTACATGGATCACACCATCGACTCCGTGTGCCCGACCGCCGCCACGGTGGAGCTTGCCGCCCGGGTCACGGATGTGATCGCGGGCCACGACGATCGGGATCCGCAATGGGTGCGGGCCATGCCGGCGCCGACGTCGTGCGCGGAGGCAGTCGGACAAGGGGTGGCGGGCCTGAAGATCGGGGTCGTCGACCAGGGGGTCGACGAGAATCTGTGCGAGGCCGACGTGCTCGAGCGGTTCCGGGACGGCCTCGATGTGCTGACGGATGCGGGAGCGGACGTGGTGCCGGTCTCGATACCGCTCTGGGCAGATGCCTGGCCGATCGAGCTCGCGATGCTCTTCCACCTCGCGTGGGCCATGGCCCAGTCCGAGGGCATGGGGTTCGGTCATCTCGGCGAGATCGACGTCGCCCGGGCGCACGCCTTCGCGCTGTCGCGGCGTCTGGAGGCCGACGAGTTCCCACCGTTCATGAAGGTCTGGCTCCTTGCCGGCCGCTGGCTCCACGACCACTACTTCTCCACGTACTTCGGCAAGGCCCAGAACCTGCGGCGGGCACTCCGGGACGAGATCAGTGCAGCCCTCAGGACCTGCGACCTCCTCGTGACGCCCACCACGCCCCACACCGCCCCGGCTCTCCTCGACCGGCCCGGCACCGACGCAGAGTTGCTTGCCCGCGGCACGACCATGTCCGGCAACACCGCGCCGTTGAACCTGAGCGGCCACCCGGCTCTGGCCGTGCCCTGCGGGGTCGACGCCTCCGGCCTGCCCGTGTCCATGCAGATCATTGCCGCTCACTTCGCCGACGCCATGTGCTTCCGCGCCGGTTCGGTTGTGACCTCCGGTTCTGCCTCCGTCCGGTCCCCACC
>JAOPZY010000178.1 GCA_025963875.1 Actinomycetota bacterium
TGACCGAGCTGCGTTTCGCCGAAAACACGCCGGTGGGGGACCTCCCCACCCGCCTCGCCGGATGGCCTGACACTCGCTCCTTGGGCGGAGCGTCAGGATTATAGCAGAACCGCTCCTATGCTAGAGATCCTCCATTCCGTCGAACTCCGCCGGGTGCACAGGTTCGGCTGCGCCGGCCAGGACGCGGTCCATCCGTGCGGTGAACGCCAGGGCGATCACACAGAAGAGCATCAGGGCGGAAACGATCAGGCCGGCAAGCATGTCAGAGAGATCTCCGAGGCGGCTCGCCACAAAACATAGAAGTGGACCGCGGATTTGCGCGACCGCCCTCCGGGTACGAAGCGATGATTGGCCGGCGACGCGGCCTACGGGTGATCGGGCTTTTGCCTGGCGTTGCTGGGGTGTGCCGTCCAGGCGCACGGGGTGGGCCCGGCCCGACGTTCGGCAGCCACGGTAAGGACCACCCGGTCGCCGCACAGCCGGCAAACGGCGATGCGAGGGATCTTCTCCCTCTGGGTCCCGGGCGGCGTCCAGCGAGCGCAAGGCGAGCCTGACATGTGGATCCGACGATAAGCGCGTTGTGTGAACGCCAGGTTGCGCCTGCCTGAACACCGTGTGTCGGCGGCCCCGTCGGGCAACGTTCCTGGATCGTTCACGCTCCCGTCACAGCCGTGTGGCCGGACGTTCGCGGCGGTTTCCTAGGATGCTCGGCGTCCAACTATCGGAGGGAGGGACGATGGCTTCGACACGCCTGCGAGACCGCTTCGGCGGGAGGGTCATGCCGCCAGCGCTCGCGATTGCAGCCACGGTCGGTCTCGTCACATTCACGGCTGCCGGCCAGACCGTGGCCAACGGTCGCCGCAGCGCGGGGGTCACCGCCAGCCCGATCAAGCACCTGGTGGTGATCTTCCAGGAGAATGTCTCCTTCGACCACTACTTCGGCACCTATCCCAAGGCTGCCAACACCTCGGGCGACCCGTTCCACGCCGCGTACGGCACCCCGAGTGTCAACGGCCTCGTGAACAACCCGGGGGTCAGCGGCACCGGGACCCTGCTGACGAACAACCCGAACAAGGACGCGACGGGAAACCAGGTCAACCCCAAGCGCTACGACCCGGCCACCATCAACGACGTCCTCACCTGCGACCAGAACCACGGCTACCCCGACGAGCAGAAGGCCTTCAACGGCGGCGCGATGGACAAGTTCGTGACCACGGTGGGCACCGGCACCGGCAAGAGCCCCACCGGCCAGCCCTGCAACGCCTCCGACGTCATGAACTACTACGACGGCAACACCGTGACCGGGCTCTGGAACTACGCCCAGAAGTTCGCCATGAGCGACAACTCCTTCAACACCACCTTCGGTCCGTCCGCGCCGGGAGCCATCAACCTCATCTCGGGCCAGACCAACGGCGTGGACAAGGCCATCAACGGAGCCCTGACCAACGGGGACACCGTCCCCGGCGGTCCGGGAGCCTCCCCGACCGTGATCGAGGACCCGCAGCCGTACTACGACGACTGCTCCACCCGTGACGCGGTCTCGCTGTCAGGCCGCAACGTCGGCGACAACCTCAACGCCGCCGGCATCTCGTGGGGCTGGTTCCAGGGCGGCTTCAAGCCCTCGACCCCCTTCACGGTTGCGGCCACGAAGATCGGCGCCACCACGGCGACCGCGGTCTTCACGCCCGACGAGTTCAAGGGCAAGGGCTTCAACACGCCTCCCGCCTCCGACCAGGGCATCTGCAACACCGCCCACCCGGTCGGGGCAGGCATCGGGGGTACGGGGACCGGCTCGACGAACTACGGCAGCAAGGACGACTACATCCCGCACCACGAGCCGTTCCAGTACTACGCCTCCACCGCCAACCCGCACCACCTGGCGCCTGCCTCGCTCTCGGCGATCGGGACCGACACACAGAGCTTCGCGGGTGGGGTGCCACAGTTCGACACCGCCAACCACAACTACGACACGAGCGATTTCAACTCCCTGGTAGGGGCCATCACCCGCGGCTACGTCTCGCCCGACCACCTGCCCGCCGTCAGCTTCCTCAAGGCTCCCGGCTACCAGGACGGCCACGCAGGCTACTCCGACCCCGTCGACGAGCAGCA
This sequence comes from Actinomycetota bacterium, assembly GCA_025963875.1. GTDB lineage: Bacteria > Actinomycetota > CADDZG01 > JAHWKV01 > JAOPZY01 > JAOPZY01. The sequence goes on from JAOPZY010000178.1 coordinate 2,110, forward strand.
GTTCGTGGCCGAGGAGATCAACGCCCTGCAGCAAACGCCCGACTGGTCGTCGACCGCGGTCGTCGTCTCCTACGACGACTCCGACGGCTGGTACGACCACGTGTACAGCGGGATCCACAACACCTCGAACACCTCGGCGGTCGCCACCCCTCCCGGCCCCCAGGACTTCCTGACCGGCGCCGGGCTCTGTGGTGACACGACGGCCAACCCGCCCCTCGGCGGCGCGAACGGGCGCTGCGGCTACGGCCCCCGCCTGCCGCTGCTGGTGATCTCGCCCTGGACCAAGCACAACTTCGTCGACCACACGCTGACGGACCAGAGCTCGATCCTGGCCTTCGTCGAGCAGAACTGGCACCTGCCGAAGATCGCCAACTCGTTCGACGCCATCGCGGGGAGCCTGAACAACATGTTCGACTTCAGTCAGCACAACCCCAACGCCAAGCTCTACCTCGACCCGACGACCGGCCAGCCGTTCGATCAGAACATGTCCCACTGACCAGCTGACCAGGCGGGAAGTCCGGGGCCCAGCGCGCGCAGGTGCGCGCTGGGCCCCTAACGTTCTGCTCTGGCCCGAACTTAGGAGCCGGGCGCGTGCCAGCGCGCGCTGGGGCCCTAACTTCCTCGTCCGCCCCCGGGGAGATCCGCCCCCGGGGGGCTCCGCCTTACTCCTGGCCACCCCCGGGCGAGCGGATCGCCGGCACCGTCAGGACGAAGCGGGACCCCCGCCCCAGCTCGCTCTCCACCTGGACCCAGCCGTTGTGCTGCTCCACCACGTGGCGGACGATCGACAGGCCGAGGCCCGTGCCACCGGTCTCCCGGGAGCGTGCCCGGTCGACCCGGTAGAAGCGCTCGAAAATCCGGCTCAGGTCCTTGCCCGGGATGCCCGGGCCGGTGTCGGCGACCTCGACCTTGGCGTGCCCGTCCTCCACCCACAGGCGCACGGACACCTCGCCGGCGAGGGTGTAGCGCAGCGCATTGTCGAGCAGGTTGCGGAGGGCGAGCGAGAGGTCCTCCGGGGTCCCGGCCACTACGACGCCTCGGGCGACCTCCTCCCGTACCGTGAGGCCCTTCTCCTCGGCCTCCGGCCGGATGCGGTCCGCCTCCTGCATCACGACCTTCGTGAGCGAGACGACGGTGCGCTCCGCCGGCCGCCCTTCGAGGCGCGCGAGGTCGAGGAGGTCCTGCACGAGGTTGGAAAGGCGGCGGATCTCCGACAGCAGGGTGCGCATGAACCGCGGGACGGCCTCGGGGTCGTCCATCACCGCCATCTCGAGCGTCTCCGCGACCGCCTGGATGGAGGCGACGGGCGTCTTCATCTCGTGGGAGGCGTCCGCGACGAAGTCACGCCGCATCGCCTCGATGCGCTTCGCCTCGGTCACGTCCTGGATGGCCACGAGGCGCCGCCCGTCCCCGAGCCGCAGGCAGGTGGCCTTGAGGTCGCGCCGGCGGGGGTGACGGAGCGTCAGCTCGACCGGGCCCTCCGTACGGAGCTGCGAGGGCAGCGTCGATGCCCCGGGGAGCAGCCCCTCGGCCGCCGGGTTGGCGTACAGGATGCGGCCCGACGCGTCCGCCAGCACGACGCCCTCCGACATGGACGACAGGATCTGCTCGCGCAGGCCCGACTCCCGGTTCAGATCGGCCAGGCGGCCGGTCAGCTCTCCGGCGACCTGTTCCAGGGCGCCGGCGAGCCGGCGCACCTCCGCCGGGCCCCGGTCGCCAAGGATCGGCGGCCCGGGGCGCTCCTCGAGGCGCCGGGTGTCTTCGCTGCTGGAGAGCGACGTGAACAGGGCCCCGCTGACCTCCTGCAGGGGTCCCGAGATCCAACGTCCCGTCCGCAGGGCAAGCACAGCCCCGAGCACGGCGCCGGCAGCCACCGCCAATCCCACCGCAACCGGCTCCGGCAGCCCCGCCGACACCCCGGCCGCCAGCACCACAAGGGACGCCGCCACGACCACTAGATGGGTGGCGACCAGCCGCCGGCCGAGCTTCCAGCCGGTCACGTCTGCTCCCGCTCCGGCAACGGGGGGCTGGGGCCGGCCTTTCCGTCGGCCCCGCCGTCACCGGCTTTCGGTCGGAGACGGAAGCGGTACCCGAGCCCCCGGACCGTCTCGATGTACAGGTACGTGGATCCATCCTCCACCTTGCGCCGCAGGTTCTTCACGTGGGTGTCGATCGTCCGCGTGTCGCCGAGGTGGCTGTAGCCCCAGATCTCCTCGGCCAGCTCCAGCCGGGAGAACAGCCGGCCGGGCTCGGAGGCGAGGCGGGCCAGCAGCGAGAACTCCTTGGGCCGGAGGGCGACCTCCGTACCGCCCACCCAGCAGCGGAAGTCCCTCGCCACCAGACGCAGATCCCCAAAGCGGACCTCCGCCGGCGTCTCCGTCCGGATGGCCTCCGCCCGGGACCGCCGTACCAGCGCCTTCACCCGCACCACGAGCTCGTCCATCGAGAAGGGCTTGGTGAGGTAGTCGTCCGCACCGGCCGCAAAGCCACGGAGCTTGACCTCCTCCTCCCCCCTGGCCGTCAGCATGAGGATGGGCAGGTCGGGCCGCGCCGCCCGCAGCTGCTCGGCGACCTGGACGCCATCGAGGTAGGGCAGCATCACGTCGAGCAGCACCAGGGACACGTCCTTCGCCCGGGCACGTTGCAGTCCTCCGGGACCGTCGTGGGCTACCTCGACCTCGAGGCCCTGGCGCCGAAGGTTGTAGGACACCATCTCGGCCATGGTGGGGTCGTCTTCGACGACGAGGACCAGCGCCACCTTCCCACTCCCACTCCCGGTTCACCGCAACGTTCACGTGCAGTTCAACTGCATTCCACCATGCCGCGCCCCCGCGCGGAGCGCCCCGTTGGGCCGAAGGGTGCGGCGTGCGTCACAAAGTTCACATAAAGTTCGCGGTGAGGACACCTTGCTCCCGCCACCCGCCGCTACCGTCGGAAGCGTGGAAGGACCGGTTCACCACCCAGCGCGTCCCCTCGCGGTCGCGTGCCGCCCCCCACGCCGGAGAAGGCCAAGAAGGCGGGCCCCGTGTGGCCCCAGAGGAGAAGGAGTAGTCGAGTGAGACGTTCGAAGCTGTTCGTGGTCGTGACTCTGATCATGGGGATGGTGGCGGTGGCTTGTTCGAGCACCAAGACCACAACCAGCCCCTCGCAGAGCACGTCGGCGAGCTCATCCAGCAGCGCCGCGGCCATCCAGCCGGCGTCGTCGATCACCGGCGACGGCAGCACGTTCGCCCAGCCCCTGTACAACAAGTGGGGCACCGACTTCAACGCCGCCCAGCACATCCAGGTGAACTACACCGGCACCGGCTCGTCGCAGGGCATCAAGGACATCGCTGCCAAGACGGTCGACTTCGCCGGCACCGATGCGCCCTACTCGGCCCCCGCCACCCAGACGGCCACCATCCTCAACGTTCCCACCGCCCTCGGCGCGGTGGCGGTCATCTACAACCTGCCGGGCGTGGCGACGCTGAACCTCAGCGCCCAGACGCTCGCTGACATCTTCCAGGGCAAGCTCGCCGCATGGAACAACGCCGAGATCAAGGCGGACAACCCCGGCGTCACCCTGCCGAACACCCCGATCACGGTCGTCCACCGCTCGGACGGCTCGGGCACCACGTACATCTTCACGACGTTCCTCTCGACCGTGAGCACCGACTTCAAGTCCAAGATCGGTGCCGGGACCGGACCGACCTGGCCAACCACCGCCCAGTTCAAGGCAGGCGCCAAGAGCGCCGGCGTCGACGCGGTGGTCAAGAGCACCGCAGGCGGCATCGGCTACGTCGAGTTGACCTATGCCCAGCAGACCAAGACCCAGGTGGCCAAGATCCAGAACGGCGACAAGACCGCCTACGTGGCGCCCACCGTCAGCACGACGGCCGCCGCGGCCGCGGACTTCGACTTCTCTCCCCTCACACCGACCAACCTGGTCTTCAACCTGCTGAACGCCCCGGGCAAGGACGCCTACCCCATCGCCGGGCCCACCTACGCCCTCGTCTACCAGCAGCAGAGCGACGGCCCCAAGGGCGCCGCGGTGGTGAACTTCCTCAACTACGGGCTGACCACCGGCCAGGCGTCGGAGGCGGCTCTGTACTACGTCGCCCTGCCCGCCGCCCTCCAGACGAAGTGTCTCGCGGCATTGAAAACGGTGGTCTTCAATGGCCAGCCCCTGCTGGCCGGATAGGAGCTGTTCCTGAGCACGACAGAAACCACCGACGTAGCCACGCTCACCGTCCGTGAGCGTGGGTCACTCACCGGGCGACGCCGTTCCGAAGGCGTCGCCCGGTGGGTCGCCATGCTCGGGGCGTCCGCGCTGCTGCTGGCGCTGGCGCTCATGGTCGTCCGCTTCCTCCAGCTCTCCTGGCCGGTCTGGAAGGCGCACGGCCTGGGGTGGATCGTCGGGACCCACTGGGCACCCGCCGAGGGCATCTTCGGGGCGCTCCCCTTCATCGTCGGGACGGTCGTCACGTCGGTCATCGCCCTGGTGATCGGGACGCCGATCGCCCTGGGGACCGCGCTGTTCGTCTCGGAGATTGCGCCGGCGAAGATCCGGCGTCCCATCTCCGACCTCATCGACCTCCTGGCGGCGGTGCCGTCGGTGATCTACGGCTTGTGGGGCATCATCGTCGTCCTGCCGCTGCTCCAGCCCGTCGAGCAGTTCCTTGCGGACTCCCTGGGAAGATTCATCCCGATCTTCGCCGGGCCGCCGAGCGGCACCAGCTTCTTCGCCGCCGGGGTCGTGCTCGCCATCATGATCGTGCCGACGATCTCGGCGGTGACCCGGGAGGTCTTCGTGACCGTGCCCCAGGACGTGCGGGAGGCCGCCTTCGCCCTGGGGGCCACCCGGTGGGAAATGATCCGCTACGGGGTGCTCCCGCCCGCCCAGGCCGGCATCGTGGGAGCGGTGATCCTCGGGCTCGGCCGGGCGCTCGGCGAGACCGTCGCCGTGCTCCTGCTCATCGGCCAGATCCCTTCGATCAGCAAATCGATCTTCTCCGGTGGCTACTCGATGGCGAGCGTCATCGCCAACGAGTTCGGCCAGTCCCAGGAGCCCCTGCACCTGCAGGCGCTTATCGCCATCGGCCTCGTGCTGTTCGTTGTGACCGTGCTCATGAACATCTTCGCCCGGCTCCTTGTGGGGAGGGCCAAAGCATGAAAGGCGTTTCGGCCAGGCGGAGGGCCACCGACCGGACGATGCTCACCTTCCTGGTCCTGGCGGTGCTGCTCGCGCTCGTTCCGCTCGCATCGATCCTTGTCGAGGTGATCCTGAAGGGCATCGGGGCCATCCACGGTCTTAGCTTCTTCACGCAGCCCCCGCCCGGGGACGCCAACGCCTCGGGAGGGGGCCTGGCGAACGCCATCATCGGGACCCTCACCATGGTGGCGCTGGCCGCGGTGGTCTTCATCCCGCTCGGGATCCTCGGCGCCGTCTACCTGACCGAGTTCGCCTCCGGCAACCGGCTCTCGCGGGCGGTGCGCTTCTTCGCCGAGGTCATGACGGGCGTCCCCTCGATCATGGTCGGGGTCTTCGCCTACTCCATCCTGGTCGTGCTGGTCTTCCACCACTTCTCGGCTATTGCCGGAGCGTTCGCCCTCGGGCTCATCATGTGGCCGATTGTGCTCAGGACCTCCGAGGAGATGCTGAGCCGGGTCCCCACCAGCGTGCGGGAAGCCTCGCTGGCCCTTGGCACCCCGAAGTGGCGCACCGTGCTGAAGGTGGTACTCCCGAGCGCCGCGGCGGGCCTCACGACCGGCAGCATGCTGGCGGTCGCCCGGGCGGCGGGGGAGACCGCCCCGCTCCTGTTCACCGCGCTCGGCAGCCAGTACATCTCGTTCAAGCTCGCCCAGCCGATGTCGGCCCTGCCACTCGAGATCTTCTCCGGTGCCCAGTCGCCGTTCCCGGACCAGATCCAGCGGGCGTGGGCGGGGGCGCTGACGCTGATCGCTCTGGTGCTCGTGCTTACCCTGGTGGCACGGTTCGTCGCCGCGAAAAGGAGCGTCTGACATGGCCGCAAGCTTCGAAATCTCGAACCTCTCGGCCTGGTACGGCAAGCGGCTTGCCATCGAGGACATCTCCCTGTCCGTCGAACCCAACCAGGTGACAGCGCTGATCGGTCCTTCCGGATCTGGCAAGTCAACGCTCGTCCGCTGCCTCAACCGTCTCCACGAGCTGCTCCCCGGCGCCCGCGCGGAGGGCAAGGTCATCCTCGACGGTGAGAACATCTACGACGACGCCGTGGACGCGGTGTCGGTCCGCCGGGCGGTGGGGATGGTCTTCCAGCGGCCCAACCCCTTCCCCACGATGTCGATCCTCGACAACACCATCGCGGGGTTCAAACTCAACGGCCGCAAGCCGAAAGCGGAGCTGCAGGAGATCGTCGAGCGGGCACTCACGGCCGCCGGCTTGTGGGACGAGGTGAAGGACCGGCTGAGTGCGGCGGCCACCAGCCTCTCGGGCGGACAGCAGCAGCGGCTCTGCATCGCCCGGGCCATCGCCGTCCAGCCGGAGATCCTGCTGATGGACGAGCCGTGCTCCGCCCTCGACCCCGTGGCGACACTGCGGATCGAGGACCTGATCATGGAGCTGAGGGAGCGGTACACCATCGTCCTCGTCACCCACAACATGCAGCAGGCGGCCCGGGTGGCCGACCGGACGGCGTTTCTCCTGGGGGAGCTGGCGGGCGACCCCGGCCGGCTCATCGAAATCGGGCCGACCAAGAAGATCTTCACGCAGCCCGAGGACAAACGCACCGAGGGCTACATCACCGGAAGGTTCGGGTAAATGGTCGAGACGCGCTGGCACTTCCACGAACAGCTCGCCGAGCTGGAGTCCATCATCATGCGCATGGGGCTGGCCGCCCACGAGCTCTTC